>NZ_JBHLWH010000026.1:0-64682 GCF_042433045.1 Citricoccus parietis | reverse complement strand
CAGGACCAAGCACCCGAACCGATTCAGCACCACCGACGATCCCAAGATCCTGGACCTACCCGGCCCTACATGGATCAACCAACCCCAGACCACCACCGAAAAAGCCGCAGCCTAAAGGCCGCCTAACACACCGTGGTACCGCTTGACTTGAAAAATTCCGGGACGCGGCCTCTGATCGCACCCGTGCCGCCACCCATGAGGCCGGGCTGCCGCCGATCGAGGTGCCCGCCGGGCAGGGCAAGCTGATGGGCCTGATCGCCGAACTGGCCGGGGCGCGGTCCGTGCTGGAGTTCGGCACCCTCGGCGGGTACTCAACGCAATGGTTCGCGGCCGCCGTCGGGCCCGGGGGCACGGTCACCACGCTCGAATACGAACCGCAGCATGCCGAGGTGGCCCGGGCGAATCTGGACGCCGCAGGACTGAGAGACCGGGTTCAGATCCGCGTCGGGGCGGCGCTGGACACCGTGCGGGAGCTCATCGACTCCGGTGCGGGTCCCTTCGACGTGGTCTTCATCGACGCGGACAAGGCCAACAACGCCAACTACCTCGATGCTGCCCTGAAACTCTCCCGGCCCGGCACCGTGATCATCGGGGACAACGTGGTCCGCGGCGGCCGGGTGCTCGATACCTCCGGCACCGGCGCCGATGCCGCTGACGTGGCCGGGATCCGCGCCTACCTGCAGCGGCAGGGGGACGATCCACGGTTGGATGGCACGGCCCTGCAGACCGTCAGCGGCAAGGGCTGGGACGGCTTCGCCCTGGCCATCGTGCGGGACGTGGAAGCCGGTGGGACCGGGGCGGAATGAGCCGATTGGTCCCCGAGGCCTTCGGTCAGGTACGATGAATCCTGCTCTTGAGTCGGTTGCCACGCGTATCCGGAACTTGGGCACCTCAGGAGGATTCGCCTAGCGGCCTATGGCGCACGCCTGGAACGCGTGTTGGGTTAACGCCCTCGGGGGTTCAAATCCCCCATCCTCCGCAGTTGGACCCCCGGAAACCTCACGGTTTCCGGGGGTCTTTGCGTTGGGGCTGACCCTGACCCTGCCCCCTGCGGATTTTTTCCCGATGATCGTGACAATTCACGGTCTTGATGACGGGGAATCTTCACGATCGGCGGGACATCTCACAGGTGGTCTCCCGGGCCGGGGTCGCGGGGCCACGGGACCTGGGCGGCTCAGAGCTGCTCGAGGTAGTGCGGGCTGTGGATGAGCCCCAGGATGTTCCCGAAGGGGTCCAGCATGGAGGCCGTCACGAAGCCCTCGTCCCCGCGCGGGGTGATGGGTTCGTGCTCGGTGGCCCCGATCTCCCTCAGATGCGCGACCATTCCCTCCAGGTCATCCACGTGCCAGCGGGCGATGACCCCGCCACCGGCGGCGGCCTCGGACGGGGGCAGGCAGCGGCGGTCGATGATCCCGAGTTCGCCCCGGTGGTCGCCGAGCCGGAACTCGACATAGGCAGGCGTCTCGGCGTCGGGCTGCTGGAAGTACGGCTGGACGCCGAGGGCCTGGGCGTACCAGTCACGGGCCGCGGCGACGTCGTCGGCCGGGATGTTGACCTGGGCCAGGCCGCGCAGGGCAGGGGTGGTGGGCATGGGTGACAGGGTATCCAGCACGGTGCCCACCGGAGAACCGTTCGCACGCGCCGGCAACTCCGGCCGCCACCGCGATCCTGCCGTGCCACAGTGACAATCCGTGGGGCTGGGCAGGATGGCCGTCGTCAGCGGCTCGCAACAAGCCGGAATGGGCCGTCCCATCCGTAGGTCCGCCGTGGTTTCCGGCATCCCGATCAGCCATCCTAGCGCCGTCGGCCCCACCGTGGAGTGACCTGGACAACAGGTCGGCGACTGAGGAATGCTACTAGTGAGTATGGCAATCGCCGCATCGTGCCACTGGCATCGATGCCCCTTCTTCCGAGAGGACCACCATGACCGAGGCTTACATCGTCGACGCCGTCCGCACCCCCGTGGGGCGCCGCGGCAAGGGGCTGGCGCACGTCCACCCGCTGGACCTGGCGGCGGCACCGATCCGCGAGATCATCAGCCGGACCGGGGTGGACACGGAGCTCTATGACGAGGTGATCCTGGGCTGCATCGACCAGCTGGGGCCGCAGGCCATGGACATCGCCCGCAACGCCTGGCTGGCCGCGGGTGGCTCCGAGTCCGTCCCGGGCACCACGGTGGAGCGCCAGTGCGGTTCCGGCCAGCAGGCCATCCACTACGCCGCGCAGGCCGTCATGTCCGGCACGAGTGACCTGGTCATCGCCGGGGGCGTGCAGTCGATGTCCGCCATCCCGCTGTCCTACTCGAACAAGGCCGCGCGCGAGTTCGGCTTCGAGGATCCCTTCACCGGTTCCGCGTCCTGGGCCGAACGCTACGGGGACCAGGAGATCTCCCAGTTCCGCGGGGTGGAGATGATGGTGGAGCGGTGGGGCTTCACCCGGGACCAGCTCGAGGAGTTCGCCGTGACCTCGCAGCAGCGCGCCCTGGCGGCCCGGGCCGCCGGCCACTTCGAGCGCGAGATCATCCCGGTCCCAGGCGCTGAGTCCGTGACCCAGGACGAGGGCCCGCGCGAGCCGGACCTGGACAAGATCCGCTCACTGGACCCCATCCTTCCCGGCGGTGCGCACACGGCCGCCTCGGCGTCCCAGATGTCCGACGCCGCCGCCGCCCTCCTGATCGCCTCGCCGGCCGCGGTGGAACGGCATGGTCTGAAACCCCGGGCCCGGATCCACCATCTCTCCGCGCGGGGTGCGGACCCGGTGATGATGCTCTCCGCGCCGATCCCCGCGACGAAGTACGCCCTGGAGAAGTCGGGGCTCACCCTGGAGGAGATCGACCTGGTGGAGATCAACGAGGCGTTCGCCGCCGTCGTGCTCGCCTGGTTGCAGGAGACCGGCGCGGATCCGGCGAAGGTCAACGTCAACGGCGGGGCCATTGCGCTGGGCCACCCGATCGGGGCCACCGGGGCCCGCCTGATGACCTCGCTGCTGCACGAGCTCGAGCGCACCGGCGGCCGCTACGGGCTCCAGACCATGTGCGAGGGCGGCGGCCAGGCCAACGTCACCATCATCGAAAGGCTCTGACCATGACCACGGAGACCGACGCACCCGACCAGACCATCAGCCACGCCGGGGCCAACACCCTCGGCACCCTGCTCGCGCGGACCGCCTCCCGCAATGGGAAGAACACGGCGCTGCGGTTCGAGGACCGCGAGTGGACCTATGCGGGGCTGGAGCAGGCCGTGCACCGGGTGGCCCACCGACTGCGGGAGACCGGGCTTCCGGAGGGATCGCGCGTGGCCGCCTACGGGCTGAACTCGGACGCCTACGCGATCCTGTTCCTCGCCTGCGCCACCGCCGGATACGTGCACGTGCCGGTCAACTTCGCGCTCAAGGGCGAGGAACTGAGCTACATCCTCGAGGACTCCGGCGCCGCACTGCTCGTGGCGGATCCCGCGCTGATGCCGCGCATCGGGGAGGTCCGGGACCAGGGGCGCGCGGCCGGCGTCGGGCAGCTCTGGCCGTTCTTTGCCGACGGAGGCCTTCCCGACGGCGGCACGGACAGTTTCGCGGCCGGCGCACCGGCCGTGGCGCTGCTGACCACGGCCCTGGACGAGTCGGCTCCGGACACCCCCCTGGACCTGCCCATCGGCGATGCAGACCTGGCCCAGTTGCTGTACACCTCCGGCACGACGTCGGCCCCCAAGGGCGCGATGATGTCCCACCAGGCGTTGATCTCCGAGTACGTGTCCACCATCGTCGCCCTCGACCTGACGGAGGAGGACCGGCCGCTGGTGTGCATGCCGCTCTACCACTCCGCGGCGATGCACGTGTTCCTCATGCCGTATCTGGCACTCGGTGCGACCGTCCGGCTGCTGCCCAAGCCCGACGTGCCGGAGGTCCTGCGGTTCGTGGAGGCCGAGCACATCGGCTCGCTCTTCCTCGCGCCCACCGTGTGGGTGCCGCTGAGCAACCACCCGGACCTGGATACCCGCGATCTGTCTTCGCTGACCAAGGCGCAGTACGGCGCCTCGATCATGCCGGTGACCGTGCTGCAGCGGCTGCGCGAACGGTTCCCGAAACTCGGCTTCTACAACTGCTTCGGCCAGTCCGAGATGGCCCCGCTGTGCACGGTGCTCCGCCCCGAGGAGCACCACGCGCGGCCCGCCTCCTGCGGCCGGCCCGTGCTGTTCGTCGAGGCCCGGCTCATCACGGCGGAGGGCGCGTTGGCGCAGCCGGGTGAGCCCGGGGAGGTGCAGTACCGGTCCCCGCAGCTGATGAGCGGGTATTGGAACAAGCCGGAGGCCACCGCCGAGGCGTTCGACGACGGCTGGTTCCGTTCCGGCGACCAGGCCACCCAAGACGCGCAGGGCTACCTGCAGATCGTGGACCGCATCAAGGACGTCATCAACACCGGTGGCGTACTCGTGGCCCCGCGGGAGGTGGAGGACTGCATCTACGAGCTGGAGGACGTCGCCGAGGTCGCCGTGGTGGGGCTGCCGGACGAGCGCTGGATCGAGGCGGTGACGGCCGTCGTCGTGCTCAAGGAGGGGGCGGAGCTGACCGCCGAGACCGTCCGTGCGCACGTGAAGTCGAAGATCGCAGACTTCAAGGTGCCCAAGCGCGTGGACTTCGTGGCCGAGCTGCCGCGCAATCAGTCCGGCAAGCTGCTCAAGCGGGAGCTGCGGGCGGAGCGGAGTTAGCCCGCTGGCGGGTTGTCCAGCTCACGTTCCGGGCCATCCCCACCGGTGGGGATGGCCCGGAACGTGAGATCAGGCCGCCTGCTGTGCGACCTTCCGGGACTTCTTCTCCTGGCGGTGCTGGCCGGCGTCGAGCGCAGTGAACAGCAGTCCGCCGATCAGGGACATGTTCTTCAGGAACTGGGTGCGCTGCTGGCTGCGCGCGGCCGGGTCCTGGACCTTCCAGAACGGGTGGCCGGCGAAGGTGGTGGGGACCATCGAGCCGACCAGGGCGGCGGCGGAGAGCCGGGGTGCGGCGCCGAGGGCCAGCATGCTGCCGGCGGCCATCTGCACTGCACCGTTGGCGCGTACGACGGTCTCGTTGTCCACCGGCAGCGGGGCGACCTTGCGGAGCGAATCGAGCAGCGGGGCCGCCATTCCGACGCGCGGACCCGGAGCCTTCGCCGCCTCATAACCGAGCAGGGCGTACATGGATCCGGTCAGGACGCGGGCGGCGGGGCGGATGGCGGCGATCAGTGGATTCTTCATGGCTTCCACTCTACGGATGCACCGGCAGACGGTTCACTGCTCCGGGTCCAGGACGAAGTCGTAGTGGGTGATCTCGCCTTCGCCGTCCGGGTTCGGCTGCGGGTCCAGCATCAGTTCGGGCTTCACGGCCGAGGCGATGTCGTCCTCGTTGTGCGGGTCGCCGGGGAAGTAGAGCTGGGCCGTCAGCTTGTGGTGTCCCGGAGCATGCACCTTGAAGTGCATATGCGCAGGCCGCCAGGCGTGCCAGCCGGCGGCCTCGATGAGCTGGCCGCAGGCACCGTCCGTGGGGATCTGGTAGGGCGCGGGGCGGACGGTGTGGATCTCGAAGCGGCCGTCCTCGTTGGCGGTCCAGGTGGCACGCAGGTTCCATTCGGGCAGGCCGGGGGCGAACTGGGAGTAGAAGCCCAGGTCGTCCGCGTGCCACAGCTCCAGCTTGGCGCCGGGCAGCGGGGAGCCGTCCACGGCGCGGACCTGGCCGGTGAAGGTGAACGGGGTGCCCGGCTCGTCCTCACGCATCGGGATGGTGCCGTTCCACGGGACCTCCGGGGAGTCCTCGAGGTAGTAGGGGCCCTCGATGGTGCCCTTGGAGCCCTCACGGTGCTCGTTGGCGACCTCCTCGACGGAGTGCTCCAGCCAGACGTCCAGGAACAGCGGCCACTCGCCGTCCTCGCCCACACGGATCAGCCAGGCCTTGAAGGCGTTGTACTCCTCGTAGCTGACCCTTTCCTCGAGCACGAGGTCGTTGAGGGCCTTCACGGCGCGGGAGGCCAGGTGGTTGACGCGCTCGGTGTCCACCACGCCGCCGGCGGACTGGGCGGCCATGCGCTCGCGGAACCGTGCCGAGGCGTTGGCTCCGGAATCGGCGGCGCGGGCGACGGTCTCCTCGTTGTAGCTGTCCTGGGTCATGATTCCTGCTCTCTTTCGTCCTGTGCGGATGTGCGGTGGTGTCGTCTATGGACTGGTCGGGATGTACTGCAGCCCCCGGAAGCGGGCGGCGGCGGCGAAGACGTCGAGATCCGGTGCGGTGTCCCGGTGGGCGGCCATGCGCAGGCCGAGCCGCAGCAGCATCTTGATGTCTCGGGGCGTGATGTCCGGGAAGCCGTCCACCAACTGGTCCAGCAGTTCAGCCGACAGTTCGATCTTGTGCCCGGCGGCGAAGGTCTGCCAGATCTGACGTGCGGCGGCGGGCTCAGGTGGCAGGTAGTCGATCACGGCGGCACAGCGGGCCAGGATCGCCCCGTCCACCTCGTCGATCCGGTTCGTGGTGAGGAACAGCAGCCCGTCGTAGTACTCGAGGGTGCGCAGGAACTCGGCGACGATCGCGTTCTGGTGCAGTTCGAACCCGCGCTCGAGCACGAAGACGTCGGCCTCGTCCAGCAGCAGCACGGCGTCCCAGCGCTTGGCCTGGACGAAGATCTCCTCCAGGTTCTTGCGCACCAGCTCCGCGGTGATGCCCAGGGAGCCGGTGTGGATGGAGTAGAGCGGGCGGCCGATGACCTCGGCGTACACCTCGGCGGTCAGCGTCTTGCCGACGCCGGGCCGGCCGCGGGCCAGGATCACGTTGCCGGCGGACTTGCCCTCGATGATGTCTCCCGTGAACACGGAGATGTCCGAGGTGAGGATGTCCAGCAGCTCGCGCTGGTCGTCCGGCAGCACCAGCTTGTCCCGCAGGCCCGGGTTGTACTCGTAGCGGGTGAGATCAGCCGTATTGACGTCCAGGTAGTCCTGGGCGGCGAGGTCGAACACACGCACGGCGGTGACCACGGGGACCGCGCCGGTCTCCTGCTCGTCGAAGAGGACGGAGGAGGCCACCATCCGCAGCGGTGCCCGTTCGTCCGGGGCCACGTCGTGGACGACTTTGCGGTGGGTGCGGTCATGGGCCGAGCGGTAGTCCTCGGTGCGCATGGCGCGGCCGGTGAAGACGAACTGCTGGCCGAAGTCGTGGTCGATGATGTCCTGGAACGCATCCCGGCGCTCCTGGTACTCCGCCCGCAGCCGCTCCGTCTCCTTGAACGCCCGATGCGCGGTCAGCACGTCCGCGGGCGTCTTGCCGACCAGCTCGGTCTCGTCGAATTGCAGCAGCCGCGGTGCCCGGGAGGGGCGCTTGACCGTGGGGTTGTCCGCCTCCATCGTGATCTTGATGCGCGGGGGACGGGTGCGGTCACCGTGGTCCAGCCCGATGTCCATCACCAGGTACGGGTGCAGATAGCCGTCGGGCTCCTGGACGTAGAGCCAGCCGTCGATCAGCCCGTCCTTCAGGAACTCGCGGAAGAGTTCCACGGCGGAGTTGATGTTCGGGATCGGGGCGAAGTCACCGGCGCGGGCGGACTGGACGGCCATCACGGCACGGGCGAAGCCGGCATCCTGCACTGACTCCGCGGCCGTCGCCAGGTCCGCCAAGGCGGCATCGGAGAGGTACCGGTCCGGGATGCCCATCTCCTTGGACCGCCACGAGCCGGCCTGCGTGCGGGCCGCCTGCAGATCGTCAGCAGTGGTGGCGAGGACCACCTCCGTGGGGGCGATGAACATCCGCAGGACTCCTTTACTGTGCCGACCGCCCGCCGAGTATGCCGTGGCTCACGCCGGCGGGATTGGGGTCAGCCTAGCCCCGCGTTCTTGAACGCAAAAATACTCAAAGACTCTGGATTCAGAGGGTGAGGATATGGACTCTGGTCCGCCGTACTGCGGCGGTCTCAGGAACCGGAGGGGCCGACGTCGGCGAGGAACTCCAGGATGTCCGGCACCACCTGCTCGGCGAACTCCTCGAAGAAGCCGTGCCGGCCGCCCGGGTAGAGGCGCATCCGCGCGTCGGGAATCCGCTGGGTGATCAGTGCGGCGTTCTCGGCCGGGACCATGAGGTCCTCCGTGCCGTGCAGGACCAGCGTGGGGGAGTTGATCGAGGGCAGCGCCTCCCAGGCGTCATGGCGGTCGCTGGCCCGACGGTGGCCCACCTGCTCGCGCGGGCTCATGGTGGGATCGCCCAGCAGGGTGCTCTCCTCCGGCCGTCCCGGCCAGTCGGGGGTGTAGAAGAGCTCGTGCAGCTTGGCCTGCTGCTCCTCGCGGGTGCCCCGGGCCAGCCACTGCCGGGTCTCCCGCTTGCGCTCGTGGGCGTGCTCCCCTCCGGGGGAGGTGCAGCCCAGCACCAGGGCCCAGACGTGCTCGGGGTGGTTCGCGGCGAGCATCTGGGCCACCCGGCCGCCCATCGAGGTGCCGAACACGGCCGCGGAGCGGATGCCGAGGTGGTCCAGGACGTCTACGGCGTCCTGCGCGAACAGCCCCGTGGTCCAGTCGCCCAGCTCCCCGCGGCTGTTCCCGGTACCGCGGTAGTCAAAGGTCACCGTCCGGAACGCCTCCTCGAAGCCGCCACGGACTCGGTCCCACCAATGGTGTGAGTTCGACTGGCCGGGCAGCAACAGCAGCACCGGCATCGCCTCCTCTGCCTCCGCCGGGCCACCGGTCTGGACCGCGAGTGGGAACCCGTCCCGCGCGTGGTGGATCATCTCCTCTGACATGCGTCTCCTTTCGGATCTGTAGGTCGATGGATTCGCTGTACTCGAAGCTACTCTAAAAAATTTAGAGTAGCTTCGAGTAGTTTCATGTCAGCGGTGCGAGTATCAGTCGACCAGGCGCCACGTTGCGCGCGGATCCTTGGGGGACTTGCCCTCCCAGGCAACCACCCCGGCCTCCCGCAGGGTTTCGAGTACGGTCCGGACCCATGGCCTGGACCGCCCGGACTCTTCCACGATCTCTCCCGTGCCGATGGCACCGCCGTGCTGCCGGAGCATCCGGACCAGGTCGTCGGCTCCGGCGGGCAGCTTGCTCTCCAGCTCTGGATCGAGCCGTGACGTGGCCGCCAGTGTCAGGCGAACACTTCCGCCGGTCTGTTCGTACAGCGGGTCGACGAGGCCCAGCCCGCGCATCTCCTCGAACATGCGGCGGATTCCCTCGCCGCGCTCCAGCGTGATCCCCAAGTCCGAACACACGCGGGCAATGCGCGGATTTCTCGCATACCGGGCGATGTCCAGGGGATGGGTCGGGTCGGCGAGTCCTGGAAACCGGCCGGGGCTCTCCACCTCGATCCGGTCGGGAAAGATGCTGACGCGGATATGGTCACCGGCGAGGCTGTAGGAGCGGTGGACCACGGCATTGACCAGTCCCTCCAGCCATACATCGTCGGGTAGCAAGGGGATGTCCTCGAACCGGCGGGATGCGCCCAGGGCGCGGCGCTTCGGCATCCACTGCGAGATGCATTCTGCTGCCTGGTCGATGATGGTGGGGATGGGTCCCTCGAAGCGTCGGTCTTTGCCACTCTCGAGAGACTGCCGTGAACCGGTTCCAGGATCCCGTTCGGAGAAGCGCATCACGCGGACCAGAGCCTGGGGTAGGTATTGCTGGGGGGAGTGGCCCAGTAGCAGGACACCAGCCACCGTGAGGTCGCCCGTGCGTGTCAGCAGACTGCGCGCCCTGAGCGCCGTCGGGTCGTCTGCGCCAGCGCCGATGGCGTCGCGGTAACGCTGGAGTTGATCTGACTCCAGGTCATCAGTGCTTGCCCCTGGTGCTGCTTCTCCCTCGAACTGCGCTGAGCCTCGGTCATACGCCAACTCACGCCGTTGGTTGAATCCCAGTTTCCGAGTCTCGTCGCCGACCCGGAGGTAGGCATCGCCCTTGCTGGTTTCGTAGACCTGGTCGCCGGGGCGGACGTGTATCAAGAGGACGGAACGGTCATCTCCCACGCTGACTTCCTCGGTCTCCATGCGGACCGGCGGATTGGTGTGGTCCATGGCCGCTTGGCGTAGGGCACTGTTCCGGGCTGGTGTGAGGAGATGCCCGTCGTACTCGCCATCGTGCACACCGATGGCGACAGTTCCACCCTCTGCGTTGGCCAAGGCCACCAGTAATGAAGCGAGGTCCTTGGGTGCTACTCGGGCGGACTTCCGGTCGAACCACTGGTCTTCAGTGGCTTCCTGCAGCGCTTTGAGTCTGGCGTCTTCCGGAAGAGAGGCGATGTGACTTGCGGGGGTGCCATGCATGAAGCCACTCTAAGCTACTCTAAAAAATTTAGAGTAGCTTAGAGTGGCTTCGAGCGGCCCAGGGGGAGCCGGAAGGGCGATGGCCTCGCAGGCAAGAGAACACTCGCAACTTCTGCTCGCAGAACACCGTCGGGGAGCAGGTCAGCGGGGGCTCTCCGCCAGCAGGTCCATCGCCTGCGCTCGAAGGTCCACCTTGCGGACCTTGCCGGTGACCGTCATGGGGAACTCCTCGATGACCTGCACGTAGCGGGGCACCTTGTAGTGGGCGATCTTCCCGGAGCAGAACTCGCGCAGCGAGTCGGAGGTCGGTTCCGGGGCGCCCTCGCGGATCCGGATCCAGGCCATCAGCTCCTCGCCGTACTTCTCGTCCGGCACCCCGACCACCTGGGCGTCCACGATGTCCGGGTGCGTGTAGAGGAACTCCTCGATCTCGCGCGGGTAGATGTTCTCGCCGCCGCGGATCACCATGTCCTTGATGCGACCGGTGATCTGCACGTAGCCGTCCGCATCCATCAGGCCGATGTCCCCGGTGTGCATCCAGCCCTCGGCGTCGATGGCCTCGGCGGTCTTGTCCGGATCGTTCCAGTAGCCCTTCATCACGGAGTAGCCCAGGGTCTGCAGCTCGCCGGCCTCCCCGCGGGGCAGCACCTCACCGGACACCGGGTCCACCACGCGGACCTCGAGGTGGGGCCCCACGCGCCCCACGGTGCCGACGCGCTGGTCCAGGCTGTCCGACGTCGTGGTCTGCAGGGAGACCGGGGAGGTCTCCGTCATGCCGTAACAGATGGAGACGTCTCGCATATTCATCTGCTCGATCACCTGGCGCATCACGTGCTCCGGGCAGGGCGAGCCGGCCATGATGCCGGTGCGCAGGGTGGAGAGGTCGTAGGAGGCGAAGTCCTCCAGGCCGAGCTCGGCGATGAACATGGTCGGCACCCCGTACAGGGAGGTGCAGCGCTCGGTGGCCACGGCGTGCAGGCTGGCGGTGGGGTCGAATCCCGGGGCGGGGATGACCATGGCCGCTCCATGGGTGGTGCACGCCAGGTTGCCCATCACCATGCCGAAGCAGTGGTAGAAGGGCACGGGGATGCAGACCCGATCGGCCTCGGTGTACTGCACGCGCTCGCCGACGAAGAAGCCGTTGTTGAGGATGTTCCGGTGGGACAGGGTGGCGCCCTTGGGGAAGCCCGTGGTGCCGGAGGTGTACTGGATGTTGATCGGGTCGTCCGCGGTCAGGTGCGCGGCGATCCGCTCCAGGCGGACCGGGTCCGCATCCGTGGTGGCCAGCCGGTTCCAGTCCTCGCCGCCGATGATCACCACGTCCTGCAGCTCCGGACAGTCGGGCTTGACCTGGGCCAGCATCGCCTCGTAGTCCGAGGTCTTGAACGAGCTCGCCGCCACCACCGTGCGGACCCCGGACTGGTTGAGCACGTACTGCAGCTCGTCCGTCCGGTAGGCCGGGTTGATGTTCACCAGGATCGCGCCGATCCGGGCCGTGGCGTACTGCGTGAGCGTCCACTCGGGCAGGTTCGGCGCCCAGATCCCCACCCGGTCAGCTGTCTCGATGCCCATTTCCAGCAGTCCGGTGGCCACGCGGTCGACGTCGGCCGCGAACTCCGCGTACGTCCAGCGCCTGCCGCTCGGCACGTCCACCAGCGCTTCGCGCTCGCCGAAGGCGGCGGCGGTCCGGGCCAGGTTCGCGCCGATGGTCTCCTCCAGGAGGGGGGTGGTGGTCTCACCGCGGTCGTGGGAGAGCTGGGTGGTCATGGGACTCCTGTCAGCGGGTGTGATCGGGATCACGAGGGTCGGTCGATGCCGACTCTAGTTACTGATCGCTAACTGGTCTAGTGGCGAAGGGTCTCGCGGCGCGGGTCTTGATTCATATACCCCCCGGGGGTATTGTTGCCGCGACGGGGCCCCGGGGGCGAGGCATCACCAGGAACACGAGGGAAAGGAACGACCGTGAGCAAACACGACTCACTCGATCAGCACGCCGGTCATGATCATCGCCAACAGCCGCAGAGCGAGCACGGCAGTCATGGGGAGCCCGGCGGTCATGACGGTCACAGCGAGCACGGCGGCCACGGCGGTCACGATCACTCGCACCATGTCGATCAGTTCCGCCGCCTGTTCTGGATCATGCTCGCGATGGGCGTCCCAGTGGTCGCGACCTCGCCCATGTTCGGCATGATCCTCGGCTACGAGGTTCCCGGCTGGGCCTCCTGGATCGCCCCGGCACTCGGCACCGTGATGTACCTCTGGGGCGGCCAGCCGTTCCTGACCGGGGCGTTCAGCGAGATCCGCCAGCGCCAGCCGGGGATGATGCTGCTCATCGGCCTGGCCATCACGGTGGCGTTCCTGGCCTCCTGGGGCGCGACCCTCGGCGTCCTGCACCACGAACTCGAGTTCTGGTGGGAACTGGCCCTACTGATCGTCATCATGCTGCTGGGCCACTGGGTGGAGATGCGCTCCCTGGCCCAGACCACCTCCGCCCTCGACTCCCTGGCCGCACTGCTGCCGGATGAGGCGGAACGCGTCGATGGACCCGACGGCGGCACCATCACCACCATCGCTCCGGCCGAACTGCGCCACGGGGACGTGGTCATCGTCCGGCCGGGAGGCCGGGTGCCGGCCGACGGCACCGTGGTGGACGGTTCGGCGTCCATGGACGAGTCGATGATCACCGGTGAGTCGGCCAGCGTGCGCCGGTCCGAGGGTGATCCCGTGGTGGCCGGCACCGTCGCCACGGACTCCGGGATCCGCGTGGAGGTGACCGCTATCGGCGAGGACACGGCTCTGGCGGGCATCCAGCGGCTCGTCACGCAGGCCCAGTCCTCATCCTCGCGTGCGCAGCGACTGGCGGACCGGGCGGCCGCCTGGCTGTTCTGGTTCGCCCTCGGGGCCGCCGTCATCACCGCGATCGTCTGGACCGCCCTTGGGATGCCGGACGAGTCGGTGGTCCGCACCATCACGGTGCTGGTCATCGCCTGCCCGCACGCCCTCGGCCTCGCCATCCCGCTCGTCGTCTCGATCGCCACCGAGCGGGCAGCCCGCGGCGGCGTGCTCGTCAAGGACCGGCTCGCGCTGGAGGCCATGCGCACTGTGGACACGGTGCTGTTCGACAAGACCGGCACCCTGACCAAGGGTGCTCCGGCGGTCACCGGCGTGGAGCCGGCCCCCGGGTACGACGCCGGCCGCCTCCTGGCGCTCGCGGCCGCGGCCGAGGCGGATTCCGAGCATCCGCTGGCGCGGGCCATCGTCGCCGCGGCGGCCGAACGGGACCTCGAGGTGCCCGCCGCGAGCGGTTTCTCCTCCTCTCCAGCGGTCGGGGTGCGGGCCGACGTCGTCCTGGGTGCGGACGGGGACACGGACGAGCACCGGGACCGAGGCGGGGAAGGGGCTGAGGCCCGGGCCCACACGGTGATGGTGGGTGGGCCGTACCTGCTGGAGCAGGTGGGGATGGCCGAACTGCCGATCGCCGACGACTGGCGTGAGGAGGGGGCGATCATCCTGCACGTGATCGTGGACGGCCAGGTTGCCGGCGCGCTGAGACTGGCCGACGAGATCCGGCCCGAGTCCAGGGACGCCGTGGCCGGGCTGAGGGACCGCGGCGTCCAGGTGGTCATGATCACCGGCGACGCCGAGGCCGTGGCGGCCGCCGTGGCCGGCGAGCTGGGCATCGAGCGCTACTTCGCCGGGGTGCGGCCGGAGGACAAGTCCGCCAAGGTCAAGCAGCTGCAGGAGGAGGGCGGCAAGGTGGCCATGGTGGGAGACGGTGTCAATGACGCCCCGGCGCTGGCCCAGGCCGACGTCGGGATCGCGATCGGTGCCGGCACAGACGTGGCCATCGCCTCGGCCGGCGTAATCCTGGCCTCCGACGATCCGCGGGCGGTGCTGTCCGTGGCGGAGCTGTCCCGTGCGAGCTACCGGAAGATGAAGCAGAACCTGTGGTGGGCCGCCGGATACAACCTGTTCTCCGTGCCCCTGGCCGCCGGCGTCCTCGCACCGATCGGATTCGTGCTGCCCATGAGCGTCGGGGCGATCCTGATGTCCCTGTCCACCGTGGTGGTGGCGCTGAACGCCCAGCTGCTGCGGAAGGTGGACCTGCGGCCGGCTGCCGTGGCCGGTGGAGCGGGCGCAGGATCCTAGACTGGACGCCGTGTTCACCCTGTCCAGCGCATCGAGCGGGAGCCACCTGCGAGCAGGCTCCCGTCCTGTCCTGCGGGCCGGTCTGTTGGCCCTACTGGTGGCGCTCGGGTTCTTGGCCATGCACACCATGCATGGGCACGAAGTAGTGGCGGGTTCGGACGTGGTCCAGGGTGCCTCCGTAAAGTCCGGCCATGCCGACCATGCTGCGGGTTCCCCTGCCATGGGGCACTCCGGTGACGGGCGCACTGTGTCCGTGGCCGGCGTCGGGATGCACCATGCCGACGGCACTGCGGGCAGCACGATCGCGGCCGCCGCGGCCGCCGCGGCCGCCACGGCCGCCACGGCCGGCGGCGGCGCGACGGGAGACCTTGACTGCGAGGGCTGCCCCGCCGCCCACCTCGGCCTGGCGATGACCTGCCTGGTGGCGTTGCTGCTGGTGCTCTTGGTGCTGACACCGCCACGCCTGCAGCGGGTCTCGTTCGGCCAGAGGCTGCGCGCGGGACCGAAGACAGGGCTGGCGCACCCTGTCGTGCCGCGGCCACCTTCCCTACAGGTTCTCTGCATCAGTCGGACGTGAGTGGCTGGCATCCACGCTCCGTGGGATGCCTCAACCCCCTGTGCCTGGCCGGCCGATCAGCCGGGCACGTCCCCGATCAACGACTGCAGAGACGAGATCCACCATGAACACCACCCTGAAGAAAAACACCCTCATCCTGGGTGCGGCCCTCGCCGCGGCACTGACCCTGAGCAGTTGTGCCGGAGACACCGGGACGAGACCGAGCGATAGTGCCGGCACGTCATCGACCGAGTCGCCAGCGGCCTCCAGCGGGGAGGCGGGCCAGGCCGACGTCATGTTCGCGCAGATGATGGTCCCGCATCACGAACAGGCCGTCGAGATGTCCGACATCCTGCTGGCCAAATCTGGTCTGCACCCGGAGGTTGCCACCCTGGCCGAGGGGATCAAGGCCGCACAGGCTCCGGAGATCAAGCAGATGAACGCGTGGCTTGAGGCCTGGGGCGTGGATCCGCAGGCGGTGGATCACGGCTCGATGGACCACGGGGGCATGGACGGCATGCTGGCGCCCGCCGAGCTCGAGAGGCTGGAACAGGCCGACACGGCGGAGGCGACCCGCCTGTACCTCGAGGGCATGATCGAACACCACCAGGGGGCCGTGCAGATGGCCGAGGATGAGGTTGCCGACGGAGAGCATCCGGAGGCCGTCGCGCTGGCCGAGGCCATCATCGAGACGCAGAATGCCGAGATCCGCGATATGCAAGAACTGCTGGATGCCGGACCGGCTGCGGCAGGTCGAGACGGTGCCGCCGGCTCGGATTCCCCCGTGGTGGACGATCCGGACCTGCTGGCCGATCACGACTTGGCCGGTCTGGACGCCAAAACGATCATCGAGCGTCTGGATACCCAGGCCGTGGCCGAGCGGCCCGCCGGCCTGGTGGCATCCGTCCAGTCGGAACAGCTGATCGTGGCCGACGCGCGCGGTCGGCAGGCAGCGGTGCCGATGCCGGCCGACGAGGTCTACGTCTCCGCGGCGCCGTACGAGTCGCAGACGCACGAGTGCCACTTCCACAGTCTGACGACGTGCCTCGGTGAACTCCGGAATCAAGACGTACGCGTCACCGTCCTGGACCAGGCGACCGGTGAGGTCCTCGTCGAGGAACGGCTCCAGACCTTCGACAACGGTTTCGTGGGGCTGTGGCTCCCGAGGGGGATCGACGCGAAGCTGACGGTGGAGCATGACGGCAAGACGGCGACGTCGATGGTCTCCACCCGCAACGCCGACGACCCGACATGCCTGACGGATCTGCGACTGACCAACACCTGACCGGTATTGCCGGGGCTATGACCGCCGTGGAAGTCTGGCGTCATGTCTGACGCAACGCCAAACCTGCCCGACGCGGCCGTGCCGAGCCTTAGCCCGGTGGACCACGCCCGAGTCCTCACGCGGGTGCTGCTCAGTCCGGTGGTCAAGGGGCCGATCGTGCGCCGACCGAGGGTTGTCGGCCTGGCCGAACGCATCGACCTCGACTCGGCCGGGGTGGCCGAGATGCAGCGGTTGCGCAGTCGCTACGGAGCCGGCCCGGTGCAGTTGCGGATCCCCGGCCGCCGGATCGCCCTGCTATTGGCCCCGGAGGACGTGCACCGGGTGCTGAACGAAGGCCCCGAGCCGTTCTCGCCGGCCACGCTGGAGAAGCGCGGAGCGCTGAACCACTTCGAGCCGGGCAGCTCGCTGGTCTCCTCGGCGCAGCAGCGGCTGTCCCGCCGCCCATTCAACGAACAGGTCCTGGAGACGGATCGTCCCGTCCACAGCCACGCCGAGCAGATGACGGCCATCATCACCGAGGAGGTCGAGGCCCTGCTGGGGCACGCGGACTTCACCGGGACACTGGATTGGGACGGTTTCGCGGTGATGTGGGGCCGGATGATCCGGCGCATCGTGCTCGGTAACGGGGCGCGCGAGGACGATCAGGTCACCGATGACCTCCGCCGGCTGCGGGATCGCGGCAATCTCTCCTACCTCATGCCCCAGAACCGCCGGTTACGGGAGAGGTTCCTCGGGCGGCTGCAGGTATACGTTGACAGGGCGGAGCCGGGGAGCCTGGCGGCGATGGTCGCGCAGACCCCGGCGCCGGCGGATGCCGAGCCGGTCCAGCAGATGCCGCAATGGCTGTTCGCCTTCGACGCCGAGGCGTGGGCGACGTTCCGGGCGCTTGCACTGCTGGTGTCCCATCCGGGTGCGGCCGAAGACGCCCGGGCGGAGATGGCGGGCGCGGTGCCTGCTTCGCCCGGCGCCGAAGCAGCGCCGCGCACCGAGGGTCGTGCGGATGCGGGTCCAGCGGGGCCGTGCGGTCCCCGGGATCAACCCTTGCTGCGTGCCGCCGTCCTGGAATCTCTGCGCCTGTGGCCCACCACTCCGCTGATCCTGCGGGACAGCACCGCCGACACCCGCTGGCGCAACGGCACCCTCCCGGCAGGCGCCGGACTGGTCATCTTCGCACCGTTCTTCCACCGCGACGACCAGACCCTGCCGGAGGCCCACCGCTTCAGCCCAGAACTGTGGTCCGGTGACCGGGATGACAGTGACTGGCCGCTCGTGCCGTTCAGTGGCGGACCCGGCATGTGCCCGGGACGCAACGTCGTGCTGCTGACCGCCAGCCTGGTGCTCGGGGAAATGCTGCGTCAGCGGCGGCTCACGGCAGAGAAGCCGTTGGATACCGGCAAGCTGCCCGGAACGCTCAGCCCGTTCCACCTGCGCTTCGCCGTCCGGCGGGGTTGAACGCGGCGGATCAGAGCTCGACGGTGTTGCTCTCCCCGGGGCGGGCGGGTTCATCACTGACCATGCCCTTGATGACCTCCACCACGGTGGCCGGAAGGCCCGGGGAATCCCAGTACTCACCCGTGTCCGGGTTCACCTTGAGCAGGACGATGTCCGAGTCCTCCGGCTGGGATTCGCCGAAGAACGCCTCGGTGGTCTTGGACCAGTAGCGCTTCTTGCGTTCCACGTCCCCCTCCACAGTGGCGGTGCCGGTGATGGAGGCCCAGAAGCCCTTCTCGGCCACGGTCACGTTGACCGGCTGGCTCCCGGACACCTCGCCGATCTTCGGCGTGCTGACCCGAGTGATGAACCAGATGGTGTGGTCCGGCTCGATCTCCTGGATGGCCATCGGCCGGCTGACGATGCGCCCACCGGCATCAGTGGTGGCCAGCATGGCCACGCCCGCCTTCTCGGTCTTCTCCAGCAGGGTCTTCACAGGATCGTGGTCAACCATGGTTCCTCCTCGGTGGTGTCGATCCGACTGGTCCGCAGACCATCGGGTGGATGTCGCCAGTCCAGCACAGATGGCACGGAGCGCAACAGGGGTGCAGGCTGGTGGGGTCACATGCACGGGAAGCTCCCAGCGGGGAACCGTATTCAGCTCCCAGGGTGACCCGTACGGTGGGGCTCATGACTTCCGAACCACTGTCGCCACTACAGCTGTCTCTCCCGGCCGGAGAGGGGCGCCGCGTACTGGTCACCGGAGCCACCGGTTATGTGGGCGGCCGGTTGATCCAGGAGCTGCTGGCCGCCGGCTTCACGGTGCGGGCCACCGCCCGGAATGTGGAGGACCTCTCCCAGCGGCCGTGGGCCGGGTCGGTGGAGACGGCCCAGGCGGACCTGCAGGACGATGAGCAGGTGCGGGCGGCGATGCAGGACGTGCACACGGTGCTGTACCTGGTGCACTCCATGGGATCCGGCAAGGACTTCATGGAGCGAGAGGCCGCGATGGCGCGCACCGTGGCGCAGGCCGCCGCCGAGGCCGGCGTCCACCAGATCGTCTTCCTGGGAGGGCTGCATCCGGACAAGCCGCTGGAGGAGCTCTCAGACCACATGCGCTCCCGCGAGCAGGTCTCCCGGATCCTGCTGGCCGGCGAGGTCCCCGCGCTGGTGTTCGAGGCGGGAGTGGTCATCGGCTCCGGCTCGGTGTCCTTCGAGATGATCCGTCACCTGGCCGAACGGCTGCCGGTGATGCCCGGGCCCAGCTGGCTGACCAACAGCATCGAGCCGATCGCGATCCGGGACGTGCTGTACTACCTGGCCCACGCCTGCGCGCTGCAGGAATCGGTCAACCGCACCTTCGACATCGGCTGCGGGCAGGAGCAGTCCTTCGCCACCATGCTGAAGGAGTACGCCGACGTCGCCGGCCTCTCGCCCCGCAAGGTCTACGCCCTGCCCATCCCGGCCCAGCGGCTCTCCGGGTTCTGGATCGGCGTCGTCACCCCGATCCCGCGGGGCATCGCCATGCCGCTGTCCGCCTCGATGGCCGAGGACGCCGTGAGCGAGGAACACGACATCGCTGACCTGATCCCCGACCCGCCCGAGGGGCTGACAGGCTTCCGTGAGGCCTGCCGGCGGGCGATCGAACGCCAGCGTTCGGGAACCGTGGACCAGACCTGGGATGACGACGTCCTGGCGACGATGGCGCTCGACCCGGCCGAACCGCTGCCCTCCGACCCGGAGTGGGCGGGGAACACGGTCTTCACGGACGTCCGGGAGCATGACGGCGAGGCCTCGCCCGAGGCGGTCTGGCAGGTGGTGGAGTCCATCGGTGGTCAGAACGGCTGGTATTCGGCACCGGTGCTGTGGCGGATCCGCGGGCTGATGGACCAGGTGATGGGCGGCTACGGGTTGGCGCGTGGTCGGCGGGACGCCCGCCGGCTGCGCGTCAACGACCACGTCGACTGGTGGCGCGTGGAGAAGATCGAGCCGGGACGCTCGGTCACGCTGCGGGCGGAGATGAGGGTCGGCGGCCGGGCCTGGCTGCAGTTCAGCGTGGAGGGGCGCGACGGCGGCGGGTCACGTCTGCGCCAGCGTGCGGTGTTCTTCCCCTCCGGCCTGGTCGGCCGCGCCTACTGGCGGGCCATCCAGCCGTTCCACGCCCTCGTCTTCCCGACGATGGCCAAGAACATCATGGCCGCAGCCGCTCCCCAGCCCAGCGGGGAGCGGCCCGGCGCTCGGTGACGGCTCAGCGTTTGAGGGGCGAGCGGTCACCCTCTTCCAGCTTCAGGGCCACTCCGAGGGCGAAGAACGTCGGGGTCCATTCGCCGACGAACAGGCCCCAGCGGTCTGACTGCGACTTCGAATCGTCCTTCTTGCCCCGGGAAATGGCCCAGGACAGGAACGTCAGGCCGATGGAGGCGAAACCGGCGGTGTAGAGGTGGTCGGACTTGATGCCCATGTCGGACAGCTTCTTCAGCATGGTCTTCCTTCCCTTGGAACGGAGTCCGAACCGTATGGCTGCGGTGTGGAAGCCGCGTGGGTCGACGTCAGGTGGGGTCCGGACGCGAACATTCGATCATGGCCGGGAATGGAATTACTAGCCTTGCTAGCGAGTTGCGTTGACAAGGGTCACGAAGGAATCACAGGTTCATCGCGAATGCGGCCGTCCGGACCGGTCAGCGGTCTGACGCGTCGCCTCGGGTTTCCGGGTCGAGGCAGTCGGCCATCGATTCCAGGAAATCCGTCACGGCCTGGCGGGACTCCTCGGGGACTCCGTGGGCGATCTCCAGCATCCGTTGGTGCATATCCGTCAGCCAGTCGCGGACCTCCGCATGGGCATGGTCCGTGGCTGTCACGATCACCGAGCGCCGGTCGTCAGGGTGCGGATGGCGTTGGACGTGACCGGACTCGGTGAGGCGGTTGAGCAGTTTGGCCGTGGACGCTGTCGAGATGTCCAGGTGGGTCGCGAGCTCCCTGGCCGTCACCGATGACCCTGCTGCGTTGTGGGCGATGATGTGGCGCAGCGCCTCGACGTCCGTGGCATTCAGGTCCATGTCGAAGCTCATGCGCCGCCGCATCCGCTGATCGGCTCGCCGGAACCGGCGCAGGGCGTGGAGCAGGCCGACGGTGGGATCGGAGTCCTCGTACCAATAGGGTGACGAGGAGACGCCGCGTCCCGGTGGATTGTCCATGGTGGTCAATGCTAATGTCGGGATCACTAGACAGGCTAGCTAGATTGTCGAGTGAATTTTTTGATCGCACGAGGGAGAAGCCAGTGAGCACCGTTCCGGAAGACCACGTGGTGCTCGTGGACGAACACCGCAACGCCCAGGGCCTCGCTCCCCGGGCCACGGTCCACACCACGGACACCCCTCTGCATCTGGCGTTCTCCTGCTACGTCTTCCGCCCGAACGGGGACCTGCTCCTCACTCGCCGTTCCCTGGCAAAGGTGGCCTGGCCCGGGGTCTGGACCAATTCGTTCTGTGGGCACCCGAGGCTCGACGAGTCGTATGAGCAGACCATCGAGCGGTATGCCGTCCATGAACTCGGCCTGCAGGTCAAGTGGCTCCACTGTGCCCTCCCGGACTTTCGCTACCGTGCCGTCGATGTCTCCGGGATCGTCGAGAACGAGATCTGCCCCGTCTACGTGGCCACGGCTCTCGGGGAACCCGTGCCGAACCCGGACGAGGTCATGGATTATCGCTGGGTCCCGGCGGATGAGGTCGCGGCTCTCGTCCGGGCCGCCCCCTGGGCCGTGAGCCCCTGGATGGCCGAACAACTCCCCGGCGTGCTCGCCTACCGGACGCATCCGGCCGCGACCGAGGGGGAGAAGGCATGAAGGACACCTCCGACGGGGTCACGGAGGAGCTGGACCGGCTGTTGGCGTCCGGCGTGGACCGCTCTGCCCGGCTGGGACAGGACCACCGCGATCTCTGGGAGGCCCTCTCCCTGGCCTCCGGCGGCGGCAAGAGGTTCCGTCCCGGTCTGGCGGTTGCCACACATGACGCCCTCGGCGGGACCTCGACGGAGTCCGTGGCTCGCGTCGGCGCAGCCCTGGAACTGCTGCACACGGCCTTCGTGGTGCATGATGACGTGATCGACGGTGACGATGTGCGCAGGGGGCGCCCCAATGTCTCGGGGACCTTCGCCGCCGCCGCCCGGGATGAGGGAGCGGACCGGCCCACAGCCCGTCACTACGGTGAGGCTGCCGGAATCCTGGCCGGTGATCTGGCCCTGGTCTCCGCGGTCCGGCTGGTCGCCCGGTGCCCGGCGCCGGCTGCCCTCGTGGACGAATTGCTGGACCTGCTCGAGGACACGGTGCACGCCACCGCCACGGGCGAGCTGGCGGACGTGCGGCTCGGGCTGCACCTAACAGGGCGTCCGGTCACCCTGGACGAGGCCCTGCGGGTGGCTGAGCAGAAGACGGCCGTCTACTCCTTCCAGCTCCCGCTCCAGGCTGGGGCCATCCTCGCCGGCGCCCCCGCGGACGTGACTGCGGCCCTGGCGCGCCTGGGCCGTCTGGTCGGCATCGGCTTCCAGCTGTTGGACGATCTCCTTGGGGTGTTCGGTAATGAGACCCGCACCGGCAAGAGCGCCCTGACGGACCTGCGCGAGGGCAAGCACACCGCCTTGCTGGCCCACGCCCGGACCACCCCGGCCTGGCCCGACCTGCAGGGCCTGGTCGGGGATCCGGACCTGGACCACCACGACGCCGGCCGCGCACGTGCCCTGCTCGAAGACTGCGGCGCGAGGGACACCGTCCAGGAGCTCGCCGACCGCCACCTCGAGGAAGCGCTCGCCGCCGCCGCGCGAGAGCCGATTCCAGCCGCGCTGGCTCGAGTCCTCACCGATCTGGTCGGCGACATCCGGGACACCGCCGCCCTGGCTCTTGACGGTCCGGTGACCGGCAGGAGTGCGGACGCCCCGGGAACGCCACGGACCCCAGAACCGGCACAGTTCGCTGACGCCTCCCGGGCGGGGGCCCGATGAACGTACCAACCGCCGCCAACCGCTACGACCGGGTGGCCCAGGCCAGTGCCGCTGAGGTGATCAGCGGATACTCGACGTCCTTCGGCTGGGCCTCCCGGTTGCTCGCCGAACCCGTGCGCTCCGACGTGCGCAGCATCTACGCCCTGGTGCGGGTGGCCGATGAGATCGTCGACGACCCGGACCCGGTCCTCACGCCGGCCTTGCGGGCGAGCCAACTGGACGGACT
The DNA here is from genome assembly GCF_042433045.1 of Citricoccus parietis. Classification (NCBI taxonomy): domain Bacteria; kingdom Bacillati; phylum Actinomycetota; class Actinomycetes; order Micrococcales; family Micrococcaceae; genus Citricoccus; species Citricoccus parietis. The sequence goes on along the minus strand of NZ_JBHLWH010000026.1, from coordinate 41,788 downwards.
CGAGGCCGAGACCATCAAGGCCCTGGAATGCGCTCGCAGCACGAATCTGGTGGTCCATGCGTTCGCGAGCGTGGCCCGCCGGTGCGGCATCGGCACCGAGCTCGTGCAACCGTTCTTCGCCTCCATGCGGGCGGACCTGAGCCAGAGTTCACATGACAGCCAGAGCCTGTCCGAGTACGTCTATGGCTCGGCGGAGGTGGTGGGGCTGATGTGCCTGAAGGTCTTCACCGCCGGTGACCCCGGATCCTTCGAGCGCCTCGCCCCGGCCGCCCGCAGCCTCGGCGCGGCCTTCCAGAAGGTGAACTTCCTCCGAGACCTCGCTGATGATCATGACCTGTTGGGCCGCACCTACTTTCCGGGACTCGACCCGGCGACCTTCAGCGACACCCACCGCGACGCCCTGCTGGATGACATCGACGCAGACCTGGCCGTGGCCGCCACGGCGATCCCCCACTTGCCGTCCAGCAGCCGACGCGCGGTCCAGGCCGCCCACGGACTGTTTGCCGCCCTGTCCCGGCGCCTGCGGCAGACCCCGGCCGCGCAGATCCGCCAGGCGCGGGTGCGCGTCCCGGACCCCGAGAAGGCCCTCATCCTGTTCCGGGCGCTGACGGGATGGTCCCCATGAGCGCCGGACACCGCTCGAGAACGACGGCGGCGCACGACGCAGGCGCCGGGGCTCTCCGGCCGGAGGGCGAGGGTCGGGTCCGCCCAGACGGCGAGGATGCGTCCGGCCCGAACGGCGAGAATGTGGTGGTGATCGGCGGGGGCATCGCCGGTCTCGCCTCCGCCGCCCTGCTGGCCCGCGAGGGGTACAGCGTGGACCTCGTCGAAGCGCGGGACGCCTTCGGTGGCCGCGCCGGCAGCTGGGAGCACGAGGGCTTCCGGTTCGACACGGGGCCGTCCTGGTACCTGATGCCGGACGTCTTCGACCACTTCTTCCGACTCCTCGGCACCACCGCCGAGGCGGAACTCGACCTGCAGCAGCTCGACCCCGCCTACCGGGTCTTCTTCGAAGGCGAAGGCGAAGGCAATGACGGCGGCCGGCCCGAACCCCTCGACATCGCCGCGGACCGGGATACCAACATCGCCCGGTTCGAGGCGGTCCAACCGGGCGCAGGCCGGGCCCTGGCGCGCTACCTCGACTCGGCGCAGCGCACATATGACATGGCCATCGAGCGCTTCCTGTACACCTCCTTCTCCTCGATCCGGCCGTTCCTGTCCCGGGACGTGGCCGGCCAGGCCCACCGGCTCGGGCCGCTGCTGCTGCAGTCCTTGGAGAGGTTCGTGGCCCACCGCTTCACGGATTCGAGGATCCGTCAGGTCCTGGGCTACCCGGCGGTCTTCCTGGGGTCCTCGCCGGACCGCACCCCCGGGATGTACCACCTGATGAGCGCCCTGGACCTGACCGGCGGGGTGCTGTACCCGCAGGGCGGCTTCGGCCACCTCATGGACGTCATGGTCCGGCTGGCCCGTGAGTCCGGCGTCCGCCTGCATGCGGGCACCGCCGCGACCGCGATCCTGACGGAACCTGCTCTCCGGGATCTCAGCGCTCACCAAGATCACCAAGCTCACCCAGCTCCTCGCGATCACCGTGCCCGCCGCAGCGGAGGCCGAGGTCGCCGTCTACGAGCTCGCGCCACCGGCGTCCGGGTCCGCGGACGGGACGGGGAGGAGCGGGAGCTGCCGGCCGGCGTCGTGGTCTCCGCCGCGGACCTGCACCACACGGAGACGACCCTGCTGCCGCGCTCGCTGCAGACGTTTCCCGAACAATGGTGGCGTCAGCGCACCAGCGGGCCGGGCGGCGTCCTGGTGATGCTGGGGGTGCGCGGTCCGCTGCCGGAGTTGCCGCATCACAGCCTGTTCTTCACGCGGGACTGGACGGCCAACTTCTCCGCGATCGCCGCTGGGACCGTGCCGGAGCCGGCCTCGGTGTACGTGTGCAAACCCTCGGCCACGGACCCTGGCGTGGCCCCGGAGGGACACGAGAACCTCTTCGTCCTGGTGCCCATGCCCGCCGATCCGGACCTGGGCCGCGGCGGCCTGGACGGCAACGGTGATCCGGTGATCGAGTCGATCGCGGATGCCGCCCTCGAGCAGGTGGCCCGCTGGGCCGGCATCCCCGACCTGGCCGAGCGGATCGTGGTCCGCCGCACCGTGGGGCCCACAGACTTCGCCGAGGACCTGGGCGCCTGGCGCGGCGGCATCCTGGGGCCGGCGCACACGCTGGCCCAAAGTGCCTTCTTCCGGGCCGGCAACGTCTCCCGTCGCGTGGAGGGGCTGTACTACGCCGGTTCCAGCACCATCCCCGGCATCGGTCTGCCGATGTGCCTGATCAGCGCCGAGATCCTGCTCAAGCGGTTGCGCGGGGACCACTCCGCCGCCCCGCTGCCGGAACCGGAATTGCGCCCTTCGGGGATGCGCCCTTCGCAGTTACCCCCCTTCGGGCTGCTCGGCACACCGCTGCCCACCCCGGGGCAGCCATGACGGCGTACCTCTACCTGGCCGCCCTGATCATCTCGGCCGGCTGCATGGCTCTGCTCGACCACCGCTTCCGGCTCGTGCTCTGGCGCGCGCCGCGGGCCGGGACGATCACCGTGGCGATCGGCATCGCGTTCTTCCTCGCCTGGGACCTGGCGGCGATCGCGTCCGGGCACTATGCCGCCGGCCAGAGCGAGGGCATGACGGGGATCATGCTCGCCCCCGAGCTGCCGCTGGAGGAGGTCGTCTTCATCACCTTCCTCTCCTACCTCACCCTGGTGCTGCGCGGGCTGATCGTCCTCCTCCTGCGCCGGGCCGGTCGTGGCGAACCTCCCGGAGCCAGCCTGCACGACGCCGGCCGGCCGTCCCCGCGCCCGGCCGCCGGTCAGGAGGTGGCGCAGTGAGCTACCTTGCGCTCGCCGGACTCTTCCTGTTACTCCCGGTGGCCGTGGCCGCCTACGCCTCCTGGCGCCGTGGACTGGGGCGGCGGTGGTGGGCTGCCACCGCACTGACCATCGCCGTGCTCGTGGTGCTGACCGTGGTGTTCGACAACCTGATGATCGCCGCCGACCTGTTCCGGTACAACGAGGAGCTGCTCACCGGCTGGCGGGTGGGCCTGGCCCCGGTCGAGGACCTGGTCTGGCCGGTGGCGGCGGGACTGCTGCTGCCCGCGGTCAGCGCCCTGCTGTCCGGGGCCAGGCGGAACGGGTCGAGCCGGGTCGAGCCGGGACGGAATGACGCCGGTCGGCATGAGGCGGGACGGGAGGTGGACGCATGACGACGGTCAGCGCCACCGCCCCCGAGGCGGCCCGCCAGCTGCTCGGATCCTCCCGCCCGATCAGCTGGGTCAACACCGCCTACCCCTTCGCCGCGGCGTACCTGATGGCCGGAGGCGGCTCCACCGTGGAGCTGATCGTGGGCGTCCTCTTCTTCCTCTTCCCCTACAACCTGTTGATGTACGGGATCAACGACGTGTTCGACTACGAGTCGGACCTGCGCAACCCGCGCAAGGGCGGGGTGGAGGGCATCGTCCTCTCCGATCGATGGCACCGCTTGACCCTGTGGTCTGCCGGACTGCTCTCGCTGCCCTTCGTGGTGTTCCTGCTGGCAGCCGGCACGCTCGTGTCCGGCGTGGTGCTCGCGGTGGTGCTGGCCGCCGTCGTGGGATATTCGGCCCCGCGGATCCGGCTGAAGGAACGGCCGCTGCTGGACTCCATGACCTCGTCCACGCACTTCGTGGGCCCCGCGGTTTTCGGGCTGGCGCTGGCCGAGGCCCCGCCGACCCCGGCCGTGGTGGCCTCCATGGTCGCGTTCTTCTTCTGGGGCATGGCCTCGCAGGCCTTCGGTGCGGCGCAGGATGTCACCGCGGACCGTGAGGCCGGCATCGGCTCCATCGCCACGGCGCTGGGAGCCCGCGGAGCCGTCCGCACCGCGATGGTCCTCTACGCCGCCGCCGGACTCGTGATGCTGCTGGCCGGGTGGCCCGGTGCCCTGGCCGGGGTGCTGGTGCTGCCGTACCTCGTCAGCATCCTGCCGTTCCGCTCCCTGCCGGATGAGCGGTGCGAGGAGGCGAACCGGGGCTGGCGGCGGTTCCTCTGGCTCAACATGGTGACCGGGTTCCTCGTGACCTTGCTGCTGATCTGGATCGCCCGTGGCGGCTGAGGCGAACGCCAGCCGCGCGGCGCGGTTGTGGCAGGAGGCCGTGAGGACGCTGCGGGTGGACGGACCCCTGCCTGTGCGCTTGATCGCCGACGCTGCCGCCCTGCTCACGCTCCTCAGCCTGGTCCTGGGACTGTGGGACAGCGGGGTGGCCGTGGCCCTCTACTCCCTGGTGCTCCTGGGCCAGACCGTGGTTCGCCTGACACCGCTACGGGCGTCCGTCCAAGCCGGAACCGCCGTCATCCTGCTGGCTGCCGCCTGGGCGGCCCTGCTGGACGCGTACCAGCTGATCCCGTGGCTCGACCTCGTCACGCACGTGGTGGCCACCGGCCTCCTGGCCGCCATCGGTACCGCCGCGCTGCTGCGTAGCGGCTGGCTGCAGACGGGTCCCTCAGCCGGCCGCGCTGGCCAGACCCTGCTCACCGCCGGATTGGGCGCCCTGCTGGCCGTGCTCTGGGAGGTGGGCGAGTGGTTCGGCCACACCCTGCTCGATCCCGCCATCCAGGTCGGCTACGAAGACACGATGGGTGACCTGGCCGCCGGGGTGCTCGGCGCGCTGCTGGCCGGGCTGTTGCTGGACCGGCTCGTGAAGGACGGGCCGTGGCCCTGAGTTCCGAGACGCACGGTTCAGTGCCAGTACCAGCACCAGCTCCGAAGCGGGAGTTGGTGAGTGTGGTGATCCCCGCCCGAGACGACGCCGTCCTGCTGGACCGGTGCCTGCGCGCCCTGGCGCAGCAGACCGTGGCGCCGGCCGAGGTGATCGTGGTGGACAACGCCTCCGAGGACACCACAGCGGCTGTGGCCGCGTTCCACGGGGCGCGCGTGCTGGTGGAACCGACGGTCGGCATCTGGGCCGCGGCCGCCACCGGTTACGACGCCGCCGAAGCCCCGGTCATCGCCCGCCTCGACGCCGACTCGCTGCCCCGCCCAGACTGGGTCGAGCAGATCACCGAGGCCATGGCGCAGCGCCCGGAGGCCGCCGCAGTCACCGGCTGGGGTCGTTTCGTGGACCTGCCCCGGCTGATCGGCATCCCTGCGGCTGCGGTGTACCTGGGGGCCTACTACGCCCTCGGTTACGCGGCGTCCGCCCGGGCGCCGCTGTGGGGCTCGAACATGGCCATCCGTCGGTCGGTCTGGCGGGAGGTGCGAGGCCGGGTGCACCGCACGGAGCGGGAAGTGCATGACGACATGGACCTGGCCCTCGCGTTGGGGCCTCACCACATCGTGGCCACCGTGCCCCGCATCGTGGTGGGGGTCTCGGCCCGCTCACTGCGCGGGATGGCCCAGCTCGGCCGCCGTTTCCACCGCGCCCTGCGCACCCTGTCCCTCAATTGGTCTCGGGTGCCCCCGTGGAAACGGTGGGCCCTGCGGTTCGGGTGGGGTGTTCGCCATGCGCCCCACTGACGGTTCTGAGTGCACGCACTGGCTGTTGCCCGTCAACCCCGCCGCCCACGCTGAACATCTGCCTGCAGATTGGCGGACGAGGCACGACGCGACGGGTGTCTGGGAAGCGATCGGCCGGACCCAGGCGATCGACCGGTGGTGTCTGAGCAGTGGCTTCCGCACGATGCGGCCCGGCGGATTAGCCCCAATACCGTTCGATCAGATCACGATCGCCTCTTCCGACTGGCGATCCGCTGGTGGATCATGTGCCGGTCTGGATCATGGCGACTTCCAGAGATCGTAGAAGTGGTGGACGGGTCCGGGGCCCTGGCCGATCTCGAGGGAGTCCGCGGCCCGCAGGGCCCCGGTCAGCCAAGACTTTGCCCGGTCTACCGTCTGCGGCCATGACGCGCAGCGCGGTACCAGGGCGGCCATGGCCGAGGACAGCGAGCAGCCGGTGCCGTGGGTATTGGCCGTCGGCACCCGCGGCCCGGTGAACAGGTGCTCTCCGTCGGCGTCGAGCCACAGGTCGGTGGCATGCCCACCAGCCAGATGCCCGCCCTTCAGGAGCACCCGCCGGGCGCCGATGTCGAGCAGGGCCCGGGCCTGGGTGCGCATGCCTTCCATGTCGGTGGCCTCTGCCTGGTCGAGCAGGACCGCGGCCTCGGGGATGTTGGGGGTGATGACAGAGCTGTAGGGCAACATCTCGCGGATGGCAGCCACGGCGTCGTCGGCCAGGAGGCGCGAGCCGCTGGTGGAGACCATCACCGGGTCCAGAACCACGGCCGGACCCTGTCCTTCGGCCAGCTCGCGCAGGAAGTCCGCCACGGTGCGCACGGTCGGGGCGCCGGCGAGCATCCCGATCTTGATGGCGTCCACGGGTATGTCCGCCAGAAGGGTGTCGAGCTGGGCGCGGACGAACTCCGGGGGGACGGCGTGCACGCCGGTCACGCCCTGGGTGGACTGGGCAGTCAGCGCGGTGATCACGGCGGTGCCATAGACGCCCAACGCCGAGAACGTCTTGAGATCGGCCTGGATGCCAGCCCCGCCGGAAGGGTCCGAGCCGGCGATCGTCAGGGCGACCGGTGGTCTGCTCACGAGTTCACTGCCCCCCACCCAGTTCTGCCGGCGTGGGTCGGACCTCTGCCGGGCCGGTATCAGAAGGTACGGAGTCTTCAGGCACGGACATCCGCGGTGTTCCTCTCGCTTGCATTCGGTGGACCTGTGGACTTCGTGGCGTCGGGCTGGCTCAGTAGGCAGGTTTCTCCGGTTCGACCTGCGCCACCCAGGCCAGTACCCCGCCCTCGAGGTGGCGGATGTTCTCCTCCCGCCCTGCGAAGTACGGGCGCAGCGTGGCCAGGGCGGTGGCGGAGCGGGTCCCGGCCTTGCAGTGCAGCACGAGGTCGGCGCCGCGGGTCTCCGCTGGCAGTGCGGCTTCTCGGCGGTCGAGCAGCTCCTGCAGCGGAACGGGCCGTGCGCCCGGTATGCTCACCAGCTCGCGTTCCCAGTCCTCGCGGACATCCACCAGGGTGAAGGCAGCCTCCCCGCGATTCCGGCGCTCGAGCAGGTCCGCCAGCTCGGGGGCGGTCAGCGTCTCGTGCAGGGCGACCGCGGCATCGCCCGGTACGGCGCAGTTGAGGTCAAGGTCGTTCACAGCTGTGACCGGGACCGCGTCTGGGTCCGGGTCCAGACGGAGTTCCCGCCAGGTCATCTCCAGGGCGTCGTGCACCAGGACCCGTCCGACCAGGGGATCCCCGATGCCGGTGATGAGCTTGATGGCCTCGGTGGCCATGATGGAGCCGATCGTGGCCGGAAGCACCCCCACCACCCCGCCCTCAGCGCAGCTGGGCACCTTCCCGGGCGGTGGAGCCTCGGGGTAGAGGTCCGGGTAGGTGGGTCCGTGCCCGGCCCAGAAGACGCTGACCTGCCCCTGGAAGCGCAGGATCGAGCCCCACACGCACGGTCGGCCGGTCAACGTCGCGGCGTCGCTGACCAGGTACCGGGTGGTGAAGTTGTCCGCGCCGTCCAGTACCAGGTCGTACTGGCCCACCAGGTCCACGGCATTGTCCGCGGTGAGTCGGACCGCGTGGGTCCGCACCTCCACCAGGGGGTTGAGCCGGGCCACCGCGTCGGCGGCGGAGTCCGTCTTGGGCCGACCGAGGTCGGCAACCGTGTGGATTACTTGGCGTTGCAGGTTGGAGACCGCCACCACGTCGTCGTCGACGATCGCCAGGGTTCCGACCCCGGCGGCGGCCAGATACTGCAGGGCCGGGGCGCCCAGACCGCCGGCCCCGATGACCAGGACCCGGGCGTTCTTGAGTCGCCGCTGTCCGATGGCCCCGACCTGGGGCAGGGACAGGTGGCGGGCATAGCGCCCGATCTCCTCCAGGGTCAGCTCGGGGCCGGGTTCCACGAGCGGGGGCAGCGAGCTCATCGGCCCTCCCGGACGGGTGCCCAGTCTCCGCGCGGCACGTCCTCCGGGTCGTCGGTGTCGACCAATCCGGTCATGGGTGAGGAGGCCACGGCGTGGCGGCGCGCGGGGATGCGACCGGCACCAGCGGCCAGCCGTCCGGCGGCCACGGCGTGGCGCATGGCAGTGGCCATGGCCACGGGATCCTGGGCCCGGGTCACCGCGCTGGCCAGCAGCACGGCGTCGCAGCCCAGTTCCATGGCCAGGGCGGCCTCGGAGGCGGTGCCGATGCCCGCGTCGAGGACCACGGGCACGTCGGCGCGGGAGGTGATGAGCTCGATGTTGTGCGGGTTGAGGATGCCGAGCCCGGTGCCGATGGGTGCGCCCAATGGCATGACGGCGGCGGCGCCGAGGTCCTCCAGGCGGTGGGCGACGGCCGGGTCGTCGGAGGTGTAGGCGAAGACCTTGAAGCCGCGGGCCACCAGCTGCTCGGTGGCGTCCAGCAGTTCGACGACGTCGGGCAGCAGCGTGTCCTCGTCGGCGATGACTTCGAGTTTGACCCAATCGGTCTCCAGCGCCTCCCGGCCCAATTCGGCGGTCAATAGGGCGTCGCGGGCGGTGTAGCAGCCGGCGGTGTTGGGCAGGATCCGGATGCCGTTGCGCTCGAGCAGGGAGAACAGCGTGTCCCCCTGGCCGGGGGCGTAGCGGCGCAGGGCCACGGTGGTCAACTCGGTCCCGGAGGCGAGAAGGGCCTGCTCCAGGGTGTGCAGGGAGCTCAGACCCCCGGTGCCCATGATCAGTCGGGAGGAGAACTCCGCACCGTCGAGGAGCAGCGGGTCCGGGTGCGGCGTGGTCATGTTTCAGCCTCCTTGGACGGCGGTGATGATCTCGATGCTCTGGCCCTCGACGACGGGCGTGCGGTACCAGCGGCTGCGAGGGAGGACGATGGCGTCCACGGCCACTGCCATGCCCAGGCGGCCCCCGTCCAGCGGGCGGCCGTCGGGGCCCAGAGGCCGGCTGATGGCCTCGGCGACGAGGTCGACGATGGTCGTGTCCTCGGGCACGGCATGCGGGGTGCCGTTGAGGGTGATGGCGGTCATCAGGTCCTCCTGTTCTCGGGGGCGGAAGCTTGGGCGGCGACCGTGCGCCGAGCGAGGCCCGAGGGGTCGAAGCGGTGGGGGTCGGTAGTGGTCAGGTGCGCGGCGTCGGCGTCCGGATCGGTCCCCGCCTGATCGGTGACCAGCTGGGCGGCAAGGCGAGCGGCCAGTGGGGTGAGCAGCACCCCGTGGCGGAAATGACCAGTGGAGACCACCAGGCCGGGCACGGGTTCGCCGTCGGGCGTGCGGATGCGGCCGAGGTAGGGCGCGTCGTCGGGGGTACCGGGGCGGGCGCGGGCCATGACCTCCCTGAGCTCCAGGTCGGCAACGCCCGGCACGAGGGCCTGGGCGTCGCGCAACAGGCGAAACACCCCGCCGGCGCTGACGCCACCCAGGTCGTCCTCGCGAGACGTGGCACCGATCACGATCGTGCCGTCGACGCGCGGCACGAGGTAGACCGGCACCCCGTGGACCAGGCCACGAACGGTGCGCTCGATCAGTCGCTGCGGGCCAGCGGGGAGCCGGGGCGCGAAGGATGTCTCCATGTACCGGACGAAGCGGCAACCGACAGGTGTCAGGCAGGCCATCCAGTGCACCGGTACCCATACCCAGGGCCAGGATCGTCTCGTCAGCAACCACATCCTGACCGTCCGTCAGTACGACACCGGTGACCACGCCCTGCCCGTCCCACAACAGTGCCCTGGCCTGCACGCGGAGAAGGCGCACTGGCCCACCATCCACGTCACCGGCGAGGAGCACCCCGGTCACGTCTCGCTCGACCAGGGCCGCCAGCAACCCGGTCACCAGTCGGCGCGGGTCGATCTGGTGGTCGGTGGGGATGCGGAACGCCGCGGACAGACGCGGGGTCAGGGCCGGTTCCAGGGAACGGGCCGCGCGGAGGGTCAGCGGTTCCACCGCCATGCCATGGCTCAGTTGCAATTGGCGAAGGTCAGCCAGTGCCTGCCGGTCGGAGGAGTCGACTCCGCAGACCAGGGTCTCGGTGGCCCGGTACCCCACGGATGCTCCGGCAGCCTGCTCGACGGAAGCAGCGAAGCCCGGGTATTCGGCAGCCGAAGCGCCCATCAGCGGGTACAAGGACTCCTGCTGGTACTGGACTTCGCTGACCGGAGCCAGCATGCCGGCCGCCGCCCGCGACGCCCCCGCCCCCGGGTCTGGGTCGATCAACGCGACGGAGCGACCGCGGCGGCGCAACTCCCAAGCGGTGGCCAAGCCAACCAGCCCGGCGCCCACGACGGCGACGTCGACCGCTCTAGTCCCGACACCAGGATGCACAGAATTCACCGGCACGTCCTTTCCTCCGGCGGCATGACCCGCATCAGGTGTGGCGGTCGGCGCTCAAGCCTTCTCAGCCCCCGAGGGGCTCCCGCAGAACCCGCTGACTATCACCAGCGTGTGACCCACCATACCCCCGCGTTCCCCGTACCAGCAGACCGCAACTCGCGCCGTGCCCGCGCCGAAAGGCTCGCCGACGCCCGGCTCTACCTATGCACCGACGCCCGCCAGCAACAGGGTGACCTCGAGGATGTCCTGAAGGCCGCGCTCGCCGGTGGGGTCGACATCATCCAGTTGCGGGACAAGACCTTGGACACCGATGCGGAGATCTCCGCACTGCACCTGCTGGCCGACGTGGCGGGCGAAAACGAGAAACTGTTCGCGGTCAACGACCGGGCCGACGTGGCCGCCCCACGTCGGCGCCGACATCTTCCACATCGGCCAGCACGATCTCTCCCCCGCCCAGGCACGGTCCCTACTCGGCTCCGAGGTGCTGATCGGACGTTCCACCCATGATCTCGATCAAGCCCGTGCGGCAGTCGAGGATCCCGAGGTCGATTACATCTGCACCGGACTGCTGTGGGAGACCCCCACCAAGCCCGGCCGTCCCGCCACCGGCCGGGGTTTTGTCCGGGATGTTTCCGGGCTCATGGAGGGATCGGCGGCGGCGGGCACCCCGTGGTTCGCCATCGGTGGCATCGACGTCGACCGGCTGCCCGAGGTCCTCAATGCCGGGGCGAGCCGCATCGTCGTCGTCCGCTCCATCACCAAGGCCCCCGATCCCGGCGTCGCGGCCCGGCAACTGCGCGGACTGATCCGCGACTGAGCCCTGGACGACGTGGTCGACGAAGTCGTCCAGGTCGTTCGGTAGCCACGGTGGCATGAGGTTGAACCCGTCAGCGGCACCGCAACGGAACCACTCCTCGATCTGGTCGGCGATGTGCTCGGGGGTGCCGACCATGGTGCATTGCCCTCCTCCGGCCGCGAGACGGCCCAGCAGCTGCCGCACCGTGGGCTCCTCGACCTCCACGATCCGCAGGATCGTCGCGTAGCGGCCCTGTGGACCGCTGAACCGCTCGAGCGGGGGCAGTTCGGGGACCGGGGCGTCCAGTTGCCAACCGGTGCAGTCCTGCCCGATGAAGGTGCCAGCTGGGCCAGGGGCTGCTTCGCGGGCAGCAGTGCGTCCGCCCGGGACTGCTTCGCCACGGCCTCCGCCTCCGTGGAGCCGACATAGGTCACGAGTCCGGGCACCACCGCCACCGATGCTGGGTCCCGTCCGGCTGAGCCGATGCGCTTCTTCAGGTCCGCATAGTCACTCTGGGCGGCGGGCAGGTCGTAGGCGACGGCATAGATGCCTTCGGCGTACCGGGCGGCCAGTTCGCGCCCCGGCCCGGAGGCTCCGGCATGGAACAGCACCGGGCGGCCCTGGGATGATCGCGGCACGGTCAGTGGGCCCGACACCCGGAAGTGCTCCCCGGCGTGGTCGATCGGCCGGACCAGGGCTGGGTCTGCGTACATGCCATCTGGTTCCAGGACCAGTGCCTCATCGTCCCAGGAGTCCCACAGCCGTAGCGCCACCTCGATGAACTCGGCGGCCCGCTCGTACCGCTGGCCGTGGCCGGGTAGCGCCTCCATTCCGTGATTGCGGGCCTCGGCATCGCGAACATGGACGTGACCACGTTCCAGCCCACCCGGCCGCCGCTGATGTGATCCAGTGACGCCAGCATCCGGGCCGCGAGGAACGGCTCGGAGAACGTGGTCGAGACGGTGCTGACCAGCCCCACGTGCGACGTGGAGCGGGCCATGGCCGTCATGCCGGTCCTCCACTCAATCCATGACCAGTCCGCCGTCGACCACCAGGTTCTGCCCGGTGACCGACCGGGCCCAGGGGCAGGCGAAGAACAGGACGGTGTCGGCGAACTCCTCCGGGGTGATGACCCGACCCAGGGGCGTGCCGGCGGCGATCGCCTCGAAGACCTCCTCGGGAGTGGCCGCGCTGGCGTCAGTGGTGCGTAACAGGCCCCCGGAGACCATGTTCACCGTGATGCCGTGCCGTCCCAGGTCCTTGGCCGTCGTGCGGGTGAGCGACAGCAGGGCCGCCTTCGCCGCTGTGTAGTCGTGGTAGGGCACCACGGGGTTCTGGAACAGGTTGGTGCCGACGTTGATGATCCGCCCGAAGCCCTTCTCCCGCAGGTACGGAAGGGCCGCCTGGATCGTGTTGAGCGCCCCCCGGACGCTGCCGGCGAACTGAGCGGCGAAGTCCTCCCAACCGATCTCCGTCACCCCCGGGCGGGCGTCGCCGTTGAAAGAGAAACCCATCAACGCACTGTTCACCACGGTCGTGACCGGGGCCCCGAAGTGCTCCCGTCCCGTAGCCAGCAAGGCGGCTACTTGCCCCGGGTCGGTGACATCGGCGGGCAGGGCCACGGCCCGGTCCGAACCGAACCGGGAGGCCAGCTCCTCAGCGGCCTGCCGGCTGGTGTGGTAGTTGACGAGAACCCGCGCCCCCTGACCGGCGAAGGCCTCGACGATGCTGCGGCCCAGGCCGCGACCCCCTCCGGTCACCAGGACAATCTGCTCTGCGATCTGCACGGACGCTCCTCAAGGCCGAGGCGAAGGAGCGCAGGCCCGGAGACAACGCCAACCGGGCGGACATCCCTTCGCCAGTACGAACTGGATCAGGTTCAACGGGTCTCATCTCAGCTGGTCGCCAGGTGGGCACCAGCACCCCGTGTCACTGGCCCCGAGCATAGCCGACCCCTTCTCAGCGGTAGGTCGTGGTGTCAGATCAGGAGCACATCACACCAGGGGCCAAGCCAGCGCGCAACATGTTCGCGATCACCCGCGCCAGACAGGTCGAGAGAACCACGAACTGACGAAAACTGCCGGACCCACGCACCGTTTATCGGGCAGTCCCAGTAGTAGGTTATCGGGCAGTCCCAGTAGTAGGGTCGGTTCGACCGAATATATCAGCAGGCTGCCGTTCCCGGTGGGGCGGCGGCCCTGAGAAGGAGGACAGATGAAGGCTTTGACATGGCAGGGAAAGCGTTCGGTGAGCGTCGAGGAGGTTCCGGATCCCCGCATCCAGCAACCCACGGACGCGATCGTGCGGATCACCTCGACCGCCATCTGCGGGTCGGACCTTCACTTGTACGAGGTGCTCACCCCGTTCATGGACAAGGGCGACATCATCGGCCACGAGCCCATGGGGATCGTGGAGGAGGTCGGCTCCGCCGTCACCCAGATCAAGGCCGGGGACCGCGTGGTGATTCCCTTCAACGTCTCCTGCGGCCACTGCTTCATGTGCAAGCAGGGCCTGCAGTCCCAATGCGAAACGACCCAGGTTCGGGAGTACAACAGCGGTGCAGTCTTCCTGGGCTATTCCCGCCTCTACGGCTCGGTGCCCGGCGGGCAGGCCGAGTACCTGCGCGTCCCGCACGCGGACTACGGGCCCATCAAGGTCCCGAACACCGGTGAGGACGAGCGCTACCTGTACCTCTCCGACGTGGTACCCACCGCCTGGCAGGCCGTGCAGTACGCCGCGCCCCCGCAGGGCGGCTCTCTGGCCGTGCTGGGCCTGGGCCCGATCGGCCAGATGTCCGCCCGGATCGGCCGCCACCTGGGCTACCGGGTACTCGCGGTGGACCCGGTCGCCGAGCGGCGGGCCATGGCCGAGCGCCACGGCATCGAGACCTTGGACTCCTCCGGCGAGGTGGCCGATCAGCTGAAGGACCTCACCGACGGCCGCGGCCCGGACTCCATGGTGGACGCGGTCGGGATGGAGGCCCACGGCTCTCCCGTGGCCGGGGTAGCCCACCAGGCCGTAGGGCTGCTGCCGTCCCCGCTGGGCCGCAAGGCGATGGAGACGGCCGGGGTGGACAAGCTCGATGCCCTTTACACCGCCATCGAGGCCGTCCGGCGCGGCGGGACGATCTCGATCAGCGGCGTATACGGCGGCATGAAGGACCCCCTGCCGATGCTCACGATGTTCGACAAGCAGATCCAGTTGCGCATGGGCCAGTGCAACGTGAAACGGTGGATCGACGACCTCCTTCCGCTGGTCGATGACCCCTCGGATCCGCTCGGCGTCCTGGACCTCAAGACGCACACCGCGTCGTTGGACGAAGCCCCGGAGATGTACGAGAAGTTCCAGAAGAAGCAAGACGGCTGTATCAAGGCCGTCCTCAAGCCATAGTCGTGGACCCGCACGGGAGTCCGATCCCTGCGGGGCCGGGCTCCGGCGCGTCATGGACCAACGCACTCACTGGGACACAGCCGCAAGCCGCCACAACCTCATTGAACAGTATGGGGATTAGCCCAGCCGCTCCCACGACTCAATGTCGCCCGGAACGACCTCGAACAACGGGTGGACCTGCGGCACGCTGATGCCGACCAGGCCTTCCAGCCGTTCCGGGGTCCGCTGGCCGATCTTGGCCAGGAGGTGCTTCCACTCGTAGGCGACCTGGCCTTCCGTCACCGGGATCTGGGCGACCGGGAGTCGGGGGACGCCGGAGAAGGTTCCGTCCACCGGGAGGTCCCGGCCGGCGTCGTGCGCCAGTCCCGACGCCGGATGGCCGGGTCGGTCGATCCGGGTCACGTCGAAGTTGTAGCCGCGTTCGGCGGCCTCCTCCGCTGTGACGAGGAGGAAGGCCCCGACTGCGGCGGCGGGGTCCGGGTGCGAACGGAACCGCACGAGCTGCGGATGCGAACGGTATCCCTTGGTGCGACCGGCCAGCACGGCCTGGGCCAGCAGTGCCTCGCGCCATCCACCGGTGAGTCCTTGGCGGTCCAGGTAACGGGGATGGAGACTCCACAGTCGCATGCCCCCATCATCCCGCAGCCGACCGTTCTCACCGGACCTAACCCGCCTGACCGCACGAACGCGCACCGATACGTGACGTCGAGCCATGTCACCCGGCCGATCCAGCCTTTTATCTCGATGATCGAAATGGTTAGCTCGAATCACGTGCACGAGGACTGACCTGCCACCCGAGGAGAGACCCATGGATGCCACTGCCCCACGGACCACCGGACTTGCGATTCCGTTGCTGGTGCTCGTCAGCGGGATCGTCGCCACCGCCGGGGCGTTCCTCGGCAGCGGGGTACTCGGCGGCACGCCGATCGCCGAGGCGGCCGGTGGGTGGCTGAATGAGGACTCCACGCCGCTGGCGCCGGCCTCCGGCGCCTTCCGCATCTGGTCCGTGATCTACCTGGGACTGCTCGCCTATTCGATCTGGCAGCTGCTGCCCGCCCAGCGCCGGTCCGATCGGCAGCGGCTGCTGCGGCCGTGGGCCGTGGCCGCGATGCTGCTCAACGCCGCGTGGATCTGGGTGGTGCAGTTCGGCTGGCTGAACCTGAGCCTGGTGGTGATCGTGGCGTTGCTCGCCGTGCTCGGCCGCATCCTGATGCTGCTGGTCCGTACCGCGTCGGAGGGCAGGGCTGATGCCCTGATCACGGACGGGACCTTCGGCCTGTACCTGGGCTGGGTCACCATCGCCACCGTGGCGAACACTTCCGCCGTGCTGGGTGCCGCCGGCTTCGACGGCTTCGGGCTGCCGGTCACGGTGCTGTCCTCGGTGGTGCTGGCCGTCGCCGCGATCATCGGGGTGGCCACCGCCTGGCGCAGCGGCGGGAAGACCGCACCCGCCCTGGCTCTGACCTGGGGACTCGCCTGGATCACCGTGGGCCGCCTGGACGGCGGGCTGGAATCGACCGGCACCGCGGTGGCAGCGGGAGTCGCGGCGGCCGTGGTGCTGATTGCGGCTGTGGTGTTCCGGGTGGCGGCGGAGCGGCGGGCGGAGCCAGCCGAACGGGCCGGCCGGCGTCGTCTTGGCGGTTGAACAGAGGGTGTGAAGGCCCCGGGTGGGCTGGCCCCGGAGCCCACCGCACGGCTGGGCGGTACACCCGGTCAGGTCCGGCCCTACGATGGAGGACCACCGTTGGAGGGAGCCCGCCATGTCCGAACAGTCCTCATCAGCCGGGGCGGCCGGAACGGCCGGTGCGCCGGCCGCCACCCACGGCAAGACCCCGAAGAAGGCGGCCCTGGCCGCGTGGATCGGCTCCGCTCTGGAGTACTACGACTTCGCCGTCTATGGCACGGCCGCGGCCCTGGTGCTGAACCACCTGTTCTTCCCGGAGGACGCCTCACCGGGTATCGCGATTCTGCTCTCCATGGGCACCGTGGGGGTGGCCTACGTGGTGCGGCCCCTGGGCGCGCTCGTCATGGGGCCACTCGGGGATCGGATGGGCCGGAAGTTCGTGCTGATGTTGACCTTGTTCATGATGGGTGGGGCCACTTTCCTCGTCGGCTGTCTACCAACCTACGAGCAGGCAGGGCTGTGGGCCCCAGCCCTGCTCGTGCTCTGCCGAATCATCCAGGGTCTCTCCGCGTCCGGGGAGCAAGCCAGCGCCATCTCCGTGTCCCTGGAGCACTCGGACGAGCACCGGCGGGCCTTCACCACCAGCTGGACGCTGCAGGGTACCCAGTTCGGCACGCTGCTGGCGACCGCCGTCTTCATCCCGTTCACCACCCTGCTCACCGAGGAGCAGCTGTTCTCCTGGGGATGGCGCGTCCCGTTCTGGCTCTCCGCCGTAGTGGTGGTCGTCGCCTGGGTGATCCGCCGCCGGCTGGAGGAACCGCCGGCGTTCGAGGAGACCAAGGCGCACCTGCCGGGGGAGAAGCCGGCGACCCCGCTGAGCCTGATGGTCACGTTCCACAAGGCCGCCGTGGCCCGGATCGCCTGCGCGGCCATGATCAACACCGTCAACGTGGTGTTCCTCGTCTGGTCGCTCTCCTTCGCCACCTCGGTGGTGGGCCTGGACCGCTCCACCATGCTCACCGTGGCTGTGGTGGCCAATGCCGTGGCCCTGGTGGCCATCCCACTGGGCGCACTGCTGGCGGACAAGATCGGCCGGAAACCGGTCTTCATCGCCGGCGTGGTGGGACCCGCGGTGATGATGTACCCCTACCTGGGGGCCGTGGCGGCCGGGGACTGGACCCTGATCTTCGTCTACGGAGCCATCCTCTCCGGCTGTCTCTACTCGCTCTCGAACGGCATCTGGCCCTCGTTCTACGCCGAGATGTTCCCCACCCGGGTCCGCGTCACCGGCCTGGCCATGGGTACCCAGATCGGCTTCGCCGTCTCCGGCGGCCTCACCCCGATCGTCGCCTCGGCAGTGGCCGGCGCCCAGGGCACCAACTGGCTCGCTGTGTCCCTTGTAGTGAGCGGCGCCTGCCTGATCTCGGTGGTGGCAGCGCTGACGGCCAAGGAGACCAAGGACAAGACACTTGCGGGCATCGACGAACTACACACCACGCGCACCGAGGCCGCGGAGCTGGCCAAGCTGGACCGCGCCGCCCCGTAGCCCTGGCTCAGACGCCTCTGTCACATGTGACGTGCTCCAGGTCACATCCTTGGTACACTAAACATCACCCATTCGTGTTAACGGTCAAGCAGCGGCCGCGAACTCTTCGAACGACTCTCGAGGAGGCCTTCGTGCCCAACGCTGTTCCACTGACCACCACCTTTAGTGCTTCCTGCCATGGGACGGCTGGTCTCATCGAGCCCGCCCGGTTCCCATGGGCACGCGCACTGCCCGTGCTCATGGTGTCGTCCAGCCTGCGGGGGATGTGACGATGGGCATCGCCGGCGAGGTCTCCGTCCGCGGGGCGTGGGCCGATACCGCCAGTGTGGACAGGATGATCCAGGCCATGGACGCGGCGAGGGACGCGGGCGGACCAGCGGATCCGGGCATCTGTGACTGGGGTTGGGTGGCGGTGGGCCATCGCCCGACCGAGACCGGCGAGCAGGCCGGAGCCACGGCCCAGTCGATGCTCGATGAGCGGCTGGGCTGGTGCCTGATGTTCGACGGTCGGCTGGACAATGGACCGGACCTGCGTGACGACCTGGACGAGTGCTTCCCGTTCCGGTCGGGTTCGGACGCTGAGGTCGTGCTCGCGGCCTACCACCGGTGGGGTGAGCACTTCGTGGACCACCTGCAGGGGATCTTCGCCCTGGCCCTCGTGGACGCACCCCGTGAGAAGGTGCTGCTGGCCCGGGACCGGCAGGGAGCCCGGCTGCTGTACCTGAGCACCGGGGCCGGACGGCTGCGCTTCGCCTCCACCCTGCCCAGCCTGTTGGCGGCTGACGGTACCGACACCTCGGCCGGCCGGGCCGCGCTCGAACGCGATCCGGACCACCGCCGCATGGTTCCGCCCTCGCGGACGAGCCTCTCCGGCGTCACCTTGTTGCCGACCGCCACCCTCCGCGTGCTCGAGGCCCGCGGCCGCGCGCGGGACCGGGACTTCCACGACGACGAGGCCGTGCCGCGGCTCGGAGGCGTTGGAAGGAGTTGAGCCGGCCCCGCCGGACGAGGAAGGCCTGTCGCTACTCAGCGGCTCTGGAGTGCCCACCCCAGTCGGCGACGACGGCCGGGATGTCCTTCGCGGACGCCTGCCGGGGTTGCGGTCAGTCGCTCTTGGAGACCAGTTGCATGGCCTCGGTCTCACCTTCGCGCCACAGGCTCACGCCACGAGCCTCGGGAAGGCTGGAGGAGCGGAAGACCGGGTTGAGTCCGAGAGCCCGTTGCCGTTCGTAGTCCTTGAGCATCTTCACGGCCAAGCCGCCCAGCGGGATGATCGCGATCAGGTTGATGGTGGCCATGAATCCCATGAAGAGGTCTGCCACGTTCCAGATCAGGGCGACCGAACCCAAGGCACCGCCGAAGACGCACAGCACCACCAGGAGGCGGTAGGCGAGGATCCAGGGCCGAGCACGTTCGCCCGCCAAGTACTCGATGTTGGACTGGCCGTAGAAGTAATTGCCGAGGATCGACGACCAAGCCAGGAAGAAGATCACCACCGTCAGGAACGGGCCGACCCAACCTCCCAGTTGGGCTTCCAGTGCTGATTGGGTGAGGGACACACCTTCCACGTTCTCGGACCCGAAGCTCGGGTTCGACAGCAAGATGATGAAGGCGGTGGCCGAGCAGACAATGATCGTGTCGAAGTACACGCCGAGTGACTGAGTCAGACCCTGCTTCACCGGGTGGGAGACCGCTGCCGTGGCCGCCGCGTTGGGTACCGAGCCCATGCCGGCCTCATTCGAGAAGAGGCCGCGGCGCATGCCCTGCATCAGGGCGGCGCCGAAGGCAGCGCCCGTGACCTGTTCGAATCCCAGGGCATGGCCGACGATGAGGGCGATCATGGCGGGGACCTCGGTGATGTTGATCAGCACCACGATCAGGGCGATCACGATGTAGCTCACCGCCATGACCGGCACGATCACTTTGGTCACCGAGGAGAGCCGACGGATGCCGCCGAAGATGACAGCGGCGGTCAACACGGCGACGACTGCTCCGGTCACCACGGCGACCGTGGTGGATTCGCCCACGTTGGCCTGCACGGAGTCACTGATGGAGTTCGACTGGACGGCATTGAAGACGAAACCGTAGGTGACGGTGATGATGACGGCGAACAACGTGGCCAGCCAGGGCTGACGCAATGCGTAGCGGATGTAGTACGCCGGCCCACCGACGAAGCCGTCCTTGCCGCGCACCTTGTAGAGCTGGGCCAGGGACGATTCCACGAAGGCGGTGGCCCCGCCCATCACGGCCAGGAGCCACATCCAGAACACGGCACCGGGGCCGCCGACGCTGATCGCCAACGCGACGCCGGCGATGTTGCCGGTTCCGACCCGGGAGGCCGCGGACACCGTGAATGCACGGAAGGCCGAGACACCCTGCTCAGCATCGTCCCCACCAGGCCGTTCCACGACCGAACGGAACATCTCCGGAAGAAAGCGGATCTGGACGGCGAAGGTCCGGATGGAGAAGTAGATGCCGGCGATGACCAGAAGCGCGATGACCAGATACCAGTAGCGGTCATTGAACCAGAGGACGTGGCCGGCGAGGGTGTCCAGGAAGTTCTGCATGGGTCATGGTAGTCACAGCAGAGCGCCCTGGACCGAGGCGACTCGGGGCAACGGGCCTCGTCAGGGGTCAGCGGGGTGCCTCAGCGCCGTCCCGGTCGAGCAGCCGGTCCGAGGCCGCGAAGGTGTGGTGGAGCACCAGGGGCGCCAGCTCGGGCTGGTGCCGTTCGATGATCTTCCGGACGGCGTTCTCCGCGGAGGGCCCCAGGCCGTCATAGAACAGGGCGGTCGCCGTGGCGGCGCGGCGCAGCGGCGGCTCATCGGGCAGCAGGGCGTTGGGAAGCCGGGGGTCCTGGTGGGCGAGCGGCCGCCATTCGGAGAGGACCTCCGTGCGCAGGCGCAGGGCCTCCACGCCGGTAGGCCACTGGTCTCCGAGGTCCCGGGCCCGGGCCTCCCACCGCAGGGCGAAGGACAGGTACTCCTCGTCCAGGGCGTCCGCATCGAAGGCACGCCTCAGCTCCAGGGGAGAGACGAAGTCCGGCAGCCGGGCCCCCTCGAACAGGGACACGAGTGTCAGCACGGGTTCGTCGCCCTGCTTCAGGTGGGCGAACGCCTCCTCGGCGTGGCTGCCCGGCTTGATCCAGACCCCGTCATTGAGGTGACCGAACCGCAGCTGGCGCAGGGTGTCCCGCACGGCCCGGCGCAGGGGGGCCGCGGTCTCCGGCACCCGGTAGGTGATGATGGTCCACGTCCCGTCCCAGGGGCGCTCGCGGTGCGCCTGGAAGATCCGCTCGACGCGCTGGGCCTGGGTCTTCCGGCTGCCGGCGTGGACGGAGTAAGAGGTGCGCCGGCCATCCTTGTGGGCCACGAGGAACCCCCGCTGGGCCAGCCGTTGGATGGCGGCCCGGGCGCTGGAGGGCGTGATCTCGAGGGCACCGAGCAGCTCCACCAGGGCGCTGGAGGGCAGGGGTTCGCTGCGGCCGAACCAGTAGTCGCCGAGCAGCACTGTGAGCATGCGCTGCGGTGCCACACCGGATTGGTAGCGGGGGAGGTTCCCGCGGCTCGGATCCGTGGGGCTCACGGCATCCCGTCAGCGGGGCGCAGGGTCAGCGGAACGGAGCGGGGGCCGTATTCGAGCCAGTTCATCATCACGATGTCCCCTGCCAATGAGAAGGTCTCCGTCCGGGCGAGTAGCTCCTCGAGGGCGATGAGCAACTCGAGTCGTCCCATCGTAGCGGCCGGGCACTTGTGGGAACCGCGCCCGAAGGCCAGGTGCGAGTTCTGCTTGCGCCGCAGGACGAAGGTGTCCGGGTCCTCGAAGCGGGTCTCGTCCCGGTTGGCGGAGGGGAAGATCAGGGCGATGGGCTCGTCCTGGGCCACCGCCCGACCGTGGATCACGGTGTCCCGCTTGGCGGTCCGCGCGAACACCCGGTACGGCGCATGCAGGCGGAGCATCTCCTCGATCGCCGAGGGCAGGTCCTCCGGATGGGCCCTCAAGTGCGCCTGGAGATCGAGGTCCGTGGCCAGGTGGGCGATGCAGCTGCCCAGCACGGCCTGGGGTGCTCCCATCCCGGCCACGATCAGCTGCCGGATGGTGGCGACGGCACTGGTCTCCGTGATGGCCGTGTCCGGGTCCAGGGCGGCGCGGTGAAGGCCGGCCACCAGGTCCCGGGACGGGTCCGGGTCCTCCGCCAGCCGCCGGTCGTAGATCTCGCGGGCGATCTCATAGAGCCGCTTGCTGCACTCCTCGATCACCGAGTTGTCCATGTCCTGGATGGCAAAGCCGTAGCGCACGCCGATCTCGCGGATCTCCCGGGTCTGGTCCCGGG
Organism: Citricoccus parietis; assembly: GCF_042433045.1. Classification (NCBI taxonomy): domain Bacteria; kingdom Bacillati; phylum Actinomycetota; class Actinomycetes; order Micrococcales; family Micrococcaceae; genus Citricoccus; species Citricoccus parietis. Next base: position 19,770 of record NZ_JBHLWH010000026.1, on the reverse strand, counting down.
CCAGTCCGAGCAGGGAGGCGAAGCAGTCCATGGCGAAGGGGGCCGCCAGATGCCGGACTCCGTCCGGGGAGGACTCCGTCAGCATCCCGTCCACCAGCCGGCGGGCGCTGTCCCGGAAGGCGCCGGCATGCTCGGTAACCACCGAGCGGCGGAACACCGGATCGATGGCGGTGCGGTAGTCGGTGTGCTCCGGCGGATCGAAGTGCAGCGGCGGCCGTCGGGACGCCCGGGGGACGTGCGGCACCACGTTCTGCTTGGCCGTGCTGAACAGTTCGTCGTCCTGGGTGATGGCCAGGATGTCCTCATAGGTGGTGGCCGCCCAGAACCCGCCGTAGTCCGCGCTCCAGGGGAACGGGTTCTGCTCGCGCAGGGCCGCATAGTCGGCGTGGGCGGAGCCGAACGTCTCGTTCCGGTCGGGGGACCACTCGGATTGGCGCGCCTCGCCAGAATCCTCGGGAGCTGAGTTTCCGGTGAACGGGCAACGGCCGGTGCCGGCCGTCGTCGTGCTCGGGGGGTGTGGGGTTGTCATCTCAGATGACCTTCCTGCGCGCCCAGCGCGCCATTTGCTCGACCGCGACCACCACGACGATGAGGCCGATGAGGATCCCGGCGGTGGACTGGTAGTCGATCGAGGTGACGGATTCGTGGAGCAGGAAACCGATGCCGCCGGCGCCGACGATCCCGAGGACCGCCGATTCGCGCAGCGCCAGGTCCGCGGTGAACAGGCTGTTGCCGATGAAGGAGGGGGCGAACTGGGGCCAGGCGCCGGACACGAAGGCCTGGAGCCGGCCGGCGCCCACGGCCTCGAGGGCGCGGATGGGGCTCGGGTCGATGTTCTGCAGCGCATCCGTGAAGAACTTGGAGGCCAGCGCCGTGCAGGAGATGGCTAGCGCCAGGAATCCGGCGAACGGTCCCAACCCCAGGGCGGCCACGAACACGATCGCGTAGACGATGTCCGGCACGCCGCGGACCACCACGATGACACCACGCAGCGCCCAGCCGAGCAACGGCACCTTCACGAAGTGATCCGTGGAGAACACCGCGATGACCAGTCCGATCAGCACGCCGAAGGTGGTGGCCGTCAAAGCCATCACGAGGCTCTCGAAGAGGCCCAGGGCGATCTCCGCGGTGAACACCGGCGGCACGAACCCGGTGAGCATGGCCACGGCGTTCTCCCAGCCCCGGGCCAGCCGGTCCGGGGAGATGCTCAGCGCGGACAGGGACAGGATGAAGAGCACGACGCCGGCCAGCAGCCCGGCGCTGCGGCCCACCCGGGGTGCGTTCCAGCCGGGGGAGGAGAGCTCCTTGCCCGGTGGGAACGTCATCGAGTGTTTGGTGTCCCCGGCATGCTCGGACACGGCGCGCTGCACCAGGTTCGAGATGAGCTCGAGGACGAGCAGCAGGACGATGATGACGGCGATGATCCCGGCGGCGCGCGGGTAGTCCAGGCTGCCGATGGAGCGCTGCAGGGCCACGCCGATGCCGCCGGCGCCCACGAGGCCGAGTATGGAGGACGCGCGGATGTTGATGTCCAGGCGGTAGAGGACGAACGAGGTCATCTGCGGCAAGGCCTGGGTGAAGGTGGTGGCGACGAAGACCTGGAAGCGGTTCGCCCCGGTGGCGTTCACGGCCTCCCGGGGTGCGGCAGAGATCTCCTCGAAGACATCCGTCATCATCTTGCCGATCATGCCCACGGAGTGGAACGCGATGGCCAGGGCTCCGGCTGCCGGGCCGAGCCCGAAGATGCGCACGAAGATGATGGCGAAGACGAGGGAGGGCACGGCGCGGCTGACCACGATCAGCGTGCGGCAGAGCCACTGGACCCAGCGCGGCCCGGTGAAGGTGTTCGCCGCGCCGGCCGCCAGCGGGATGGAGACCAGGGCCGCGATGCCGGTGCCGGCGATCGCGATCTGCAGGGTCTCGAGGACGAGTGCGGCCAGTTCCGGCACGGGGCCTGTGGTCGCGGGGAACATCCGGCCCAGCAGCCGGGTGATGTCCTCGAAGCCGGCGGCGATGGCCGCGGGGCGGACGTCGATCCACCACAGTCCGAAGACCGTGACGGCCCCCAGGATCAGCGGGATCACCCAGGTGGCGGCGGGAGCCCGGGGCGGCCGGGCCAGCGCGGGCTCCGGAGTCCGGCCCCGGGTGCCCGGCGGCATGAGCGTGGTGGGCATGTCAGGCACCCCGGTGGGCTTGGTAGATGGCGCGAATCTCCGGCTCGTCCGTGGTGTGCGTGGGCTTGTCCAGGATGAACTGCCCGTCCCGCACCGCCACGATCCGGTCCGAGACCTCCAGGGCGAGGTCCACCTGGTGCAGGGAGCACACCACGGTGAAGCCGTCCTCGGCGCTGAGCTTCTTCAGGGTCTCCAGCACGGAGATGCTGGCCGCCGGGTCCAGGGAGGCCACGGGCTCGTCCGCGAGCACTAGCCGGGCGTCCTGCATCAGCATGCGGGCGATGGCCACGCGCTGCTGCTGGCCGCCGGAGAGGGTGTCACACCGCTGGAAGCGCTGGTCCACCAGGCCGACCCGCTCCAGGTTCTCCACGGCGCGTTCGCGCAACCGCTTCGGGTAGGTCGTGATCCCGTAACGGGGCATGCTCAGGGAGCCCAGGGCACCCATCAGCACGTTCTCCAGCGCAGTCAGCCGGCCGACCAGGCCGAACTGCTGGAACACGAAGCCGATCTCGGTGCGCAGGCGCCGAAGCTCGCGCCGGCTGCAGCGGGCCGGCTCCCGGCCGAGGACCTGGACGTGGCCCTCGGTCGGTGAGTGGCTGCCGTTCAGCAGGCGCAACAGGGTCGACTTGCCGGCACCGGAGGGGCCCACGAGGGCGATGAACTCGCCGGGGTGGATCTGCAGGTCCACCCCGTGCAGCACCGTGTTATCCCCGAACCGCTTGACGACCCCGTCCAGGGTGATGCTGGGGGAGTGTTGCGCGGTCTCGGCCGCGGGCTTCTCAAGCGTCATCACGGCAGACCTCCGCCTGGGTGGTCTCGCAGATCTCGCGGATCGGATCGTAGTCGGCGTCCGTAGCCGGCTCGAAGGCGAAGGCGCCCGTGCCGCCCCACTCGCAGGCGGGGCTGCCGGCCACGTCCTCGCCCCACGGGGCCGGGGCTTCACGCTGGGCGCCCTCCTCGCAGAAGCCGGCCTCCACGGCGGAGACGGCGTCGTACTTCTCCATGGCGCGGGCCACGCCGTCCTTGATGTCCTGGGAGAGCCAGGAGCCCACCACCATGGGCGTACCCGGGATGGGATCGGAGGTGAAGAACGTCTCCGTGTCCCCGTCCTGGATGATTCCGCGGGCCGGCAGGAGCTCCGTCACGAAGGTCTCGGCCACGAACGCCGCATCGCAGTCACCGGCGATCATCTGGGTGACCGCGACGTCATGGGAGCCGGCAAAGACGGGGTTCAGGTCCTCCTCCGGGTTGATGTCCGCTTCCATCAGGGCGGCCGCAGCGGCCAGGTACCCGGTGGTGGAGGCCGGGTCCGTGAAGCACACGTCCTTGCCTTTGAGGTCTTCCAGTGAGCTGATGCCGCTGCCGGGTGCGGTGACGCCGAGGGAACTGACCGAGCCGGAACCGGGCTCGGGGGAGAGCTGGTCCTTCGCCACCGGCTCGACCTCCGCCACGTCCGAGGCCAGGTAGTAGGAGAACGCTCCGTAGACCGCGATGTCCACGCGCTCAGAGACCTGGGCCTCGATGACGCCGGCGTTGTTGCTGACGGCCTGGATCTCCACCGGCAGGCCTGTCTCCTCCTCGATGGCCGCGACCACCGGTTCGAAGGAGGCCAGCAGTTCCTCGCTGTTGTCCGTGGGGACCACGGCGAAGACGAGTTCGGCGGGGGCATCACTCGTGGTGTCTGCCGGGCGGGCGTTGGGGCTCTCGCCGCAGGCTGTCAGGGCGATCGCGGCTGCGGCCAGGAGGCCCAGGGTCTTGAGATGGGTGCGCATGGTCTCTCCTCGGGAAAGTCCAGATGGGGGTCAGGGGTGGTTCCGGCGTGGTTCTGCTGTGGGCCAGGCGTGCGTCCAATGGAGGTCAGGTAAATGTCTGGTCGGTTGAATAAGTGTGGCCAATTGATGCGAGTGGCAGGAGGTGCAAGGTGAACGTGTTTGGTATCACACCAGAATCAGTTGTAGATGTCAATGGAAATCTCGGAGGAGTAGGCGTTGACAGCCGCGCAGAGGCGTGCCACGGTATGAGCCATCCCACGCATGTCCTCGACGACGATGGCGGTCACCAGCCGCAGTTAGTCATTGAAGCGGCACAAAATATGCAGTCTGTGTACCTCTGGCACCCCATGCGCGTCTCGTGGTCCTCATTCCTCGTATCTCCTGCACCGAAGGCGAGCCCGAAACATGTCCACTGCCCCTCCCCAGAACTCATCTGACCGGAATGACGACCACAGCCGTCGCCGGCCCCACGCCCGCACCTTCCTGACTCGCACGGATCAGGCGCCGGGGAAGCCGCGCGGACGCGTTCTCGCCGGCGCCACCCTGGCCACCGCGCTCACCGCGTCACTGCTGGGTCCCGCACCCGCGCTGGCCGGGCCGGTGGGAGCGGTGGGTTCCGGGCCGACGTCGTCCACGGCCAGTGGACCGGGCGCCTCCGAAACCGTCCGCGGAGACCTGCCGAACGGCGGGCACTACGTGCTGATGACCCCGGAGCGATGGAACGGCACCGTGCTGATCTGGAACCCCGGCTACGGGGGCGGCGGATCCGACCCGTCGGCCGGACCCAGCGAAGGAGTGGTCGACTGGCTCGTGGAGCGCGGATATGCGCTCGCGGGGACTTCCGCGGCCGAGGGCGGATGGGCCGTGGAGGGGCTGCTGGAGAACCAGCCGCTGGTGATGGACGCCGTCCGTGACCGGCTGGGGGAGCCCGAGGACGTCATCGCCTGGGGCTCGTCCATGGGCGGGCTGACCTCGGTGGCCGCCCTGGAGCAGCATGCGGGCATCATCGACGCGGCCTTGCCCCTGTGCGGTTCCGTGGCCGGGGCTATCCCCATGCTCAACGGCAGCCTGGATGGCACCTTCGCCCTGCGGACCCTGCTGGCTCCCGGGGACGAGCGCCTCCAGCTGGTCAACATCAGTGATGAGGCCGAACGCCAGGCAGCCTTCCGTGAGGTGCTGGATGCGGCGCAGGCGACGCCGGAGGGCCGCGCCCGCATCGCGCTCGCCGCGAGCCTGGCGCAGATCCCGACGTGGACGCAGGCGGAGGACGAGAAGCCCTCGGCGAGCGACTGGGCCGCCCAGCAGGACCAGCTCTACCAGGCGTTCATGTTCGGGGTGGTCTCGCCGCGGCAGCCCCTCGAGGACCGTGCCGGCGGCAACTTCTCCTGGAACACCGGAGTCGACTACACGGAGGCCCTGCAGGGCTCCGACCAGCAGCAATTGGTGCGGAACCTGTACCGCCAGGCCGGGCTCTCCCTGGACCAGGACCTGGAGACCCTGGCGGGCGCCGAGCGGATCTCCGCGGATCCGGAGGCGGTTGCCTACATGCAGCGGAACGCGACGCCGGCCGGCGAGATCGACGGCCCCGTCCTGTCCCTGCATGAGACCGGGGACACCGCGCCCACCGTCACGCAGGCCCGCACCTATGCGGATCGCGCGCGGGAGAACGGGGACGAGTCCCTGCTGCGTCAGGCGTTCGTGGACCGGCCCGGCCACTGTGCCTATGCCGATGCGGAGATCGCCGTCCTCGTGGAGGCGATGCAACAGCGGTTGGACACCGGTCGTTGGGGCTCCACCACGAAGCCGTCACACCTGAACCGGGCCGCCGACCGCATCGCCCGCCGTGACGGACTGGACCGGGGTGGCTCGTTCGCCGCCGCCCGACCTGACCCACAGAACCGCCCGGAACGGGGGCCGGCCCCCGCGGCGGTGTCCCATCAGGGGATGCTGGGCGGGGAGCGGGCGTACGCGCTGCACCAGCCGGCGGAATGGAACGGTGACCTGGTGGTGATGCCGGGGCGGGACGATCTCACCGGGGTGACCGCTCAGTGGCTGGCCGAACAGGGGTACGGGACCATCGGGTATGAGCTGAGCGACGGCTGGGACCTCGTGCTGGACGAGGCCAATGCCGAGGCCGCCGTGGAGACCTTCGAGCGACTGGCCGGTGACGCCGATGACGTGGTGGTGGCCGGTCGATCCCAGGGCGGGCTGACGACCAGGATCGTCGCGGATGCCGCCCCGGAGTGGCTGGCCGGCTCCCTGCCGATGTGCGGTGGGGGCGCGGGGGCCATCAGTACCTGGAACTACAAGCTGGACACCGCCTTCGCCCTGCGCGAGCTGGTCGATCCCGACTCGGCCATGCAGATTCAGGGCATCGAGGACCGTGCGGCCGAGCTGCAGGCCATGAATGACCTGGTGGCACTGGCCGATTCCACCGAGCAGGGCAGGGCCCGTGCCGTGCTGGCCGCTGCCCTCAGCAAGATTCCCGCCGTGGACCCGGAGACCGGCGGGGAGATTGATCGTCGGCGTCTGGACGAGAGAATCGACCGGTACATCGAGCACCTGCCGTTTGCGATGGGCAGCCACGTGCGTGCCGGTTATGAACAGACCGTGGGCGGCACCTTCTCCTGGAACACGGGAGTGGACTACCGGCGCGAGCTCCAGCGCTCCGGCCGCTGGGCCGAGGTGAAACAGGCCTACCGGGAAGCCGGGCTGTCCCTGACTGAGGACCTGCGCACCCTGGATGAGACCGAACGGCTCTCGGCCGATCCGGAGACGGTCCGGCTGGTGGAGCAGACCGCCACCTTCACCGGACGGCTGCAGGCCCCGGTGCTGTCCCTGCACACCACCGGGGACGGGGCCGGGACCATCGCCGATGATGCCGCCTACCGGTCCACCGTGACCGCCGCCGGGTCCGCGCGCCAGCTGCGCCAGACCTTCGTGGCCTCCGAGGGGCACTGCACCTTCACCTCCGCGGAGGAGGCAGCGGCCCTGACTGCCCTGTTCGACCGGATCGAGACCGGCACCTGGCCGTCCACCACACCGCGGCAGCTCGACCGCCTCGCCGCCCGCGTGGACGCCGGCTCGGACCTGGACCTGGGAGCAGCGCGGTTCACCTCGGGCGAGGTACCGGGCCAGCCGGCACGGATGTGGGACGTGCGGAACTGGGGTGACTACCGGGCGAAGTGATCGCCGGGAGAACCTCCGGATCGCTTCGGCGCCGTGCCCTGCTTAGCCTGCCCGTGCCATGATCGAAGGACACGTGCCCGGCGGTGGGACCGCCGGGCCGTACCGATAGAGGACCTCCAGCCCTGAAGGAGCTGCGCCCATGGCCCAGGACCCGATGCAACACACCGGCCGCGAGACCACTCAGGACGTCGTCGTCGAGCTGCAGGACGCCATCCTCACCATCACGCTCAACCGCCCCGCGAAGAAGAACGCGCTGACAGACCCCATGTACGGCCTCCTCGCCGACGCTATCGAACGAGCGGAGTCAGACCCGGACGTCCGGGTGGTCCTGCTCCGCGCCGAGGGAGACCTCTTCAGTGCCGGCAACGACATCGCGGACTTCAGCCGCCTGGCCGAGCAGATCGCCGGCCACACCGCCGGAGGCGGTGCCGGCCAATCTGCCGACCAGGCGGCCACCGGGACCGTCGCGGCCGAGCCGGGTGGGCCGGCGTCGGCCATCACCGGACAGATGAACGTGTGGCGGTTCCTGCACGCGCTGGCGGCCTGCACCACGCCGGTCGTGGCAGCCGTGCAGGGCAAGGCCGTGGGCGTGGGGACCACCATGCTGTTGCACGCGGACTACGTGGTGCTGGCGGAGGGGGCCCAGCTGATCACCCCGTTCGTGGACCTGGCCCTCGTGCCGGAGGCTGCGTCCACCCTGCTGTTAACCCAGCGCATCGGCCACGTGCGGGCCTTCGCGATGTTCGCACTTGCCGAGCCGTTGGCCGCCGAGGATGCCGTGGCCACCGGCCTGGCAAACCGCGTGGTCCCGGCGGAGTCGCTGCTGGACACGGCGCGGCAGGTTGCCGGCGAGCTCGCCGCCAAGCCGGCGGGCTCGCTGACCGCCACCAAGCACCTGATGCGGAATGCGGAGGCGCTGGCGCCGGTGATCGACCGCGAGATCGCCGTGTTCACCGAGCGCCTGGCCGGTCCGGAGGCCCGCGAGGCCTTCGCGGCCTTTGCCGAGCGGCGCTCCCCAGACTTCTCGCCCTTCTCCTGACTCGCCTGACATCCGAACCGGAGGCAACCCCATGACCGAGAACACCGCCCGTCCTGACTCCGAACGCTCCCTGGCCGGCCGCACGCTGCTGATGTCCGGAGGCAGCCGGGGCATCGGGTTGGCCATCGCCCTACGGGCCGCCCGGGACGGGGCCAACATCGCCCTGCTCGCCAAGACGGCCGAGCCGCACCCGAAGCTCGAAGGCACCGTCCACACGGCGGCCGCCGCCCTCGAGGAGGCCGGCGGGCGCGCCCTGGCCATCGTCGGGGACGTGCGCGACGACGGCTCGGTCGCCGACGCGGTCGCCCGCACCGCGGAGCGCTTCGGCGGGATCGACATGGTGGTGAACAACGCCAGCGCCATCGACCTCTCCGGCACCGCCGACCTGCCGATGAAGAAGTACGACCTCATGCAGGACATCAACACCCGGGGCTCGTTCCTGCTGGCCAAGACGGCACTGCCCTGGCTGGCGAAGTCACCGGCCGCGCACATCCTGACGCTGAGCCCGCCCCTGAACCTCAACCCGGCGTGGGCCGGACGGCACCTGGGATACACGATCGCCAAATATGGGATGTCCCTGGTGACCCTCGGCCTGGCGGAGGAGCTGCGCGGGCAGTCGATCGCCGCGAACAGCCTGTGGCCGCGGACCACGATCGCCACGGCCGCCGTGCGCAACCTGCTGGGCGGTGAGGAGATGGCGGCCCGGTCCCGCACCCCGGAGATCATGGCCGATGCCGCCTGGGAGATCCTCACGCGGGATCCGGTGGAGTGCTCCGGGAACTTCTTCCTGGATGACGAGGTGCTCGCCGAGGCCGGGATCACCGATCTCTCGGTCTACGGTGGCCCGGCGGAGACCCTGGAGCGGGACCTCTTCCTGGACGGCTGAGTGCCGGTCAGAACAGTCCGGCGATCGAGCCGATGATCCAGAAGACCACGAAGACGAGGACCAGTACCAGCAGGGCCACCAGCCAGACCTTGTTCATGACCCCCGCGCCACGCCGGTCCACGTCGAGCTCGTTGTTGGTGGGCTCGGGGCTGGCGCCCTCGGCGGGCGGGGTATCGCCGTCGATGCTGTGACCCGACGTCTCACGGGTGGCTTCGGCTGCGTTCTCGGGATTGCCCGGGGTCTCTTCGGGACCGGTTTCGGGATTGGTGTTGGCCACGGCTACCTGCCTCCTGCGGTCGGTTGCTCCGGGCGTGCGTAGGCACAGGCTAACAAGACCTCCGGCCCGCAGAGAGGGTGGATCTGCGGCGCCTTGAGGATGGTTACCACCGGGCGAGCAACTGGGCGCCCTCCGTGAAGACTCCCATGAGCGCCGCCACCATGCCGGTCACGGCCACCAGTGAGACCACCACGGCCACGGCCCACTCGCGCCGCGACCCGGTGGGTCCGAGGAGCGGTAGTTTCATCCGGCCGCCAGTACTCCACAGCACGCGGGTCAACGGCGTCCTCGGCAGGGTGCGTGGCGGCCGCAGCTTCAGGGGCCAGAACGGGTTGCATCCGCCGTCGGTCAGCATGTCTCCGGCGATATGGACCGCGACCCCCAGTGCCACCGCGAGGACGAACCAGAAACCCTGCTCCCCAGACCCGAGGGCCGCCAGCGCGCCCAGCGGCACGGCGAGCAGCCAGGGCACCTTCCGTGCCCCGTCCGGCATGAACTTCAGGGCTTTCACCGCGAAGGAGGCCAGTAGTACGGTCCCGAGGCCGGCGCCAACCTGCACGGTGCCAGTGGTGGTGGGCATGACCAGCAGCGACAGCAGCCACGCGATCAGGGTGAAGCCGGCGAGGCCGAGCAGGGAGTGGGTGCCGTTGCGGTGACCGCCGGCCACCTTCCCGAGCAGGATGCACAGCCATTCGGAGACTGGCGGCAACGAGTGCGCGATCGAGGCGTGGCGATGGTCGGCATCCGGCAGGAGTGCGGCACCGGCGGTCACGATGGCGCCGGTCAGGATGCCGAGGTCCGTGATCCCCGGGAGCAGTCCGAAGCCCAGCGGGATCGCCTCGGGCAGCACCAGCGCGGATTCCGGTCCGAAGAGCCCGACGCCGGCCAGCGGGCCCAGCGGCACCGCATAGTCTGCGGCGAGCAGCACCCAACCCGCCGCCCCGGTGGCGGCATGGTGCGGTCCCATCATGGGCAGAGTTCCTTCCGGCAGACATGGAGGGGCCGTCGCGAAGGCACCCGTGTGGTCAGCTATCCATCAGACCACGATGCACGGACAGGCGAAGCACAGGCATACAAGGAGGCTATTCAGGGCCGTCGAGTGGGTTGGTCGGCCACGTGACGTCGATCCGGAAGCTGACGGAGAGGAGCATGGGAGACTAGCGACCATGGCGGGCCACGAGACGACGACACTGCTGACCGAGGCACTCCAGATCCTCAAGGACACCGACGTTGATGACAGCAGGGTCAAGGCGCGGGGACGCCGCGCCCATGCCCGCGTCCTGGCCATGATCAACTTCGCTGACGAGACGGCACGGCTCAGACGCGAGCAGCGCATTGCCAACCTGCTGATGCTGGCCCGGATGAGCCACGATGACTCGGAGTGGGCTCTCGACGAGGCACGCAGCATGCTGCACGAGGAGAAGCTCTAGTCGACTGCTACGGCCGGTTGCCCGGTCGGGCCGAGTCGGTCACGCGTATCAGGCGGGTTTGGTGGCCTTGCCGTCGAGCCAGAGCACGTCCGTCTCGTCCCGGTGCGAGCCCGTGGTGCCCACGTGCTTGGCATCGATCTGTGGGCCCTTCTTGATGACGTGGACCAAGGCCATGCCGTGTCCGCGGCCGAGCCCGTAGTCGGTCTTGAGCCAGTCGAGGACCTCGCCGGCCCTCACCGAGGCGTCGTTGTAACCACGGCTCTGCGCGATTTCGAGCAGTTGGCGCGGGGTGAGACCGGTTTTCTCCTCGATGGTGTCGAGGTAGGCCTGGAAGGACATGGAGGCTCCTGTGGTCGGTGTCCGCGGCCGGGTGGGCACCATTGTCTGCCATGCCGAAGCAGACGGCTACATCTTCGAGCCTATTCGGCTATGGGGAGGGTCGGGGGAAGCTGTCGCTGGGCAATGAATTCCGCCCTGACATTCATGAGGCGTTGGCCGTCTCTGATGGCCCAGAAGTACCATCCGTTGGTTGCGCGCTTTCGCAAGCTCTTGGCCGCGGCGGAGGGTGATGCGTAAGTCTTGCCTTGCACCTCTAATTTTCCGCCATCGAGGACCGTGGCTGTGGAGCCCGGGAAATCTCTGTGGGTGGAATGCAGGGTTTCGCCGACGGATAGCACTCCTGCGTCAATGAGGTGTCTTAGGTCGATACCCTCCACTGACTTGGCTTGTGGATCAACCACTGTCCCCTGATGCCCGTAGGGGGTGGGCCAGACCTGCAGCAACGTTCCAATGAGTTCGTCGGTCCGCCGGTCGATGAGTGTCTCATCCCATCCGCTGTTCTCCGTCTCGCTGAGGATGCGGCCCGTAAGCGTCAGGGTGTTGTGTTGCAGAAGCGCTTTGCGTTTGATGTCCCACGCAGCGTTGGAGACCTTGGAGTTGAGAGACTGCGTCAACAACGTGAGATTGCCCAGCCGATGCACTCGAGAAGATCGCGCCTCCACTTCTTCGGGCGTCCCTGCTGGCCAAGACTCTTGCCAAGACTGGGGCAGCACGTGCTCTATGGGCAGTCGATTGCGCTCTACTTGGGGCTGGTGAGTCTCCGACCGATAGAAGTTTTCGGCGGATTCGAGGATCATGCGCATACGCGCACGTGGATAACGCCGATACACAGATTCCGTGGCCAATGCGGAGCGGACTTCCATGTCCCCAGGCCAGTAGGTACTCGTGACATTCAACCGAGTCAGGTGGGTGGTGACCCGATCCACGAGGTCAGCATCGGCAGTGTTTTGGATGCTGCGGATGACCTCAGCGACGATGCGACCAAGATCAGAATTGGACAGGCGAAGAAGCTGCCGCCGGTAGACCCAGCTTTCCGTGCTGCGGATGATCTCTTCGGCTACAGCGGGCGGGATGTTCCTCAGTGGGTCTGTTAGGAACAAGAGGAGCGGCTTCAACAGTTCGACGCCACTGGCCCTCATCCGGTAGACCGCCATTTCAACTGCCGAAAGATGTCCGTCATTCTTGGCAGCTGCCTCGGTCCATGACTCATACATGTCGGCTTGGCGTCGAATCCGTGGAAGCAGATCCTTCATGGAATCACCAGTGTTATTGACGTATCTCTTGAAGGCACTGAACGTATTATGCGGACTGACTTCATCGCCCAACCGAGAAATGAGCCATTGGTTGAGGAACAAGGAGCTCCGGCCGACTTTTTGGCGCCCCACACTGACAGAGGATTCCCAGAACTTGGTCTCGAAGGGCCAGTCTCGCTCATATGCACTTTTGCTGTCCGCGCCTTCGCCTTCGAGGCGTTGGAATACGAAGTTGCGGACCAGATCGGCCGCGGTCAAGGGAGTGCCGCGGGCATTGAGTGTTTCGAAGATCTCTTGGGAGTCCTCGTCCGGGGTCAGATCGATCGAAACCAATTGGAGGCCGCCCTGGAGTACCTCGGCGAGGTGATCGGCACGCAGCGCGAACGCTGGGTCATTGGGCGAGCCAAGCCACTCTTCGGTCACACGTCGAAAGTACCGGTGTGCCCGAGCGATTCGTGATCCGTGGTTCACCAACTCGTCGTAAGACAGCGAAGGGTCTGCATTCATGACTTCGTCAAATGCTGCTCGGTCTTTGTTGAGATGCCTGACTTTGAGCGGACTCTCTCCGTGAGCGATGTAGTGGGACGGATTGTGGGTCAGGCCCTCCAGTTGCTGTGCTGGACTGTCCCAACCCGCGTCGCGCAGCAGTGCACTGGTGGCATCCATGAGTAGTTGCAGTGTCGTGAGGCGTTGCTGGCCGTCGACCACGTTCCAAACACCCATGTTGCCTGAGGCTGGCTCGGCAGCTTGTAGGACCACTGCACCCAGAAAATGGGAAACTGGCTTGAACGGGGTCCTCATGCGATTCTCGACCGTGCGGCGAATGTCCTGCCAGAGCGGAGCCCATTGTTCTTCTTCTTCCCAGACGTAAGGACGTTGGAACAATGGAATATTGAAGTGTTGGGGGAGGTTAAAGAGCTCCAGCGGGGTGCGTTTTCTCGTCTCCATCTGATGATCCTTTCACGATGCACAGTCACCGTGGGTCACTGCGCCAGAGCGCCTGAAGTCAATTGTCTAAAGTTAACTGATCATTTGTCGGTGCGAGGCGAATACGATCTCGCGAAACGCTGCTTCGAACTCTTCGAATGTGCTGAACCCAGACAGGCCCAGATACCGCAGCGTCCGCGTCGCGTCGGTCTGCTCGCTGGTCTCGCGCAGGTACCGGACCACAAGGTTCAAGAATCCCGCGAAGGCGATCAGCGCCACGAGGGCGAAGACCAGGGACGCGACGCAAAGGATGACGAAGAAGTTGAGTCCATAGCCTTCCATCCCGAAGTACCAGGGGACCACGGAGGCTGCTCCGCCCGTGACGATGGCGCCAATGGTTCCTACGGCAAACCAGCTGCCGACGCTGTCCGACATGGTGGAAGCACTTCCGATCTACGGAGCGTTGTGTGTGAGCGAGTGAGAAGAGGCAAGTGCGGAGACCTGGGCCACGGCACCGTTGGGGAGGAACGACGGCGGCCCCGCCGGGCCCGCTGTCAGCCGGCCCGGCGGGGAGGGCCCGGTCAAACCGGGCCACGCTGACTACAGGCCCGTCTGGCTCACACCATACTGAGCTTGCTCCGCTGTGAAGCCCTCAAAGATCAGCTGGTCGATCAGGCCGGCGCGGGAGAACGACGTGTAGTCCAGGTAGTTGGCGGCGGACTTGGCCGCCTGCTCGTTCCAATCGACCGTCACGCGGTCCACTGCCCACGTTGCATCTGCAGTTGAGTACTCCTCGAACTCCAGTTGACCGATGAGCCCAGTCCGGGAGAAGGCCGTGTAGTCGAGGTAGTCCTCGGCCGACCGCAGGGCGTTCTGCTGGCTCAGGGTGCCGCGTTCGGCTTCTGCCTCAGCCTCTGCGGCGGCTTCTGCCTCCGCTTCCGCAGCGGCTTCCTCGGCGGCACGGGCCTCCTCTTCTGCTTCGACCTCTTCCTCGGCTTTTTGAGAAGCCTCCGCCTCTTCGGCTGCTCTGGCCTCAGCTTCGGCCTTCTCGGACGCCTCAGCCTCCGCACTGGCCGATGCCTCGGCCTCCTGCGCCGCCTCCTCTTCTGCGGACGCGGTGGCCTCCGCTAGCTGGACGTCTTCAGTTGCCGAAAGGGTGGCGGACGAGCTCGAGGTGACAGCCGTCGGGTCGGTATCGCCACCACCGCATCCTGCAACACCGGTGACGATGGACAGTGCCAAAACACCCGCCGGTAGGATGGCGCGCTTCTTCTTGTACCAGGGGCGTGTGGCCCGGGTAGCTGCTCTGGTGGCCTTGCCGTTAGGCGGGGTACCGCCGGTGATGGGGTCCTGGGGGTATCCGTGAGGGGAGGGGTGGTTGTGAGACATGGAAAGGTCCTTCATGAGGATCGCGAGGGAAGCGATTGACGGTGCGAACCGGTGCAGCGGAGGGGTTCCGCCATGCCGGCTCTCCGGGTCTGCCGGAACAGAGGCCGATGAAATCCCTCCAGATGAGGGGATCGACCTGTTCTGGACCCTACGGATGGGGGTGGACGCGATAAGGGAGTATGCCACCGGCATGCGCACACCCGAGGGGCTTTTGTGCGCGAGTCGGGGACGAATGCTCACGGAACCGCTGTTGCGTGAGCATCTTCAATCAGACGGTCACAGAAGGGATCAACCGTCGCGTTCGAGGAGAACACCCACGATGCGGGGGGCAAAGTAGCGGCGACGGTAGGTGCTGCCCGGGTCGAGGACCTGCAGGACCCCCACATCCACGAGTTGGTCGATGATCTTGCGCGCTCCACCAGTGGAAAGCCCCAGCTCGCGAGCTGTGATCGCTGCCGTGAAAGTAGGTTGCGCGGTGGCCAGGTCGACCATGGCGTGGGCGCTTTCCGATCGGATGGTGGAGGATCGGACGGTGTCCTTCAGCTCGGCTTGAACGGTGCCGAGGCGCAGCATCTGCCGGTGGGTCGAGACCGCCGCCTGTTCCAGCCCTTGGGCGAAGAAGCGAAGGAAGGAATCCCAGTCGCCGTCGGTGCTGACGCGGAGCAGGTGGTCGTAGTAGTCAGTTCGGCGAGCTTCGAACCAGGGGGAGACTGTCAGGGTCGGCTCGCTGAGCAGCCCCAAGGCCAGCAGGTCCATGACGATGAGATACCGCCCCAAGCGCCCATTGCCGTCCCGGTACGGATGGAGGGTCTCGAACTGGTAGTGGGCCATGCCGGTCTTGATGAGGGGATCGATCCTGCCGGTGTGGTCGGAGGCCTTCCACGTCATCAGCTCGTCCACGCCGGCAGCCAACTGGTCGCCCGGGGGCACGGGCACAAACCGGGCGGCCTCGGTGGGAAGTGCATCTGGTCTCGCCCCTTGCTGCCTACCGATGACGACCTGGCTGTGCCGAAGCCGACCGGATTCCGAGTGGAGAGGCGTGCCTGACATCAGGATGTCCTGCAACTCGTTGAGCAACGTCGTGGACAGGGAACGTCCTGCGGCCTGCGCTGCGTAGCCGTGGTTGGCCATGCGCACGTAGTTGAGGATCTCACGCATCTCGGAGGTGGCCGCATGCTCGACATCGGCGGTCACGACGTCGGACAGCGGTGCGTAGGTGCCCTCCAGGGCCGAGGTGCTCTGGGCCTCCTGGCGCAGTGTTGGCTGGCGGAGTAATTGTGGGTTGGGCAGTTGCCGTGCCGTGTTGTCCAAGGCGGCCAGTGCAGAGCGGGCGTTGCCCAAGGACAGTACGGTCTCCATGGACAACTGGGGCATGGAGTCCGGGAGCCCATGGGGGAGAAATGCCTTGTGCTCCCATGAACCCAGGGAAGGGTCGGAACCGCGAACGGTGACGAGATCGCCTGTCGCCTGCTCGCCGAAGAGTGTCAGATCCACATGCTCACACTACGGGCGTTTCGTGACCATGTCAGCCATCAATGCTCACAAAACGATTAATCTGTCATCATTGATCGCCTTGAAGCGACACCACGGCTTCGATCGGCGACCCTCACTCGGGAAGGTACAGGCTGGTCTCCTCCTCTCGGCCTCCACGCAGTCCTGCTTGGCGCAGGCCGGGGATTCACGAGCCAGGGTGGCCTCAGTTCATCCCTGTCAGTGGCCGAGGAACGTCTGGAGGCCGGCCAGGTCGTCGGTGTTGATGTGGTCCACGCCGGCGGCCTCGAGCTCCGCCCAGAGGTTCTCGCGAGCCTGTCCGGCGATGTCGTTCGTGGCCCAGAACCTGACACGGTAGCCGGCGGCGTGGGCCTGGTCCACGTACTCGTACAGGCGCTCGCGCTCAACGGCCGGCATCTCGCCCACGCCTTGCCACGTGAACAGCTTGGTCCAGTTCTCGCTGATCAGCGGCATGAATGCCGCATCCATGCCGGAGCCAAGGTCCGCGGACCTGCCGTCGTAGGCGGAGTAGCGGGTGTCGGCGGCCTGCATGTCCGCCAGCGGGCGGTTCCCACTGATGACGGCCTCGACCGCGCGGTCCTTGACCTGCCCGTTCTTGTAGCGGGTAATGAACTGAGAGTGCTCGGCTAGCTCGTCCTCGATCGCGGCCCAGGTGGCCGGGCCCTCGCTCTTGATGTCGATCAGGAGTTGAAAGTCTCCGTCGTAGCCGGGGTAGAGCTGCTTGCCGTTGGGGGAGACCAGCTCGGACAGTGGCTCGAGGTAGGCCTCCTCCAGGGTGGGGGCGTCGTCGAGTTCCCAGGAGTCGTGGGCTACGAGCAGCTCGCCGTCTACGAGCCAGACATCCGCTTCCACGGAGGTGAAGCCGTGCTCCAGGGCGTCTAGCAGCGGGCGCTCGTGCTCGTAGTCGTTGTGGGCGTGAGCCTGTGCCAGAGGGGTACCCAGCGTGACAGCGGGAGCAGAGGGGGTCGCCGCGGTGGCGGCCTGCGGGCCGGCCAACAGGAGTGCGACGGCGGCGCCGGAACCGAGCGTGCGGATGAGGGACTTCATGGCGTGGAGACTTTCCAGTGGGGAACGGGACCCCTCGATCCTTCATCGGCCGGGTTTCCACCGCAGTGCCCCGCGGTGAATATCAAGGCAACAGCGGGTGACGCTGCCCGGATCCCGTCGCCTGGGCTCAGTGGATGGTCAGTGGCGTGGTCGGATACCGGCTGTTACCGAAAGACCATCTTGTTGGATTTGGTGCGGTTGCACTTCCAACAGAGCGTCTGCAGGTTCTCGATAGTCGAAAGCCCACCCTTGGAAACGGGGACGATGTGATCAACTTCGAGCAGGAGGTGGGGTTCCTTGGTCAGAGAGATCGAGCAGTTCTGACACGTGTGGTTGTCGCGATCCTTGATGAAATTTCGAAGTCGGGCCGTCATGAGGGCCCGCTGCCCTGCGGCGCTGCGCTTGAACTTGATCTTTTCGGAGAGACGCTCAGAAACCGCATCAATGGTTCTTGTGTCCAGCTTGATTGTCGTCTTCTGCGAGCTGTTGCCACCCGCACTGACGTACTCAAACTTGTAGGTGGGGTAGGGGACGCTGATGGGGGAGAGCTTGACTCCGGCGTGCTGCATGAACTCTTCCGCGTAGTACTCCAGGATGAATGCCGGCGGGACGAAAGATTTTGTGATGCTCTTTTCTCGTTGCTTCAGATTGATGACCGCGTTCTCAAGCTGGGCGAGTTCCGATCCAAGAGCTTCTACTTCAGCTAGTCGCGGTTCCTCAGCTTTGATGTTGAAATACTTCATCAGGTACTTGATGGGGTCTGCTTTGGCGCTGCGGACGACCTGGAGAGAACAGTTGTGCACGTTGGATGCCGTGTACTGCGCTACATTGCGGTCACGGCGGTAGTTATGAGTGCTGGTGTTCTCAAAGGCCGCAAGGTGCGATTGGGAGCCCGTGGACGAAATGCCGAGTGCAAAGGTGCCGCGGCTGCGGATCTCGGACGTGTAGGCGGCGATCTCGTTGTGCTCGGCCACGAAGGAAGCGATCTCCGACTTCTTCTGCTGAAATTCTTCGCTGGCGAAATACTTGTTCTTGCGTACGTCCCGAATGATTCCTGGAAGCACTGCCGCGGCCACCACGATGACGAAGACGATCAGTGCGATGTACCAGTACTCAACGATGAAGACTAGAACGGCTGCGATGAGGCCAATGGCGATGAGGTAAGGGGCTCATCACAAACGAGGGTGTAGAGCGCGGTCTCGGCGGGGCGGCGCGTCGGTGGCTGGATAGAGGTCGAGGCCTTTCGAAGATGGAAGTTCCTACACAAGCCATCTGAAAGACCTCGACGTGTCCAACGCTACCTTCCACGACTGTGACCTGACCAAGTTCTGCCGCCTCGACGAACTCGGCCTCGAAGCCACCGGCCAACGCCTAGAACCCGGTCGGGCGGTGCTGGCCTGCCGAGTGGTCGAGCCGGATGACTGGTGCCACCGCTGCGGATCCCGGGGCACCCCAAGGGGCACCGTGATCCGTCGACTGGCGCACGAACCGCTGGGCTGGCGGCCCACCATCCTGCACATCACGGTCCGCCGCTACCGGTGCGCCGGCTGCGCCCACGTCTGGCGTCAGGACACCACCGCCGCGGCCGAACCCAAGTCCAAGATCTCCCGCCGGGCGTTGCGCTGGGCCCTGGAGGCCCTGGTGATCGGCCACCTGACCATCGCCCGGGTCGCCGAAGCGCTGGCGGTGCGGTGGAACACGGCCAACGATGCCGTCCTGGCCGAAGGCAAGCGGATGCTCATCGACGACCCGACCCGGTTCGACCGGGTCACCGCAATCGGCGTGGACGAGCACGTGTGGCGCCACACCCGGCGCGGCGACAAATACGTCACCGTGATCATCGATCTCACCCCGCTGCGCGCTGGCACCGGGCCGGCCCGCCTGCTGGACATGGTCGAAGGCCGTTCCAAGCAGGTGTTCAAGACCTGGCTGGCCGAACGCGACCAGTCCTGGCGGGACAACGTGGAGGTGGTGGCCATGGACGGCTTCACTGGGTTCAAGACCGCCACGGAGGAGGAACTGCCCGAGGCCACCGCGGTCATGGATCCCTTCCACGTCGTCCGTCTGGCCGGCGATGCCCTCGAGCGGTGCCGGCGCCGAGTCCAGCAACAGGTCCACGGCCACCGCGGCTGCAAGGACGATCCGCTCTACAAGGCCCGCCGGACCCTGCTCACCGGGGCTGACCTGCTCACCGAGAAGCAGTACTCCCGCATCCAGAACGTCTTCGAGACTGATGAGCACGTGGAGGTCGAGGCGACCTGGGCGTTCTACCAACACATGGTCGCCGCCTACCGGGAACCAGACCGGACCAAGGGCAAGACGATGATGCAGACGCTGATCACCAAGCTGGGCCGGACGGTGCCGACCCAGCTCACCGAACTGGCAGCGTTGGGCAGGACGCTGAAGAAGCGGGCGGCGGACATCCTGGCCTACTTCGACCGCCCCGGCACCTCCAACGGCCCCACCGAGGCCATCTGTGAGTCTGGATCTGGCTGGTCTGGGACTGGCCGGTCAGGATGGATGTCGGTCGTATCGA
>NZ_JBHLWH010000025.1:0-1450 GCF_042433045.1 Citricoccus parietis | reverse complement strand
GCCGCGTCCACGTCTGGAACGACGTGCCTTGCCACCTGTGCGTTACACCACTCTATGGGGCACTACTAAATCGCGTGGCTTCGGATCTTCCCCGGCCACAGCCCCGCGTCGGGGTCCGCACGATGCGGATGCTCATTGAGCAGGGTCTTCATCTCAGCGATCAGACCTTCGTCCAGTAGCGGCACGGTGCGCTTGGAGCGCTCGGACTTCGGTGCGGTGTACAGCCATTCTCCGCGTACCCATGACATGGTGCGCTCGACTCGGACCTCCTTGTGCATGAGGTCGATATCTCGAATGCGGAGCGCTCCGAGCTCGCCGGACCGCAGTCCAGTCCACGCGGCGAAACGAACGATGGTGCCGTAGGGGTTCCACGCGTCCAGTACTCCGGCGATCTCCTCGACCTCGCCCACCGTAAGGAAGTTGGGTACGTAGTGGGAGGTCCTGGGCTTCGGGACCGCCGCCGTTGGGTCGTGTGAGATGAGCCGGTGCCGGGCGGCGTAGGTGAAGATCTTCTGCAGTACCGAGTACGCAGTGCGGACTGACGTCTCGGATCGCGGCTTGCCGTTGCTCTTCGGCATAGCTCTCAGGTCGGCGACCCACTTCTCCACGTCCTGCGAGGTGACCGCCGCGATGCGCCGGGTGCCGAGCGTTGGGTAGATGTGCAGGCGCAACGTGTCCTCGTAGCCTTCGATGGTCTTTGGTTTGAGCCGTGGCCGGTCTGCATCCAGGCACGCTTCCGCGACCTCTCGGAAAGTCTTCGATCTGCCGGCCAGCGGCTCGGTGGAGTTGCCTGCTGCCAGTTCGTTCTCCACCTTCAGAGCGAATCGGTCAGCTTCTCGCTTCACGGTGAAGGTCTTCTGCTTGCGGGTGCTACCGACCTTCCACACCACTTCATAGGCCTGGCCGGTCTTGCGGGGCACGGTTCTCACGTGTGCCATTACTGCTCTCCTGTCGTTCGGTCATGCATGTGGGGTGAACGCGCGCCGCCGCGTTGCAACGTGCTCGCCCGTAGCCGCGTTATCCGCGTTTTAGGCGGGTGACGCCCCGGTAGCAAGCGCTTGCTACCGGGGCGCTTGGCGCATGCGGCGGCGGACGATGTCTGTGCTGTAGTCCAGTACGGCGGTCTCACGGGAGTGCAGGTCTGCGAGCCACGCGGCTCGGTGCCGGTGTGCCAGACGGCGTAGCGTGCCGCGTCCGAGCTCCTGCGCGACAAACTCAACGCCGATGAGGGCTTCTAGCGCAGCTGAGGTGTTCTCTCGGTAGCGGCCAATCAGTGTGGCCCGGCGGGCACCCGCGTTGGGTTCGGCGAGCACGAGCGCGGATAGTTCTACGATCAGCCGGTTTCGGTTCACAGTGCCACAGCCTGTGCCTGGTCTGCGTCCCCCCTACGTGTCAGGCTGGAGCGGTACCACGGTGACAGAGCAGATCAGTTCGATCACGTAGGGCGAGA
>NZ_JBHLWH010000024.1:0-27563 GCF_042433045.1 Citricoccus parietis | reverse complement strand
AGCGTCTGCGTGATCTACTAACAGTCACTTAACCATCAGGTGTTGCGAGGACCCCTGGAAACCGCCCAGAGTGGGGGCCTTCGTCGTCCCGGTACCTCAGCGTCGGAGGAACCAGGCGGCGGAATCGGGCATCAGCTGCCCGTCCTGCAACGCCTCGTCGTGGCTGAAGATCGCCGCGGCATACTCCTCGGGGACCTCCACCGCGGTCTGGCCCATGTTGGCCATGACCAGCGCGACCTTCTCCGGGATGCGGTCACCGGAATCGAGGTCATACCCGTGCTGACCGCCGCCTGTGGCCACGGTGAACGCCAGCACGCCGAGCTCGGGGCTGTGGAAACGAGACCACGCGAAGGTTCCGGTGCCCAGGTCCAGTTCCCCGCGGACGCCGAGCAGCTGCCGGTACAGCTCGAAGGTCGAACCGGCGACGTCGACCTGCCGGTCCGCCGCGTACGTCCCGTAGGACTCCGGCTGGGGCAGCCAGGGTGCCGCGGCAGCGAGAGGTGCCGTGCCGGCGTCGTGCCCGGGGAGGGCAGGGGTGGTCGGGATGTCCGGAGACGGCCCGTTGTCGGCCTGATGCCCGACGGCGAAGCCGAACCCGGGTGCGTCGGCGCGCCAGGGCAGGGGGACGCGGCAGCCGTCCCGGCCCTTCTCCGCACCCTCGGTGCGAACGTACGTGGGGTCCTGGCGGAGGGAGTCGTCCAGGGTCGTGTGCTCGGGCAGGCCGAGTTCGTCTCCCTGGTAGATGTAGGCCGATCCGGGCAGGCCCAGCTCGATCATCGCCGCGGCGCGGCCGCGCTTCCAGCCCAGGGCCTCGTCCGGTTGTTCGTCCTCGGCGCCGAGACCGTTGGGATAACGCGTGGGATCGGAGAGTCCGAAGCGGGAGGCGTGCCGGACCGTGTCGTGATTGGACAGCACCCAGGTGTTCGTCGCCCCGACCTTCTCGGCTTCCTGGACGGAGCCCGTGATCGCATCGGACATGCGCACCGCGTCCCACCCTGCCAGGAGGAAGGTGAAGTTGAAGGCCTGGTGCATCTCGCCCGGGCGGACGTAACGGAACAACCGCTCCAGCGGGGACACCCAGGCCTCGGCCACGAGCACCGGGTCGTGGTCATACTCGGCCAGGACGGCGTTCCACGAACGGTAGATCTCGTGGACCCCCTCCTGGTCGTGATACGGGACGGGGTGGGCGTGGTCCTGTGGGTTGGCCTCCCGGTGGCCGGAGACGTCCACGCCGGAGTCGGCATCTCCCGTGGTGGCGTGGGGCGCGGCATCGGTGACCATGCCCGGACGGGCATGGTGGTCCGGCAGGCCCTCGGCCTTGACGAGCCCGTGGGCCACATCCACGCGGAAGCCGTCCACACCGCGGTCCAGCCAGAATTGCAGGATGTCCTCGAATTCGTCCCGGACCTCGGTGTTGTCCCAATTCAGGTCTGGTTGGGAGGAGTCGAACAGGTGCAGGTACCAGTCTCCGGGGGTGCCGTTCGGATTCGTGGTGCGGGTCCAGGCCGGCCCTCCGAAGGTGGACTGCCAATTGTTCGGAGGCTCCGCGCCATCCGCACCGGTCCCCGGCCGGAACATGTAGCGATCGCGGACTGCGAGGCCGGCCTCGGTACTCGGGTCCGCGGACAGTGCCTCGATGAACCAGGGATGAGCGGAGGAGGTGTGGTTGGGCACCAGGTCCACGATCACCCGGAGCCCTGACTCATGGGCGGCGTCCAGGAGCCGTTCGGCGTCCTCCAGACTGCCGAAGAGGGGGTCCACGTCCCGGTAGTCGGCCACGTCATAGCCGCCGTCGCGCTGCGGGGAGACGTAGAACGGCGAGAGCCAGATGGCGTCCACCCCGAGCTCTTCGAGATACGGCAACTGGGCGGTCACGCCGGCGAGATCGCCCATGCCATCCCCGTCCGCGTCCGCGAAGGAGCGGGGGTAGACCTGGTAGATCACGGCGTCCACCCACCAGGAGTTGATGGGGTGGTTGCGGGCTTCGGACGGTGGGGTGCTCAGTGGTCCCGTGGTCATGGGCCCAGCCTAGTGGTCACGTGGATTCATGCCAGGGGTGGGTGTCAGCTGGCACGGCCCAGCTGCCGGACCGGCAACCAGCGGCGTACCATCCGGTGGTTCGCGATCACGGCGGCCTCGGTCTCCCCGTCCTCGAGGGCCTCGATCGCGGTGCGGACGTCGAAGGGGGAATCGTCCGGCCACACGAGCCGGGCCAGCCCGCCGTAGTCCAGCTCCACGCGGGAATCCGGGTGGAAGGACTCCAGCCAGGACACCAGGATGGTCAGGTCGTTCAGCAGGTCCATGTCCGGGGCGTGCAGGGAGAGCACGACGGCGGCGTGCCGGGCCCGCTCCAGGGCCAGTTCCAGCGGCACGGTGCGGCGCACGGACTCGGGGGAGTCCGGGTTCCCGATCACGGTCACCTCATCGTCCTCGTGCAGCAGCGCGAACCAGCCGGCGGGGACGCCCCACACCGCGGTGCGGGTGTGGACCTGGTGCAGGGCCTCGGCGTCGCCGAACTCCAGCCGTTCCGCCAGCCGCTCGATGTTGGCCTGCCGGGCCGCCTCCGGGACGAGCAGGGTGAAGATCTGCGGGCGCATCGAGTCAGCCAGCTGCTCGGCCGCGAGTTCGCTCCGCAGGGCCATCTCATCCGGGCAGAAGTACTCGGAGACCGGGGCCTCGCCGTCGGCCACGGGGACCCGGAGCACCCGGACCAGGTCACGGCCGTGCGGGAACGGGTCGGTGACGTCGCGCAGCAGCCGGCGTTGTGCCCGGAGAGCGGCCTCCTGCTCGGCCTCCGTGCGCGTGCGGCGGCTGGCGCGCTGGTACTCGGCCTGGACGGCGTCGGGAAAGGCCGCGAGGGGCTGGTAGACGCGCAGCTCGGACTGGTACTCCATGGCGTCCGGCTCAGGGGCCGAGGTCCACGACCACGGGGGCATGGTCCGAGGCGCCCTTGCCCTTGCGCTCCTCACGGTCGATCCAGGCGTCCGTGACGGAGTCGGCGAGAGCCGGTGAGGCCAGGACGAAGTCGATGCGCATGCCCTCCTTCTTGGGGAAGCGCAACTGCGTGTAGTCCCAGTAGGTGTAGACCCCGGGGCCCGGGTGGCGCGGGCGGACGACGTCCTGGAACCCGGCCTCCTCGAAGGCGTGGAAGGCGGCGCGCTCCGGTGCGGACACGTGGGTCAGGCCCTGGTCCCGGAAGAACTGGATGTCCCAGACGTCCTCGTCCTGCGGGGCGATGTTCCAGTCACCTGTCAGAGCCAGGCGCAGGTTCGGGTCCGCGGCGAGGTCCGCGGCGGCCTGCTCCTTGAGGATGTGGAGCCACTGCAGCTTGTAGGGCATGTGCTCGTCCTCGAGGGCGCGGCCGTTGGGGACGTAGAGGGACCACAGACGCACCGCGTCCGTCCCGGTGCCCACGGTCGCCGCGATGGCGCGGGCCTCCTGGACCGGGTCCAGGCCGCCCTTGCCGAAGGCGGGCTGGCCGGAGAAGGTGCGCTCGACGTCCGCCAGGCCCACGCGGGAGGCGATGGCCACCCCGTTCCACTGGGAGAAGCCGAAGTGGGCCACCTCGTAGTCCATGCGCTCGAAGAGCTCCCACGGGAAGTTCTCGTCCTTGCACTTGGTCTCCTGGATGGCCAGGACATCCACGTCGGTGCGTTCGAGCCAGGACTCGACGCGGTCGGCTCGGGCACGGAGGGAGTTCACATTCCAGGTCGCGATCTTCACCTGGCCAGCCTAACGAACCGAAGAGGGAGGTTTTCCGTCGGCTTCGGGTGGGTGTTCGCGTCGAACACCCTCCCGAAGTCGACTGGAAGCGGGGGTGGACAGGACGCAGGCAGGTTGCTAGGTTAGTTACACAAGTAATGAACCAATGGACCGAGTCGACTGTAGCGCTCGGTTCTGACCCCCAGGAATGGAGCGCCGCATGGAGATGGACGCCACGCAGCCGATCTTCCGCCAGCTGGCGCTCCGGATCGAGCAGGGGATCGTGGACGGAACCTACCCGGAGGAGACGCAGGTGCCCTCCACCACCGAGTTCTCCGCGTTCCTCCGGATCAATCCGGCCACCGCCAACAAGGGGATCAACCTGCTGGTGGACACGGGGATCCTCTACAAGAAACGGGGCATCGGCATGTTCGTGGCGCCCGGTGCCCGGCAGCAGCTGCTGGGCACCCGCCGCGAGGCCTTCACCCGGCAGTACATCCACCCGTTGCTCACCGAGGCGGCCCGGTTGGAGATCACCCCGGAGGACCTGTCCGAGATGATCCGCAGTACCGCCGCCGATCTCACGACCACCGCAGACACCACCCGATCAGCCCTGTAGGGGGAATCATGCACGTCACTCCCAACACCGTTCCCGAGACCGCTCCCGGCGGCATCAACCACACCGCACGCGACGCCCCGTCCGGCACCTCGTCCGGCACTGCGGCCGCCGCGCCCTTCGGGGCCGAGCCCGCTTCCGGCAACGGCAGCAGCACCGGCACCGGCCATGCCGCCGACGCCCTGAGCCACGAGGCCAGGCCGCTGCCGGCCGGGCAGCCGATCAACCCCGAGGCCGTGATCAGCGTGCGCGGGCTGCGGAAGTCCTTCGGCCGCAAGGAGATCCTGCACGGGCTCGACTTCGACATCCCCGCCAACTCCATCTGCGGCCTGCTCGGCCGCAACGGCGCCGGCAAGACCACCGCCCTGTCCATCCTCTCCGGCCAGGACCGGTCCACCCAGGGGGAGGTCTCGGTGATGGGACGGGTACCCTTCGAGGACATCGAGACGGCCTCCCACCTGTGCTTCGCCCGGGAGAACCAGAAGTATCCGGAGTCCTTCAAAGCCGGACACGTGCTGAAGTCCGCCCCCTGGTTCTTCGAGAGCTGGGACCAGGACTTCGCCGAACGGCTGGTGAGGATGTTCCGGCTTCCGGTGGAGACCAAGATCCAGAAGCTCTCCCGCGGGCAGCTGTCCTCGGTCGCCATCGTCGTCGGCCTCGCCTCCCGGGCCCCGCTGACCTTCTTCGACGAGCCCTACCTCGGTCTGGACGCCACGGCCCGTCAGCTGTTCTACGACGTGATGCTGCAGGACTACCTGGAGCACCCCCGCACCATCATCATGTCCACCCACCTCATCGACGAGGCGGCGGACCTGCTGGAGAAGGTCCTGGTGATCGACGACGGCCGGATCCTGATGGATGCCGACGCGGACTCGGCGCGCAGCGCCGCCTTCTCCCTCTCCGGCCCGGCGGCCGCCGTCGGGCAGCTCACGGAGGGCAGGAGCATCCTGCACTCCCGCCGGATCGGCGGGCTGTCCTCCGTCACCCTGGCCGGACAGCCCGACGCCGGCCTGGCCGCCGCCGCGGCCGAGCAGCACCTGGAGATCGGTCCGGTCGGACTCCAGGACCTGGTGGCCGCAATCGGCTCACGGCCCACCGACACCGTGGGCGAGACCGCCGCCGAAACCCCGAAGGAGTCACGATGAGCACCGCAACCCTGACCCAGGCCGGGCCCGCTCCGGCCGCCACCGCCCACCGCGGGATGAACCCGGTCCTGCGGATCGTCCGGCTGCACTTCGTGGACCGCATGCAGATGGTCTGGGTGCCGATCATCATGCTGGCCGCCGTGGCCGCCGTGTGCGTGGTCGTCTTCCTGCTGCTGGCGGCCCTGACGCCGGCCACGGCCGAAGAGCTCGGCGCCGGCTTCCGCTACAACCAGGCGGCGCTGTGGTCCTGGCCGGGCTTCATCGTGACGATCGGCGTCTACGCCTACGCCCGGACCATGCCCTTCGCCATCGGCATGATGGGTTCCACCCGCCGGCACTACTGGGCCGGGACCGCCCTGTGGATCGTGGTGCAGTCCGCCTTCCTGTCCGCCCTGATGGGGGCCTTCCTGCTGCTGGAGCAGGCCACCGGCCACTGGTTCACGGGAGCGCGCATGTTCGACGTCTACGCGCTCGGTGACGGTGACCTGGGGGCGACCCTGCTCATCAGCTTCGCGATCACCCTGGCGTGCCTCTCGGTCGGAGCCGGACTGGCCGCCGTCTACCTGCGGTGGGGCCAGTACGGTGTGATGGCCGGGATCGCCGGATTGCTGGTGGTCATCCTCGGGGCGCTGGCCCTGGTGCTGGGCACCGGGATGGATTTCATGACGTTCTTCTCGACGAACCTCATCGCCAAGATCTCCGGCCTGCTGATCGTGATCGCCGTCCTCGCCAACGGGGTGTCCTGGCTGGTCATGCGCAAGGTTCCCGTGGGGCGATAGACCAGCGCCAGGCCCGGGCGAGCGTCAGTCGCGCCACCAGCCGTCCAGGATCGTCACCGGTGTGGTGCGCTTGTGCCGGGAGCGCAGGTAGATCGATTCCAGCTTCTGGGCGGCCTCGTCCGGGATGGTGCGGCCCTCGAGGTAGTCGTCGATCGTGTCATAGTCCAGGCCGAGCTCGGCCTCGTCGGTCTGGCCCGGCTTGCCGTCCAGCAGGTCGGCCGTGGGCACCTTGGCCCACAGCCTCTCGGATGCTCCGAGGTGCTGGAGCAGCGCACGGTTCTGGCGCTTGTTCAAACCGAACAGCGGCAGCACGTCCGCGCCGCCGTCGCCGTACTTGGTGAAGAACCCGGTCACGGACTCGGCGGCCTGGTCCGTGCCGATCACCAGGAGGCCACGGCCGCCGGCGATCGCATACTGGGCGACCATGCGCACGCGCGCCTTGACATTGCCCTTGTTGAAGTCGGAGATCGGTTCACCGATGGCCGAGGCGAACTCGGACTCGAACCCGTCCACGGCGGCGGCGATGTCATAGGTGACCTCGCGGTCGGCGCCGATGAAATCCAGGGCGGCCCGGGCATCGTCCTCGTCATGCTGCACGTTGTAGGGCAGGCGGACCGCGACGAATTCGGCTTGTTCGCCCTCGGCCCGGAGCCCCTCGACGGCCAACTGCGCCAAGCGGCCCGCCAGGGTGGAGTCCAGACCTCCGGAGATGCCGAGGACGAAACCCTGGGCACCGGAGGCCCGCAGGTAGTCCTGGAGGAAGGCCACGCGTCTGGCCGCCTCGACGGCCGGATCGATCTCGGGGCTGACGCCCATCTCGGTGATGATCTCTCGCTGCAGTTCACGCATGGGCCCAGCCTAGGCCCATGGATGTTTCAGGCATGTTCCCAACCCAGGTTCCTGGCCATGGTCTTCAGCGCCTGGACCACCATCTGGTACTGGCTGTCATCGAACCCCTCGGTGATCTCCGCCCGCAGTTCCTCCACCACGGCGGCCACGCGCTCGCCGGACGTGCGCCCCGTGCTGGTCAGGGTGTACATCCCGCCCTCGGCCACCAGCCAGCCGGACTCGACGAGTTCGTCCAGGTGCTCTTCGACCGTCCGCGGCCCCTCCTCGGTGGTGGCCGCCGCCGGCGCCAGTGACTGGCTGAGTTCCTCGGTGGTCTGGGGTCGGGCCGTCAGGGTGTTCATCAGCTGCCACTGGGCGCGGGTGAGCCCGTGTTCGGCGAGGGACTCGTTGACGCGTGTGGTCAGCAGGGTGTCCACCAGGTTGATCCAGTAGCTGAGCATCTGTTCGGTGGGGTTGCCCGTCGGGGCGTCCCGGTCAATGGGGTCACTCATGGCACCACCCTAGGAGTGCGCTGCCGGAGAATCCAGAGTCGGGGAATCTAGGATGGAGTCCATGACGACTCAGACCCAGGACCGTGCCCGACTGCTGGAACTCATCAAGGAGCTGGCCGTGGTGCGCGGACGGGTCACCCTCTCCTCCGGCAAGGAGGCCGACTACTACATCGACCTGCGCCGCATCACCCTCCACCACGAGGCCGCCCCGCTGGTGGGCCGGGTCATGCTGGACCTGCTGGACCAGGCCGGCGTCGAGGCCCAGGCCGTCGGTGGCCTGACGATGGGCGCAGACCCGGTCGGCACCGCCATGCTGCACGAGGCCGGCCGCCAGGGCCGGGCCCTGGACGCCTTCGTGGTCCGCAAGGCGCAGAAGTCCTACGGCATGGGCCGTCAGGTGGAGGGACCGTCCGTGGAAGGACGCCCCGTCGTCGTCCTCGAGGACACCTCCACCACCGGCGGGTCGGCGCTGACCGCCGTCGAGGGAGTCCGCCAGGCCGGCGGCCAGGTGCAGGCCGTGGCCGTGATCGTGGACCGGGACACCGGTGCCGCCGAACGCATCGAGGAGGAGGCCGGGGTGCAGTACCTGTACGCCTTCGGCAAGGACGAGCTCGGCCTCGACTGACCCCGGTTACGAGCACGACTCGTGTCGACTGCACCGGCGTGTTTCGACGTCGGGCGTGCTCGTAACCCGGGATGTCGGGTTGTGGCGGAGGCTGGTGGGCTACAGCCAGTCGTTCTTGCGGAACAGGACGAACAGCGTCAGCGCCACGGCGAGCATCAGCGCCAGGGCGAACGGGTAGCCCCACACCCAGTGCAGCTCCGGCATGAGGTCGAAGTTCATGCCGTAGATCGAGCCCACCAGCTGCGGGGCGAAGATGATGGCCGCCCAGGACGAGATGCGTTTGACCTGCTCGTTCTGCGCCACGGAGACCTCGGCGAGCTTCTTCGAGGTCAAGGTGGAGTCCAGCTCCAGGGCATGCTCGAGCATCGTGCGCATGGAGGTGACCCGGTCATCGAGCTGCACGGTGTGGTCGTGCACGTCACGCAGCTTGCGGAGTACCTCGACCTTGCCGGGGTCCCCCTCCAGGTGCTCGATCATGGTCTCCAGCATGTGCGGCAGGGACCGGATGGCCCGCTGGAAGCCCACCACCTCGCGGGAGAGCTCGTAGATGCGGCGGGTCACGTTGCCGTCCCCGGCGAAGATCTCGTCCTCGATCTCGGCGATGTCGTTCTCCAGGCCCTCGGCCACGGGGAAGTAGTCGTCCACCACGGAGTCGAGGATCCCGTGCACCACGGCGGAGGTCCCGGCGGAGAGCAGGTCCGACTGTTGCTCCTCCAGGTGGCGCCGGACCCGGGAGAGGTCCGGGACCTCCGAATGGCGGACCGTGACCACGAAGTCGTTGCCGACGAACACGTTGAGCTCACCGAACTCCACGGTCTCCGTCTCGTCCAGGTAGCGGGCGGGGATCAACACGAAGAAGCGGTCATCGTCATAGCGCTCGAGCTTGGCCCGCTGCCCGCCCACCAGGGCGTCCTCCACAGCCAGCTCGTGCAGGTTGAGCTCGTGCGCCACCTCCTGCAACTCCGCCTCATCCGGCCGGTACAGTCCCACCCACGCCATCCCGCCGAGCCGTTTGCACTGCTCGAAGGTCTCCTGCAGCGAGGTGGGCGCCAGGATGCGCTGGCCGTCCTTGTAGATGGCGTTGTCGACGATGGTCACGGGTCCATTGTGCGCCGTGGACAGCGGCTACCGTGGTGTCCATGAGCGAAACCGGTGTGTTCAAGCCCGCAGAGTCCGTTGTGACCGCCCCCCTGGCCGCCCTCGGGCTCCTCGGCGGCTACCTCACCGCCCGCGAGACCGGTGTCCGCGCCCTCGGCGGCGTGGTCCTGGCCGCGGCCGGTGCCTACGCGGGCCGCACGTGGGCCGCCAAGGGCGGTGCCGCCACCACCGTCGCGCTGTCCGCGTTGTACATCGGGGGCTTCGGCGCGTCCCACCCGCTCGCCAAGAAGATCGGCCCGTGGCCGGCCGTCCTGACCGTGGCGGGGGCCTCGGCGCTCGCCTCCTGGGCGCTCGTCGACCGCCTCAAGTGACGCCCGACGCCGGCCCGGCCGCCCCGGGTGCGCCGGTTCCGGACGCACCCGAGCGGGAGGTGGGCGTGGGCCCCTGGGAGGGTGACTGGCCCGCGGGGGAGCAGTGGGACCCCGAACTGCTGCGTGAGGGCGACCGGCGCAATGTGGCGGACCACTACCGGTACTGGACGCTCGAGGCGATCGTGGCGGACCTGGACACCAGGCGGCACCCCTTCCACGTGGCGATCGAGAACTGGCAGCACGACCTGAACATCGGCACCGTGGTGCGCACCGCCAACGCGTTCAACGCGGCAGGGGTGCACATCATCGGCCGGCGCCGCTGGAACCGCCGCGGGGCCATGGTCACGGACCGCTACCTGCACGTGCACCACCACCCGACCGTGGAGGACTTCACGGCCTGGGCGGCAGCCGAGGGGCTCGCCGTGATCGGCATCGACATCTTTCCGGACTCCGTGCCCTTGGAGACGTTCGCGCTGCCCGAGCGGTGCGTGCTGGTCTTCGGGCAGGAGGGGCCGGGGCTCTCCGAGGAGGTCCATGCGGCGGCCGAGGCGACGCTGTCCATCGCACAGTACGGATCCACCCGGTCCATCAATGCCGCCTCCGCCGCCGGCATCGCCATGCACGCCTGGATCCGTCAGCAGGTCTTCGGCCAGCGCCCCTGACGGGGCGTGGTCCCGGGCGGGTCCGGGGCCTCGGTTGACTAGCTCGGTTGACTAGCTCGGTTGACTAGGATGGGCCATGGACAGGGTCACCCGATACCTATCGATGTCAAGGAGCCGCAATGCCCATCGCCTCACCGGACAAGTACGCCGAAATGATCGACTCCGCCAAGAAGGGCGGCTATGCCTATCCGGCCATCAACGTCACCAGCTCCCAGACGCTGAACGCCGCGATCCGGGGCTTCGCGGAGGCCGGCTCGGACGGCATCATCCAGGCCTCCACCGGTGGCGCGGCCTACTTCTCCGGCTCCTCCGTGAAGGACATGGTGACCGGCTCGCTGGCCATGGTGGCCTTCGCCCGCGAGGTCGCCAAGAACTACGGCGTCAACATCGCCCTGCACACGGACCACTGCCCCAAGGACAAGCTGGACGGCTTCGTCATGCCGCTGCTGGACGCCTCCGAGGCCGAGGTCAAGGCCGGCCGTGACCCGTTCTTCAACTCGCACATGTGGGACGGCTCGGCCGAGACCCTCGAGGAGAACCTGCGCATCGGCCGCGAGCTGCTGGCCCGCACCCACGCCAACCGGCAGATCCTCGAGGTGGAGATCGGCGTGGTCGGCGGCGAGGAGGACGGCGTGGCGCATGAGATCAATGAGAAGCTCTACACCTCCGTGGCGGACGGCCTGGCCACCATCGAGGCCCTGGGCGCCGGGGAGAACGGCCGCTACCTCACGGCCCTGACCTTCGGCAACGTCCACGGCGTCTACAAGCCGGGCAACGTCAAGCTGCGCCCGGAGATCCTGGACGAGATCCAGCGCGAGGTCGGCGCCAGCATCGGCCAGGACCGTCCCTTCGACCTGGTCTTCCACGGCGGTTCCGGCTCTTCGGCCCAGGAGATCTCGGACGCGGTGTCCTACGGCGTCATCAAGATGAACGTGGACACGGACACCCAGTACGCCTTCACCCGTCCCGTGGTGACGCACATGTTCCAGAACTACGACGGCGTCCTGAAGGTCGACGGCGAGGTCGGCAACAAGAAGCTCTACGACCCGCGCACCTGGGGTGCCAAGGCCGAGGAGGCCATGGCCACCCGCGTGGGGCAGGCCTGCCAGGAACTCGGCTCCGCCGGTCAGTCCATCGGTTAACCCAGCAGGACGCCGGCCGGGCGCGTTCCGCAGCGGGAGCCCCGGCCGCCGTCCTCGAGAAGGAGAAGCCCATGCCCTGGTTCGCATGGATCGCCATCATCGCCATCCTCGTCTGGGGTGGCCTCATGGTCTTCAGCATGGTGACCGGCAAGGCCATTCCGGGCTCGGATGGTGAGTCCGACCCGAAGGAGCTCGAGCGCCTCAAGAAGCGCATCGAGGCCCTGGAGTCGGGGCAGGTCAAGCCCGAGGTCGAGCGCCGCATCGACCGCCTCGAGGCCCGCGTGGAGAAGCGCGAGCTGCGGGACAGCGAACATGAGGCGTGGGAGCGCAAGGCCAGGGAAATGGGTCTCGGGGACGAGTGAACCGACTCGGCTCGCGCGGTCCTGCGCCGACTGTTTCCGGACAGTGATGCGCAGCGCGGCATTCTAGGCATCCTAGCCAAGGGGCCTCGCCGGAATCGGTCCTCGCCGGCGGTGACCGGACCCACGGCCCAGAGGGGGTTCCACGGGTAGGGTCGGAGGTGTCCCGTCCTCCTCCGGCGTGGGCCACCGCGCCAGTACCGGTGCCGCCCGCCCCCGGAGCCACCCGAATCAAGGAGCATCATGTCCTCTGACGCGTCGATCGTCGGCAAGAACCTCATGCAGCCCGCCCCCACGCAGCTTCCGGAGGAACCGGAGGTCCTGGCGCGGATCGAGGCGGGCGACCTGCCGGAAGACATCGCCATCCGGTTCCCCAAGTCCTCCCTCGCCTGGGCCCTGATGGCCGAGGACGCCTGGGCCGAGGGGCGCACCATCGACGCCTACGCCTTCGCCCGGGTGGGCTACCACCGTGGCTTGGACTCGCTGCGGGGTGCGGGCTGGCGGGGTGCCGGTCCGGTGCCCTACTCCCACGAGCCGAACCGCGGTTTCCTCCGATCGCTCTACATGCTCGGCTTGGCCGCCTCCGCCATCGGGGAGGGCGAAGAGGTCCACCGCATCGAGGCCTTCCTGATGGACGCCGATCCCACGGCCACAGAACAGATCGCCCAGGGCTGAGCCATGGTGCCGAACCCTGCCGTGGGCGCAGGCGGCAGCGACGGCCCCGCAGGGGCTGACACCGTCCTCGTGGGCACCTTCAACACCCCCGGTGCCGATACCCCCGTCCTGGCCAACGCCGGTGGACTCGTGCGCACCACCGGCTGGCCGCAGCACGCGGACGCGGTGGCCGGTGGCGGCCCGGATGCCCCCTCATGGCTGGTCCGCGGCCGTGCGGGCACGGACTCGGAGGGCAGGCTGTATGCCGCCCTGCACCTGCCCGAGGGCGAGATCGCCGTCCTGTCCCCGTCCGCTGCGCGCGCGACTTCCCCCGGCCACGACGTCGGCTGGGTGACCTCCCAGCGCGTGTCCACCGGTGGCGCGAACACCTGCCATGCGGACCTCAACCCCTCCGGCACGTGGCTGGCTGCGGCCTCCTACGACTCGGGCACCCTGACGGTGGCCCCGGTCCTCGAGGACGGCCTGCTGGGGCAGCCGGTGGCGGTCCAGGCTCCTGACGGGTCCGGGCCCGTGGCCTCCCGCCAGGAGGCCCCGCACCTGCACTTCGTGATCTTCCTGGACGACGACCGCCTGCTCGTCACGGACCTGGGCGCCGACCGCCTCCTCGAGTACTCCCTCCAGGACATCGTCCGGAACGGGGCGGGGACCGCTCCCGGGGACACCGCGGGTGTGGACGTGGCCGACTGCACGCCATCCTGGGTCCACCTCCTGCCCGCCGGCACCGGTCCCCGCCATCTCGCGCTGTTGCCCCCGTTGCCGGAGGCCGGCATCGAGGGACGCCACCTGGCCGTGGTGGGAGAACTGGACTCGCGGCTGCACGTGCTGGACCTGGACGCCACTGCCGGGGGATTCCGCGAGGTCGCCATCGTTCCGACCCACGGTCAGGACCAGGATCCCGGGTCCGCCCAGGACAACCTGCCCTCGCACCTGGTGCTCTCCCCGGACGGGGCGCTCATCTATGTGGCCAACCGCGGCCGCGACACCATCGGCGTGATCCGCCGTGCCGGGACGCCCGAACTCGTCGCCGAGGTGCCGTGCGGCGGGAACTGGCCCCGCCACCTGGCGCTCGGCCATCCCGGCGGGGCACCCACGCTGCTGGTCGCGCTGGAACGGGGTGACGCCGTCGTCGGGCTCCCGCTCGATGCCGACGGCATCCCCGGGGACGCGCGACCCCGGGTCACCGTGCGGCGGCCCGGGTTCGTCCTGCCCCAGGGCTGAGCCGCCGGGCTCATCACGGGCCGTCTATAGTGACAACGGCCGAACGCCCTCGGCGATCTCAGCCCCAGCGCAACCACTGCATGATGCGCCGTACGAAGGAGTGACGATGCTGTTTCTGGCACGGATGGACGTGACCTTCCCCGAGTCGATGACCGCGGAGACCAAGGCGGAATTCCAGGTCAAGGAGAAGGAGTACTCCGGCAACCTGCAGCGCGAGGGCAGGATGCGGGACATCTGGCGCGTGGTCGGTGAATACGCCAACTACTCCGTCTACGACGTGGCGGACAACGACGAGCTGCACACCATCCTCAGCGGTTTCCCCATGTACCCCTATATGGACATCAAGGTCACTCCGCTGGCGAAGCATCCGAACTCGATCAAGTAGTTCACCGGACCAGCACTAGACTTCTCGATCGTGGCCAAGCTCTACTTCCGCTACGGGGCGATGAACTCCGGCAAGTCGACCGGACTCCTCCAGGCCGCGTTCAACTACGAGGAACGCGGTCAGCGGGTGCTGCTGGCCAAGCCCCAGGTGGACTCGAAGGGCGAGGACCAGATCGTCTCCCGGCTGGGCGTCACCCGGAATGCCGACTTCCTGATCCCGCCCGGGGCCGACCTCATGGCGCTGTTCCGCCAGGAGGCCCGCGGGGACGACCCCACCGCCCTGCTCACGCACCTGGACGCCGAGGTCAAGCCCGTCGCCTGCCTGCTCGTGGACGAGGCCCAGTTCCTCGAACCTGCCCAGGTGGACGACCTGCTGCGGATCGCCGTGCTCGAGGGCGTGCCCGTGATGGCCTACGGCATCCGCACCGATTTCCGCACGGCGTCCTTCCCCGGCTCGGCCCGGCTTATGGAGCTGGCCCACTCCCTCGAGGAGCTCAAGACCATCTGCCGGTGCGGGCGCAAGGCCATCTTCAACACCCGCAAGGTGGTGGACACGATGGCGGGGCACGACGCCGGCCCGGCCGCCGGTGCGCGCGAGCCCCGGCGCGAACGCTTCGTCTTCGAGGGCGACCAGGTGGCGATCGACGGCGTAGAGGTCACCTACGAGTCTCTCTGCGGGGTCTGCTATCTCCAGGAGTCCGGCGGGCGGTTGGGATGAGCGCCCAGCCGAACAATGGGGCCGAGCAGGGGCAACGTCCGGAACCGGTGACGGCACGGGTCGGCTTGGTCCGTTGGTGGTTCGTCGGGATCCTGAGTCTGGCTTTGACCGTCTTTCTGCTCTGCGCTGTTCTCGGGATCCCGGGGTCTTACTTCAACGATCCGTCCCCGATGCTGGGCTTCCTTCGAATCATTGCCGTGCCCGGAGTGTTCTTCGCCGGCTACGGGGCCTGGTATTACCTCAATGGTGCGATCCGGCCGCAGCACGTGACCATCGATGATCGCGGGGTCTCCACTCCTGCGTGGACGTTGACCTGGGAGGAGATCCTCAACGCCGAGGTCAGCCCGGCGCCGTGGGTGGAATCCCACAAGCAACAGCTTGCCTTCCACGTGACAGATCAGGCCTTCGCTCGAGTCCGGTCGACGAATCGCGGGCACTCCGGCCGCCCCTTCGGCATGGGAGGGCTGCTCGCCGAGCGGCCGATTGTCAGGACCCAATTCGGGACCACTCCGATGGCTAGTGACCTTGTCCCGGAGATCGAGAAGCAACTCGCTGCCACTCCCTTCGAGGGTACGCGCCCACGATGGCCCTAGGGATCTCTGGTGCCGTCCCCTGGGGTCGTAGGGCTCGGTACAGAGTGTCCCCGCCACGAGGGCGGGGGAGGGGTCACTCTGTGCCGGGGAGTTAGAGCGACACGAGCAGCAGGGTGCCCGCGAACACGAGGCCGGAGGCGATGAGCACCACCGTGGTGTAGCCGAGGATGTCCCGCATCTTCAGCCCGGCGATCGCCAGCAGGGGGATGGCCCAGAACGGCTGGATCATGTTCGTCCACTGATCGCCGTAGGACACGGCCATGATGGTGATCGCGGGGTCCACGCCGAGGTCGGCGCCGGCGCCGAGCATGATGGGCCCCTGCACCGCGAACTGCCCGCCGCCGGAGGGGACGAAGAAGTTCACCAGGCCGGCGGACAGGAAGGCCAGAACCCCGAAGGTCGTGGGATTGGAGATGGCCACGAAGGCGTCGGAGAGGATCTGCACCAGGCCAGACTCGGTCATCATGCCGAGGATGCCCGCGTACAACGGGAACTGCAGCAGGATCTCGCCCACGTTGGAGGCGGCGTTCTTGGTCAGGTGGATCAGCTCGAAGGGATTGCGCACCAGCAGCAGGATCAGGGCGAGGAAGGACCAGTTCACGGTGTCCAGGGTCAGGGTGCCACCCCTGGAGAAGTGCAGCACCAGGTAGGCCACCAGCATCAGGCCCAGCAGCAGGGTCGGCAGGCGGCTGGCATCCACGCGGTCGGCCGGGGTCACGATCTCCTCCTGGCCGTCATCGGCCTGCTCGCGGGCGTCCTTCGCCAGCTCCACGATCTTGTCGCCGCGGCGCGGGGCCACCAGGAACAGGGCCAGGGCCACCACGAGGATCGTCACCACGGCGGCGATCATGTTCCAGGAGGAGAACACGGTCTCACTGATCGGCACGGGCTGCCCGCCGAGGGACTCCATGAGGAAGGACCCCTCGGTGGCGGCGGTCAGGGGGCCGGATGCCGAATAGCCCATGTGCCAGACCACGAAGCCGGCGAAGCCGGCGGCCACCAGCATGGGGAAGTGCAGCTTCAGGCCGCGCTCGCGCCCCTGGTAGGCGACCTCCCGGGCCAGCAGGCCGCCGACCACCAGGCCCAGCCCCCAGGTGATGAGGCTGGCCACGGCGGCCACGGCGAAGACGAACACGTAGGCGGTGAGCTCCGTGCGGGGGACCGAGCCCAGGAAGGCCAGCACGCGCCGGACCGGTCCGGTGTTGGCCAGGATGTGCCCGAGCAGCAGGATCAGGGCCATCTGGGTGATGAAGTCGAGCAGCCCGGCCAGACCGTCGCCCCAGTGGACCACGAGGTCGCCGGGGCCGGTGCCGGTCAGGATCAACGCCAGGATCGCGACGATGAAGGTCAGGACGATCGAGAAGACCAGGGCGGACGGGATGAACCGTTCCACCACGTGATTGACGGGACGCATGGCGCGGGAGAGCGGGGTTCCTTCCTTGCGGGGCGGCGTTTCGGTGGTTCCCGGGGTGCTGGACATGCCGATGGCTCCTGACGGTGCGGGACCGGCGCGTTACGGTGCGGTGATGGCGCCGGGAGGCCCCTGGGCGAATGTGACTGGCACCACCATAGGCAGGCATGGTCTGGGCGCAGTGGAACCTAGCGGCGTTTCACCCCTTAACACCGAGGGCGTACAGGGGCGAGGATCGGACCATGTTGACCATCGCGGCCCTCGAAGACGACATCGTGGTCCACCTGCCTGCTCCGAGGGTGTGGGAGCTGCTCACGGACTGGGCCGCCGCGCCGGCGTGGCTCCCCGATGTCGAGGAGATGCACGTCAACGGGCCGGCGGGGCCGGGCCAGGAGCTCTCCTATGCGACCGGCGGCCACCAGCGCCAGTACACGCTGGCCACCTATGAGCCCGGGCACGGGCTGACCATGGTCTCCGGTGCCGATGACGCGGACGTGCGCGTGGAATACGGCTACCTCCTGCTGCCCGACGCCGGCTTCACCCGGGTGCACCTGCGCATCGCCGTGCGCGCTGCGGAGGAATTGCGCGAGGAGGCGCTCGGCCTGGCAGCCGCGCTCGCCGACGCGGATGCGGGTCAGCTCGAGTCGCTGCGCGACTACGCCGAGGCGGCGCCTTAAATCCGGGCGGGTCCTGACTGGTAAACTCCGGTTGTAAGGCCCTCGTGTGATGCACCGCACGGCAGAGAACCGTGGGAGCGGTCACCGGGGGCGTTTTCCATGTCGAGGGCCGGACGGGACCGCCGCGAGGACGGTTGCCGTGGCCTGCTCAGGAGAGATGCATTCATGCCAGCAATCGCGATCGTCGGCGCCCAGTGGGGCGACGAGGGCAAGGGTAAGGCCACCGATCTGCTGGGCGGCCGCGTGGACTACGTGGTCAAGCCCAACGGCGGCAACAATGCCGGACACACCGTCGTCGTCGGCGGTGAGAAGTTCGAACTCAAGCTGCTGCCGGCTGGCATCCTGTCTCCGAACGCCGTCCCGGTGATCGGCAACGGCGTGGTGGTCAACCTTGAGGCCCTGTTCGAGGAGATCGACGGACTCGAGGCCCGCGGTCAGCGCTGCGACCACCTGAAGATCTCGGCCAATGCGCACCTGGTGGCCCCGTATCACCAGACCATGGACAAGGTCACCGAGCGCTTCCTCGGCAAGCGCGCCATCGGCACCACCGGCCGCGGCATCGGCCCCACCTACATGGACAAGGTCGGCCGCCTCGGCGTGCGCGTCCAGGACATCTTCGACGAGTCGATCCTGCGCCAGAAGATCGAGGGCGCCCTGCGCCAGAAGAACGAGCTGCTGGTCAAGCTGTACAACCGCCGGGCGATCACCGTGGACGAGATCGCCGAGTACTTCCTGTCCTTCGCCGAGCGGCTGCGTCCCATGGTCGTGGACTCCACCATCCTGCTCAACGACGCCCTCGACGAGGGCAAGGTCGTCCTGATGGAAGGCGGCCAGGCGACCTACCTGGACGTGGACCACGGCACCTATCCGTTCGTGACGTCCTCCAACCCGACCGCCGGTGGCGCCTCCGTGGGCGCCGGGATCGGCCCCACCCGCTTCACCCGCACCATCGGCATCGTCAAGGCCTACACCACCCGGGTGGGGGCCGGCCCGTTCCCCACCGAGCTCTTCGACGAGGACGGCATGGGCACGCGCCTGCGCACCGTGGGCGGCGAGTTCGGCGTGAACACCGGCCGCCCGCGCCGCACCGGCTGGTATGACGCGGTGATGGCCCGCTACGCCACCCGCATCAACGGCTTCACCGACTACTTCCTCACCAAGCTGGACGTCCTCACCGGCATCGAGCAGATCCCGGTGTGCGTGGCGTACGACGTGGACGGCGTGCGGCATGACGAGATGCCCATGACGCAGACCGCGTTCCACCACGCCAAGCCGATCTTCGAGTACTTCGAGGGCTGGACCGAGGACATCTCCGGAGCCCGCACCATGGAGGATCTGCCGGCCAACGCCCGCGACTACGTGCTGGCCCTCGAGAAGATGTCCGGAACCCGGATGTCGGCGATCGGCGTCGGCCCGGGCCGCGACCAGGTGGTCCAGGTCCGCGACCTCATCGAGGACTGACCTTCCGAGCAGGAACCGAAGAGTCGTCCAAGGTCTCGGCGACGAAGCCGTCCGGGCGGATCAGCAGTGCCGTTCCGTCCGGCAGCCCCGCCTCCGGGGCCGCCCGGAACCTGAACACCGGCAAGCCCGACGCCGGCCCGGCGCGTCCCGCAGCCCTGTCCTGGTGGCGGTCGGCCAGGTCCCGCGCCAGCCGGTCGGCGGCCGGACCGTAGGCGTGCACCTGCCACTCGGCCGTGTTGAGCGCCTCATGGTTGTCCCCGTGCCCGTCTCCGCCGGGCACCGGACCGGTATGGCCGGCGTCGGGAACCCAGGGAAGGCGACGGCCCAGGACCGTGCCGCGGCGCCGCCGTCGTGGTCCGGTGCGGTCCGCCTCCGTCCCCGGCATCCAGTAGTGGATCCGGATCTCGGAGAGGTAGCCGAACATCCGTCCGCCCAGGGGAAGCCGAGGCGCCGCGCGCAGGAGGACCGGGGCGGCGAGGGGGAAGACCCGCGTCCGCAGAAAGCGCGCCAGGGGGGACATGGAGGTGACGGCTCCGAACACCACGTCGGTGGTCCGGACCAGGGTCAGGGCCACCGGCCGGCGCTCGGCCTCATAGCGGTCGAGGACGTCCTCGGGCTCCCGGCCGGCGAGGACATCGGCGATGGTGCAGACGATGTTCTGCGCGTCCTGCAACCCCGTGTTCATTCCCTGCGCGCCCACGGGGGAGTGGATGTGCGCGGCATCCCCCGCCAGGAACACCCGGCCGGCCCGGAAGGCGGCGGCCACGCGATGATGCACCCGGTAGGTGCTGTACCAATCCGTGCCGGCATACCGGACGCCGAACTCCTCGGCCAGGGACGCCCGGGCACGGATTTCGTCGCGGGCCTCGGCGGCGGCCTCGGCAGCGGGGGACGCGGCCGCAGCGCCGGCGCCCTCGTCGGGATCCGCCGGACTCCGGTCTTCGGCGCGCAGGATCCCCAGGAGGCGTGCGCGCCGCCCGCCGCGGCCGTCGTCGCCCAGGGGGAAGGCCAGCATGAAGTGCTCCCGGGAGGCGCGCAGGGTGATGCCGGACTCGGTGCCGGTGACGCCGTAGGCGTCCAGCACGTAGAACTCGAACCGGTTGGTGGCCCCCTCGAAGGCGATGCCCAGGGCACGCCGGACCGCTGACGAGGCACCGTCGGCGGCCACCACGTACCGGGCGCTGACCTGAACCAGACCTTCAGGAGAGTCGAGTTCGACGGTGACGGCTCCGCCGGACCCTGCCGCCCGGGGATCGGTGGTGAAGGACCGGAACGAGGTGCCCCAGGCGACGGGCCGGTGCCGGTCCCGGAGGTGGCCGGCCAGTAGCTCCTCGTTCGCGCTCTGCTCGAAGATGGTGATCCCCGGGAAGGGCGTCAGCTGCTGGCCCACCCGGTCCAGCCGCACGGTGCCCAGCGTGCGGTGGCGGAACCCGGGACTGACGGACGTCGCGGGGGTCGCTCCGTCCAGCACGGCCTGCGCCAGGCCGAGCTGCCGGTAGACCTCCAGGGAGCGGGCCTGCACGGCCAGGGCTCGGGACTCGCGGGTTGGCCCGGCCTTGCCGTCCACCACGAGGGACTGGAGCCCGAGCCTCGCACACCAGGCGCCCGCCATCAGCCCCGTCGGTCCTGCGCCGACCACCAGGACGTCGGTGGAGACCCGGCGTCCGGGACCGTGGTCAGGGGCGGCGGACATGGCCTCAGGTTAGGCTGGGTGGACGGTTTCACACCATGCGAGGAGGACGGTCACATGAGGATCAGCGTCGGACAATTCCGCCCCACGGGTGTGGTCGCCGAGAACGTGGCCACGCTGCGGCGTCTGGCGGAGTCCGCCAAGGACGACGGCGCCGAACTGGTGCTGTTCCCCGAGGAGTCCATGTTCACCGTGCGGCACGTGGACGGCCCGCTGGCCGAGGCCGTCGACGCCGGCTGGTCGGCTTTCGTCTCCGAGGTCACGCGGATCGCCGCGGACCTGTCCATCGCCGTGGTGGCCGGCGGGTACGAGCCCTCGGGCACCGAGCGTCCCTACAACACCGTGGTGGCGGTGGATGCCACGGGCAAGATCCTGGGGACCTACCGCAAGCTGCACCTCTACGATGCCTTCAAGTACAGGGAATCGGACCGCATCACCGCCGGCGACCGCGGCACCCTGATGGTGGAACTCGGCGGCCTGAGGTTCGGCATCATGACCTGCTACGACCTGCGCTTCCCGGAAGTGGCGCGCTCGCTGGCCGTGGCCGGGGCCGACGTCGTGCTGGTGCCGGCCGCCTGGTTCAAGGGTGACTACAAGATCGAGCACTGGCAGCTGCTGCTCAAGGCGCGCGCCGTGGAGAACACCGTCTGGATCGTGGCCGCGGGCACGCGCAGTGACAACACCGTGGGCCACTCGGCCATCATCGACCCGCTGGCCGTGCCCGTGGCCTTCCTCGGCGAGGAGGGCGAGGCGATCGAGACCGCCGACGTCACCCGGGAGCGCA
The DNA here is from genome assembly GCF_042433045.1 of Citricoccus parietis. Classification (NCBI taxonomy): domain Bacteria; kingdom Bacillati; phylum Actinomycetota; class Actinomycetes; order Micrococcales; family Micrococcaceae; genus Citricoccus; species Citricoccus parietis. The sequence continues at coordinate 6,113 of NZ_JBHLWH010000024.1, read as the reverse complement.
TCGATGAGGTGCGCTCCTTCCTCCCCGTACTGGCCAACCGTCGCACGGACGTGGACCAGTTGGGCTCCGTCGGTTCCTAGGCGGCTGCGGCATTGCCAGGGACCTCCCAGCTGGCGCCCGGGCGATTCTCACTCCCGGTTCTTAGGGTGGAACCACCTCATCAAGGTGCGAGTGATGACAGAGGGCCCCGGGCCCGGCAGATGGCGTTCCCCTCACGCCGCCGGACTATCCGGGGCCCTGCCATGTCCGCCGGTCCCTCGGGAGCAGTACTCTCCGGGTCGATCAGCCAACGGTCAGGCCGCGTGCGGTTCGCCCCCATGTCCGGTCGCTACTCTGGAAGAGCCTCATCAAGGTGCGAGTGATGAAGGTGCGAGTGATGACAGGGACCCCGGGTCCGGTTCGCCTCACGGCGTCCGGTAACCCGGGGTCTCGTCATGAGCTGGGGTCTACCGGCGCCGCGCCGGCTAGGGGGAGGCGGCGTCAGCGCTCAGGGACGGGTCACAGCCTTCTCACAGGCAGTGTGGGGTGCGAGCACAAGTTCGTTTCCTATGCTGAAAGCACCTCATCATGGTGCGAGTGATGAAGGTGCGAGTGATGACAGGGACCCCGGGTCCGGCGAATGCGATTCCCCTCCGCAGCCGGTAGCCCGGGGTCTCACTCGTACGAGGGTGGGGTGCAACTGTCCATGCCACGGAGAAGAGACCATGAAGTTCAAGGATCTGGCGAACAAGGCCCAATCATTTGCGAACAGCCCGCAGGGCCGGAAGATGATCCATCAGGCCACGAGCGCCCTCAACCGGCGTGGCAGTGAAAGTGGCAGTGGGAAGAGTCCCGGTGCGGGCCGGTCGTCCGGCATCGGCCGAGTCATGGATGCTGCGCGCCGGTTCACCGGTGGTCCCGGTGGCCAGTCCGGCGACGGCGGTGTTGGCGGGACGAACCAGCCACCACGGAACTGAGCCGGTCCGACGGGCACAGCCCGGCAACTGAGTCGGCCGCCATCTCGCCTGTGGCAGCATTTCTGTGGCCGGCCGGCCCGGCTAGGTCTGGCTTGGCTACGTCCGGGTGAGGAGTCCTTGTTCGCGCACGGCCTCCAGCGACAGCGTCCGGTATCCCTGCTCCTCGAAGAGGACGGTGATCCGGTCATCGTCGACGCTCATCACGAGGCCCGAGCCCCACTCCCGGTGAACCACTCCGCTCTGCCGGGAGAATTCCGCGTCATCGTGCGTCAGGTCCTTGGCGGTGCCGGCATCACAGGTATCGCAGTTGCCGCAGGGATCGGCCAATTCCTCGCCGAAGTAGCCCAACAGGTACTGGCGGCGGCAACCGTCGGTCTCCGCGTAGCCGCGCATCATCTCGATGCGTGAGCCGTCGATGCGCTCCATCCGCTCGGCGGTCTCCTCGGCAAGCCGGGCGGCCGTCTTCGGCCCGACTCCCTCCACCAGGGTCAGCCCCTTCCGGGAGGAGGCCACGGCGCCAGCTGCCTGCAGCAGGTTGACCGTGCCGGTGACCCGGCGGGCACTGACCTCCACGGCGCGCTTCAGGTGGGTCAGGCGCAGGGGGCCTTCCGCGCGCTGCAATTCCCGGACGACCGCGGTCACCACGTCCTGGTCCGCATGGTGGGTGCTGAAGAAGCTGCGCAGGCCGAGGTCCTCGCTGCGGTAATGCAACACCACCCGGGCCTCCTGACCATCACGGCCCGCGCGACCGGCCTCCTGGTAATAGGTGTCCAGTGAATCGGTGATGTCGGCGTGCACCACGAACCGCACATCGGCCTTGTCGATGCCCATGCCGAAGGCACTGGTGGCCACCACCACGTCGACATCGCCGTCCAGGAACAATTGCAGGGTCTCCTCCCGGTCGGCAGTCTTCTGGCCGGCATGGTAAGCCCGGGCCGTCAGCCCCCGTTCCCCGAGCCCGGCGGCATAGTCCTCGGCGGCGCGGCGCGTTGCCGTGTAGAGAAGTCCCGGGCGTGGCAGTCCGGCGACCTGCTCCAGTACGGCATCGGTCTTGTCATCGTCCTCATGGTGGCGTTCGACGGCCCAGTGCAGGTTCGGGCGATCGAATCCCAGCGCGATCACGAGGGGATCGTCCATGGCCAATCCCTCGACGATCTCCTGCCGGACCGGCGTGGAGGCGGTGGCGGTGAGGGCGATGATCGTCGGCGAGCCCATCCGGTGGCGGGCCGTACCGAGCCGAAGATAGTCCGGGCGGAAATCATGGCCCCAGGCCGAGACGCAGTGGGCCTCGTCCACGGCGAGGAACGCCGGACGAACATCACGCACCCTGGCCAACACCTCGTCCTTGGCCAGCTGCTCCGGGGTGAGGAAGAGGAACGTCACCTCGCCGTTCTCCACGGACTGCCAGGCCCGCTCCTGCTCCCGCGCTGAGAGAGACGAGTTGATGGCGACGGCGCGCGTGCCTGCCCCTGCCGGGAGTTCGTTGAGCCCGTCCCGCTGGTCGGTCTGGAGTGCGATCAGTGGGGAGACGACCACGCAGGGACCTTCGGCCAGTACGCCGGCCAGCTGATAGACGGCCGACTTCCCGTAACCCGTGGGCATCACGGCCAGCACATCGCGGCCGGACAGTGCGGCCTCGACGGCCTCCATCTGGCTGGGACGCAACTCGTCCCAGCCGAAGGCCTCGCTGGCGAGTCGGTGGATGGCTGCAGTGGTGGCCGTCATGGGGCCAACTCTAAGGGCGTCAGCGGTCCAGCTGCTGGCGCCTCGAGGAGATGACCCCGGTGTTGAAGCCGGCCAGGTTCAGGCCGCCGTGGAAGCGGGCGTGCTCGATCTTCACGCACCGGTCCATGACCATGTTCATCCCGCCCGATTCTGCTGCGTGGGCGGCGTCCTCGTTCCAGATGCCCAGCTGCAGCCAGACGGTCTTCGCCCCGGCCGCGCGGGCCTCCTCCACCACGCCAGGGGCGTCCTCGGCCTTGCGGAAGACCTCCACGATGTCCGGTTCCACGGGCAGGTCGGCCAGCGAGGCGTAGACCCGGTGGCCGAGGATCTCGGTGCCCTTCTCGGCGAGGATCGGGTTGATGAAGTACAGGTCGAACGTCGTCGAGCTGTTCAGATAGGTCGCCACGAAGTAGGACGCGCGGGCCGGCTTGTCCGAGGCGCCGACGATGGCGATGGACTTCGCCTCGCGCAACAGGCGCAGCCGCTCGGGTGCAGACGGGCCGGTCCAGGTGCGGTCAGGCAGTGCGGTGCTCATTCGGAGACCTCCTCGGTGGCGGGGACAGTGCTGGCGGCGCCGTTCACGGCGGCCTCGAGGGCCTGGTCCAGGTCCCAGAGGATGTCCTCCACGTCCTCGATGCCCACGGACAGGCGGATCAGGTCCTCAGGGACACCGGCGGAGACGAGCTGCTCGGCGCTCAGCTGCTGGTGCGTGGTGGAGGCAGGGTGCAGGACGAGGGTCTTCGCATCGCCGATGTTGGCCAGGTGGCTGGCCAACTGGAGGTGCGAGATGAAGGAGGCGCCGGCGTCGCGCCCGCCCTTGACCCCGAAGCTGAACACTGAGCCCACGCCCAGCGGGAGCAATTCCTTGCCGCGCTCGTGGTGCGGGTGCGAGGGCAGGCCGGCGAAGTTCACCCAGGAGATCCGATCGTCGGCCTCGAGCCATTCGGCGACCCGCTGGGCGTTGGCCAGGTGGGCGTCCATGCGCTGGGCCAGGGTCTCGAGGCCGAGCATGAGCTGCTGGGCGGAGGCCGGCGGCAGAGCGGGGCCGAAATCGCGCAGCTGCTCGGAGCGCAGCTTGGTCAGGAAGCCGTACTCACCGAAGTTGCCCCACCAGGAGACGCCGCCGTACGAGGGCACGGGCTCGGTCATGGCCGGGAACCTGCCGTTGTCCCACGGGAACAGCCCGGACTCGACGACGACGCCGCCCAGGGTGGTGCCGTGGCCACCGAGGAACTTGGTGGCGGAGTGGATGACGATGTCCGCGCCGTGCTCGAACGGGCGGATCAGGTACGGCGGGGTCAGGGTGGCGTCCACGATCAGCGGCACCCCGGCGGCGTGGGCCACGCGGGCCAGGCCGGGCAGGTCAACGATGTCTCCCGAGGGATTGGCCACGATCTCCGTGTAGACGGCCTTCGTGTTCGGCTGGATGGCGGCCTCGAAGTCAGCCGCCTCCATCGAGTCCACGAAGGTGGTCTCCACCCCGAAACGGCGCAGCGAGACGTCCAGCTGCGTGATGGTGCCACCGTAGAGCTTGGACGAGGCCACGATGTGGTCCCCGGCGCCGGCCAGGGCGGCGAAGGTGACGAACTCGGCGGACATGCCGGACGCCGTCGCGACCGCGCCGATGCCCCCCTCCAGCGCCGCCATGCGCTCCTCGAAGGCCGCGACCGTCGGGTTGCCGATGCGGGAGTAGATGTTGCCGTACTTCTGCAGGGCGAAGAGGTTCGCCGCGTCCTGGGCGGACTCGAAGACGTAGGAGGTGGTCTGGTGGATCGGCACGGCGCGGGAGCCGTGCACGGCATCAGGGACGGCGCCGGCATGCAGCGCGCGGGTACGGAAGCCGAACTGGTGTTCTGCCACGAAGATCCTTCCAGCGGGGACGGGGTCGGGGTGCGGTGCGCCGGGGCGGTGCCGGGTGGCGGTGTCTGGCGCAACGGTCCCGTTGCCTTCATTGTTCCCGACGCCGGCCCGTTCTCCTTAACTGGGGGTCGAAAGATGACCTGGGAGGCGGGGGTCTCCTGGTGTCATTTGTCGACCGGAGAAAGTAAAGTAAGGTAGCCGCTCATCGCGGCACAGTCTGCGGTAGTCCTCCTGGCCAGTGTCAGTCCTTCCCCGCCAGGTGAGACGGTCCGGCGCCGGCGAGAGCGCCGGCCCCGGCCGTCCCAGTTCATCTCCACAGTCCAGGACAATGATCGAGGGCTGCCTGCGGATGCTGAGGTGTCCTTGGCGAAGCATCACCACGAACATGACGCGCGAACCATTGTCGAGTTATTGGGGGCGCGGATGAAATGTGCCACAGGCTGTGAAACATGCGCCGTGACATTCGCGCCCTCCTCGACAAGGCCGCGACCGCCGAGTAGCGCTATTGGCGCGCCGTGGACACCTCTGAGTTCGAATGGTCCCAAACGTGCCGCTGAACATGATGATGTGCTGATCCATGGAGTGCGCCGAGATCGCATCTCGGCGACACCTAAGCTTCCGGTCTGTACGAGCATGTTGAGGCGGCCCGGAACAGCCTCGAGGCGTGGCCACTAACTGAACTGGCCGCCTATCTTCGACGTCGCCAAGGATCTGCTCGTGCCGAACTTCCTTGGTCCGAGTGAAGTAGCCGATGAGCGGATGTTGGAAGGAGTCATCTCGCTTCGGATGTCTCGAAACCTGGCCAAGTTCAGCGAAGGGTTTGCCCATGCAAGCCGGCAGGACCACCCGGAATCGGACTGTAAGCGCCGAAAACACCCGTTATGGAACCGGCAGTTCGCTAATTGCGCCGGCATGCACCACGAGTCGCGGACCACATAATTCGAGTGGCCACCACCTAGCGCGTGTCCTGTAAGTGCTTCGGGGTGGCGGCGTGGGCGCTGTTAATCCAGGCCAGGACCTGTTAATCCTGGGGCATGGTGGCCCTGTCAGCAGCAGGACACGGACCTTTGTCCTGTCGACTTCTTGGTCCGCAGGACCCTGCGAGATCTGGCTCATCGAGTTCTGGCCCTGCAACGTGAAATTCAGGGCCACGACAGTCACCTGCAAGAGCTGGTGAGCCGGGCCAATCCTCAGTTGCTGCAGACCACGGGCGTGGGCATCGTCAACGCTTCCCAGCTGTTGATGATCGCTGGAGACAACCCCGACCGACTGCACTCCGAAGCATCCTTCGCCATGCTCTGCGGGGCCTGCCCGGTCCCGGCTTCCTCCGGCCAAGTCACCCGATACCGGCTCAACCGCGGTGGCGATCGACAGGCCAACAGTGCCCTTCACCGAATCGCTGTGGCCCGCCTCCACACGGATCCACGTACCCGCGCCTACGCGGCCCGGAGACGCGAGCAGGGAAAGGGAACCAAGGAGATCCTGCACTGCCTGAAGCGGGCGATCCCTACGTGTCAGGCTGGAGCGGTACCACGGTGACAGAGCAGATCAGTTCGATCACGTAGGGCGAGA
>NZ_JBHLWH010000023.1:0-5636 GCF_042433045.1 Citricoccus parietis | reverse complement strand
GTGGGGTCTGCGGACGGAGAACGCCCACGGGCTGACCGGCACCAAGACCATCGCGACCTGGACCCGGAAGGCTGCGCGGAACACCTCGTTCACGGTGACGGGCTCCGGCTGGGGCCACGGCGTCGGCATGAGCCAGTACGGTGCCCGTGCGATGGCGGCGGGGGGCAAGAGCTCAGAGCAGATTATCGACCACTACTATGGTCCGGCAGAGGTCCGCGCCTCCTCCCTCCGTGCTGGCAACAATGTCCGTGTTCACGTTCTCTCGGCGGATTCCATCAGACTGGAGCCGTCGAACACCCTACGGATCCATACCGCCCAAGGTGTCAAGCAGACGACGGAACCCGTGAGGCTGACCGTGGATCCCAACAACTCACGCCGGGTCCTGGCCACTCTCGGCAACGGCAACAAGCACGCCATGGAGACCGCCAACGTGGAGTGGGGCGGCACTCGGTACTGGCTCAGTGGCCCCTCGGGCACCCTGACGATCCCTCAGGGCGATGGAGGGTCGAGACCGCTCACCCTGGCCCATGGCCGTGTGGTCGCGACCGTGGTCTCGGGCAAGGTCAACCTGATCACCGAACTGCGGCTGAATGACGAATATCTGTACGGCATCGCCGAAATGCCGTCTTCTTGGCCTGCCGAAGCTCTCCAGGCGCAGGCGCTGGCCAGCCGTTCTTACGCCCTGCGCCAGACCGCCTCGGTGAAGTCCGAGTGCGACTGCCATGTGTGGGACGAGATCCGTTCGCAGAAGTTCACCGGATGGGCTAAGGAGTCCGAGACTACGGGCAGCACCCGGTGGGGCGACCGCTGGGTGAAGGCGGTCGATGCCACCCTGACGAAGAACAGTTCCGGTACGCCGACCCAGGCACAGAGCATCTGGTACGGAAACTTGGTCGCGGACGCTACCTATTACTCGTCGTCCGGTGGATCTACTCGCGACGCGGCTGATGTCTGGGGGAACAGCGTCGCCTACCTGACGTCGAAGCGAGATCCCTACAGTGTCAGCTCCGCTGCGGGCAACCCGAACGCCTCCTGGGTCAGCACGGTCAGTCAGACCACGATGGCCCGGGCCTTCAACCTGAAGGATGTCGTCTCGGTCCGGTTCACCACGGGGAAGGACCAGGCGATCGCGCGGATCACCGGGACCTCGTCGCAAGGTGACACCTCCACGTTGACCGGTACCCAGTTTCGGTCCCGGACCGGGGTCAAGTCCGCCTGGGTGAGCTCGGTGGTCTCGGCCTAGCCGCAAGAGTCGGCCCGGCTCGGTCTGGCAGGATGGAGGGCATGACTTCCACCACCATGGCCGGCGGTTCCGGCATCGAGGGGCACGACGTCGGCGCCAACTTCCAGCGGACCTCACCTCCCAGCGTGGTGGACGGGGTGCGTACCTCGGAGTTCGACTCGCTGATCCACGCCCAGGGCACGTGGCGAGACGACGAACTCCACATGGCCCCGGTCTCTGGACTGATGACGGCAGAGATCCTGGCCCACGATCCGCGTCCCGAGCTGCGGTTGGCCCGGTTGTCCTTCGAGATCCTCGGAACACTGCACTACGGGCCCCTCACGGTCACCACCCGTACCGTGCGCCCCGGGCGGACCATCGAACTGGTGGAGTCGACCTTGGTGGCCCAGGGGCGCGTCGTCCTGGTGGCCCGAGCCTGGCGCCTCGTCATCTCGGACACGGCCGACGTGGCCGTCACGAACGACTCCGCCCTCACCCCCGTGGCCCAGTGCCGGCCGTTCCCGGCGATGGAACAGCGGTGGCCCGGTGGCTACATCAAATCGCTGGAGATGCGGGTGGCCCCGGATCACGCACCGGGGCACGGGCGCTGCTGGTCCACCACTGCGGTGGACATGATCGCGGGCGAGCCGACCAGTGACCTCGTCCGGCTGATGGGGATGGCGGACACCTCCAACGGGGTCGCCCCCGTGCTGGACGCCGGTCCTGGCGGCTACGGCTTCCCGAACGTCGACCTGCAGATCCACCTCTACCGCGACCCCGTGGGTCCATGGTTGGGATATGCGACCACCTCGAACATGGGCTCGGACGGGATCGGGCTGACCTCCTCCGTCCTCCATGACGAACGGGGACCGTTCGGGCGATCCGAGCAGATCCAGACGGTCCGGAAGGTCCCCTCCGTCGATGCTTGAGATGGTCCAGCCGTCGGCTCGACACGCGGCCCCACCGGTCGTGCTGCAGTGGACCCGGCAGGGGCCATCGCTGGGCCCGGCAGAGGACCTCGACTACGGGATCACCCTGCTCCGTGCCGCCCAGAGCGGGGTGATCAGTTCTCCGATGGTCCGCGTCTATCGCCCCGCTCCCACCGTGGCCTTCGGCCAGCGGGACACCCGGTTGCCCGGTTTCGCCCGAGCCCAGCAGGCGTGCCGTGTACACGGTTTCGCGCCCGTGGTCCGGCGCGCGGGCGGCCGGGCCGCGGCCTATCACGGCGGCAGCGTGGTGGTGGATCACATCCAGAGCGACCAGGACGCGATGCAGGGGTTCCAGGACCGCTTCGCCGGGTTCGGCGACATGCTAGCCCAGGTGCTCCGGAGCGCTGGGGTACCGGCCGCCGTCGGAGAGGTCCCCGGGGAGTACTGCCCGGGGGAGTACTCGGTGCACACGCCGCTGCCGCCCGGGCCGGGCGGAGCCGAGCGTGGACCTGTGAAGCTGGCGGGCACGGCGCAGCGGGTCGTCAAGGGGGCCTGGTTGTTCTCCTCATCGATCGTGGTGGAGGATCCCTCGCCGATCCGGGCCGTGCTCGTGGATGTCTACGAGGCACTCGGCCTGGACTGGGATCCGGCGACGGCGGGGGCAGCCACGGACGCCGTGCCGGGGCTCGACGTGGAGACGTTCGCCGCCGGACTGCGCGCGGCCTACCAGCCCGTGGAGGACCGGCCCTGGGCTGACCTGCTTCGGGCGGTTCCGCGCCGGTAGGTCATCCGGTTCGTCCGGTGGTTTGCCTGGTCCGTCCCAGGAGACGGCCACCGCTGTGGTCCGCTGCGGCGTTGGCGCCGCGACGTCAGCGCGCTGCGAGACGCCGATGCAGCTCGGCCTTCGGCACCGGCGTGAAGCCGGCGTCCAGGTAGTGGTCGCGGATCTCCCGCTCCTTGCGGAGGAGGGACCAGCCTCGCTGGATGAGGAAGGGGACCGGCTTCCGGCGTTCGGCGAGGTCGCGCGCCAACCGGCGGGCCGCCGTCGTGAGCCGATGCTGGTCGATGTACCAGGCCTGGAAGTCGACGCCGAGCCGGGAGAGGATGCGGGGGAGCTCCGCGGCGAAGATGCCCTCCGCCACGATGGGCCCTCCGGCCAATTCGAGATCCACGTAGCCGGTGATGGATGACGTGGTGATGGAGTAGTCGGGCACGCGGGTGCGGCCGGTCTCCCGGAGTTCGATGATCGCGTCCACGGCGGCGCGTGCATTCCACGTCCCTGGGTGGTCCCAGTCGATCTCACCGTAGGCGGTGCGGGGGAACGACCGTTGCGGGTCGCCTTTCTGGTCCTCGGAGATCTCCCGGTAGAAGGCGTCCAGCAGCAGGTGCGGACGGCCGTAGGTCCGGGCCAGATAGGACTTACCCGAACCGGAGGCCCCGCCCAACAGGACGAGGCCTCCGGACAGGTGTTCGGAGGATGCGGTACTCACAGAGTCGGTGTTCCCGTCAGAGACTGGCAGCGCCTGGCGGGAGACCGGCCCGGCGGTCAGTGACCGCGGTCGATCCACTCCTGCAGGTGCGGGGCTTCGGCGCCGATCGTGGTGGAGTCCCCGTGGCCGGTGTTGACCGTGGTCTCGTCCGGCAGCGTCAGGAGCCGGTTCTTGATCGACTCCACGATGGTACCGAAGTCCGAGTAGGACCGCCCGGTGGCACCCGGTCCACCCTGGAAGAGGGTGTCGCCGGAGAAGACGACGCCCTGGGTTCCGGACTCGCTGACCAGTTCCGGGGAATGGAAGCAGACCGAACCCGGGGAATGCCCCGGGGTGTGCAGCGCGGTGAGCTGGATGCCGGCCACGGTGAACGCCTCGCCGTCGGAGATGGTGCCGTCAGGGGCCTGGTCCGGGTAGACGGTGTCCCACAGCATCCGGTCGGCCTCGTGCAGCAGCACGGGGGCGTCCACGAGGGAGCGGAACATCTGGACGGCGCGGATGTGGTCGTCATGTCCATGGGTCAGCAGGATGGCCAGGACCTGGCGTCCGTTGACGGCCTTCTGCACCTCGAGGGCATCGTGGGCGGGATCGATGACCACGCAGGTCTCGTCGTCGCCGACGATCCAGACGTTGTTGTCCACCTCCCAGGTGCCGCCGTCCAGGGAGAAGGTGCCGGAGGTGACGATCTTGTTGATGCGAGCCATCAGAGCACCACCACCGAGCGGAGGACGTCACCGGAGTGCATCTTGGCGAAGGCGGCCTCGATATCGCCGAGACCGATGGTCTCGGTGACGAAGGCGTCCAGGTCCAGGCGGCCCAGGTTGTACTGGTCGATCAGCATCTGGAAGTCGCGGGAGGGCAGGCAGTCGCCGTACCAGGAGGACTTCAGCGATCCACCGCGACCGAAGACGTCGGCGAGGGGCAGCTCCAGCTGCATCTCCGGCGTCGGGACGCCGACGAGGACGACGCGGCCGGCCAGGTCGCGGGCGTAGAAGGCCTGCTTGTAGGTCTCGGGGCGGCCGACGGCGTCGATGACGAGATCGGCGCCGAATCCTCCGGTGAGGGCCTGGATGGCCTCGACGGCATCCTGCTTCTTGGAGTTGACCGTGTGGGTGGCTCCGAGCTCGACGGCCTTGTCCAGTTTCCGCTGGTCGAGGTCCACGGCGATGATGGTGGTGGCCCCGGCCAGCTTGGCGCCGGCGATGGCGGCCGTGCCCACACCGCCGCAGCCGATGACGGCCACGGACTCGCCGCGCTTGGCTTCCCCGGTGTTGATGGCGGCGCCGATGCCGGCCATGATGCCGCAGCCGAGCAACCCGGCAGCGGCGTTCTGCTCATCGGAGACGCCCTCGACCTTGGTGCACTGGCCGGCGGCGACCAGGGTCTTCTCGGCGAAGGCGCCGATACCCAGGGCCGGATCGAGCTCGGTGCCGTCCTCGAGTGTCATCTTCTGGGTGGCGTTGTGGGTGTTGAAGCAGTACTGGAGCTGGCCCTTCTTGCAGGCGCGGCACTCGCCGCAGACGGCCCGCCAGTTGAGGATGACCTTGTCACCGACGGCCACGTCCGTGACGCCCTCGCCGATCTGGGAGACGACACCGGTGGCCTCGTGGCCGAGCAGGTAGGGGTAGTTGTCACCGATGCCGCCCTGGACGTAGTGCAGGTCGGTGTGGCACACGCCGCAGGTGAGGATGTCGACGACGGCTTCACCCGGACCCGGATCCGGAATGACGATGGTCTCGATGCTGACGGGGGCGTCCTTCGCCGTGGCGACGACCGCCTGGACCTGCTGGGGCACGGTGCTGCTCCTTCCGGGGCCCGCGGTGGGGCAGGGCTCCGACTCGTGGGTGGTTTCGGATCCATCCCATCACATCTGGCGCGGCGTGGGTGGCAGGTTCCCTGTGAGACGTATCCGGAGGCCTCGGATTTGCGTTGTGGATATCTGTGACGTGGTTCATGGGGGTCTGTTTAGACTGTTCGGGAACCTGGCAGGCGGGA
>NZ_JBHLWH010000022.1:0-95286 GCF_042433045.1 Citricoccus parietis | reverse complement strand
CTACCGCCGCCTCAACACCGCCGCTCAGAATGAGCTCACCGGGGCTTGACAGACATAGGAGATTCAAGGCCGGCTCGGCGTGTGTGTCGAACTGAGGCCGCGCCGATCCAGACCAGAGTCTCTCCGGATTCCAAGACCGGCAATTCCAATCGTCCCCAAGATCGCGATGGAACAGAGCAGGAACCACAGGTCCGCCGTGAATCCTCCGGCGAAGAGGATGGCCCCGTAACCCAGAATGGCCAGGCCAGCCAGCGCTACATAGGACACCTTGCTCAGCCACACTGCTGGTCGACGCGTATAAGACCCCATCACCAGCACGACCAGTGGTACGAGCATGAGTCCGCCAAAGACCAGCGCCGGGGGTATCCGTGCGTTCGGGTCTGGACAGGAGAACGCAAGCGCACAGACGACCGGGAATTGCTGGGACCTCCAGAAGACCAACCACGCGACGGACACCATGGCGACGGCCGGTAGCCACAGCCTGAAGTGATGTACACGTGCACCAGCGTCGGTCATGCAACCTAGTGTGGCATTGGCGCGCAAGTAGGGTGAAGGCACCTGACGGCGAGCAGAGGGGTTCCGAATGTCGGTGAAGGCCCGGTCGTTTCCGCCCGGTGGCGCAGTGGTGGTGTTGACGGCTGGGCTCATCCTGACGGGTTGCGCCAACGAGGCGGGACCAGCTGCGCCTGAGACCTCGTCCTCGGCCACCATCCCGAGCGAGACGACGTCGGCCACTCCCGAATCTTCGCGATCCTCCATGACGGCCGCTCCCGTTGACAGCTTGGACGGGCTTTTCGAGGCCGTCGACGAGCGTTTTGACTGCCCGGGTCCCGCAGATGGCTTCTCCGGGACGGCGGAATGGTTCGTCGCTGAGATCACCGAGGCCGGGGAGGGCGGTCCAGGCGCTCCGGAACACCAGGCGGCGAACAAGGACCTGGCCAGGCTCGCTACTGAGTTGAGCGCCGACCTCAGCGACGGCTGACCGATCCGGACGTCCCGGCTAGGAGCGGACGGCGGCCGGCCGGGTGCGGTAGGTGGAGACCTGCCGGTCCCAGACGGTGGTGACGGCCCAGACGACGAGGCCGGTGCCCAACATGTGCAGCAGGACCACACCGATCGGCAGTCCGGTGAAGTGCTGGATGTAGCCGACGATCCCCTGGAACGCGATCACCGCGATGAGGGCCCAGGCCGAGATCCGCTGCAGCCGCGAGGACTGCTGGCGCAGGACCACCACGAGCAGCACGAGGGCAGCGGCCGTCATCAGGTAGACGGGGAAGGCGTGCAGACGGGTGACCACCAGTGGGTCGAAGTCATGACGGGGTGCGTCGGCGTCGCCTCCGTGGGGTCCGGTACCGGTGACGATGGTCCCGAGGTACAGGACCACCCAGGCGATCACGAAGATGCCGCGGGCCAGGCTCCGGGAGAGTGCGGAGGTCTGGCCATCGGCGACCGAGGCGAAATCATCCGGCTGGTCCCCGTGTGCCTGACGGTGACGCCATTCGGCGCCCACCCTGTTCACCAGCAGGGTGGCGAAGCAGACCATCACCGAGGAGACGAGGAAGTGGAACGCCACCACCCAGGGGTTCAGGTCGGTCCACACGGTGATGCCGCCCACCACGGCCTGCGCCGGGATGCAGGCCAGCATCCCCACCGAGATCCAGAAGATGCTCGGGTGGGACTTCCGGAGGTTCCACACCCACAGCAGCACGGCCAGGGCCGCCAGCCCCACCACGAAGGTCAGCAGTCGGTTGCCGAACTCGATGACGCCGTTGATCCCCATCTCCGGGGTGTTGATCCAGGAGTCGTCGGTACAGGTGGGCCAGGTCGGGCAGCCGAGGCCGGAGGCGGTCAGGCGCACGGCGCCGCCGGTGACGATGATGCCGATCTCGGTCACGAGCGAGATGACGGCGAGCACCAGGGTGACCCGGGTGATGTCCCGCGGAGTGTATCGGCCGATGCCCGCATCGATGCGGCGCCACAGCCCGGGGCGGGTGGCGGAACCGCTCTGGGCGGTGGACTGGGTGGGGGTACTCACTTCAGGGTCCTTTGAACGAGACGGACGGGGATGAACTGTGGATCACTCAGCGCCATTTGAACCATTTCAGCGCGCCGACCGTGGCCAGGATGCCCCAGCCCGCCAGGACGAGAAGGGCGCCGACGTCGGGCGTTCCGGTGCCGAAGGCGGACCGGAGCCCGTCGCCCAGCGCGGCCGAGGGCAGGAAGGAGGCGATGCCGGAGAACCAGCTGATGGCGGGGACCGGGAAGACGGCCCCGCCCACGGCGCCCAGCAGCACCCACAGCAGATTGGTGAGGGCCAGGGTGGCCTCAGGCCGCGCGGTGCCCGCGATGAGGAGCCCGAGGGCGGTGAACGAGGCCGCCCCGAGGATGAGGAAGAGGACGGCCCACGGCACCCCGGCCCAGACGGGCTGCCAGCCCAGCACGAGACCGATCCCGCCGATCACCACGACCTGGAGCAACAGGACCGCCAGGACGGCGCAGGCCTTGCCCAGGATGAGCCCGGCCGGCCCGAGGGGAGTCGTGGACAGGTAGGCCAGCACGCCGTAGCGGCGGTCGAATCCGGTGGCGATGCCCTGCCCGGTGAAGGCCGAGCTGAGCACGGCGAGGGCGAGGACGCCGGGCACCGCCACGTCCACTCCGCGGACCCCGGCACTGTCCATCAGTCCGGACCAGACGACGGCGAACAGGGCCATGAGGGGCAGGACGAGGGAGATCAGCAGCTGCTCGCCGTTGCGGATCGCGGTGACGGACTCATAGCGTCCCTGCGCCATGACCCGGCGGGCCAGGGAGCTGGCGTTGCCGAGCCGCGAGGGGCTGCCCTGCGGGGACACGGCCGCGGCGGTGCTGGCGGTGCTGTGAGGGGTGTTCACGGGACTGCTCACGGGGCGACCTCCAGGAAGACCTCTTCAAGGGAACGGTGCAGCAGGCGCACGTCCGTGGGCATGATGCGGTGATCGCGCCACCAGCCGGCCAGGTCCGCCCAGGCATCGGGGGTGGTCAGCCCCTCGACGCGGAACGTGCAGTCGGCCGGCGCGCTGGGGCCCTCTGGCACCAGGTGGAGTCCGGACGGGAAGGCGGCCAGCGCGTCAGAGCCCAGTGGCTGGGGGACGGAGAAGTGCACCGGGGTCGGTCCCGTGCGGTCGGTGAGCTCGGCAACCGACCCGGACCGTTCGACGGCGCCCTCCCGCAGGAGCACCACGTGATCAGCCAGCCGTTCGGCGTCGTCGAGCAGATGGGTGGTGAGCACCACGGCCAGTCCGGCCTGCTTCAGCTCGAGGATCAGCTCGAACACCAGTTGGCGGGAGACGGGATCCAAGCCGGCGCTCGGTTCGTCCAGGAACACGACGCGCGGGCGGCCCGCGAGGGCGGCGGCCAACGCCACCCGCTGCTTCTGGCCACCGGACAGGCGGCGGATGTCCCGGCCGGAGAACTCGTCGATGCCCAGGCGCTCGGTGAGGGCGGCCATGTCGGCCGGCTCCCGGTAGAGCGAGCAGATATGACGCAGCAACCGTGCCGGGGTCGCGGACGGGGGCAGCCCTCCGTCCTGGAGCATGACGCCGACCTGGCTGCGCAGAGCGGCCCCGGCATGCCAGGGGTCCTCACCGAGGAGGCGGACGGTGCCGGAATCAGGACGGTCGAGCCCCTGCGCGATGGTCAGGGTGGTGGTCTTGCCGGCGCCGTTGGGCCCCAGCAGCGCGGTCACCTCTCCACTGCGGGCTCGGAAGTCCACGCCCTTGAGGATGTGGAGATCTCCCCGGCGGCTACGGACGGTCTTCTGCAGTCCCTCAAGGGACACCAGGACGGAGGGTGAGGATGGCACCCATCCATGGTACCCGCGTGGCCCGCTACTTCTACGACCCGTAGAACTGGCGTGGCCGACGCCACCCTCGGGCAAGGCACGCCTTACTTTCGCGGTGGCGTTAATTAGGTAAACTAAGGGTTGTGTATTCCACCAGCCAACTTGACGTGCCCGCCGCGGGCCCGGTCGACGGACAACGCGAGAGCACCCGCGACCGGGTGCTGCAGGTTGTCCTGACCCAGGGCCCGGTCAGCGCCGCCCGCGTGGGCGAGCTGCTGAGCCTGACCGCGGCCGCCGTCCGTCGGCATCTGGACGTGCTGTCCGAGGAAGGCGCCGTCGAGGTCAAGCTCGTCTCCGGCAATCGAGGCGCCGGCCGTCCCTCACGCCGGTACGTGGTCAGCCGCGCCGGTCAGTCCCGCCTCGGCAACGACTACCTCGAGGTCGCCGCGCAGGCCCTCCACCGGCTGAACCAGGTCGGAGGGGCAGACGCCGTCCGCTCCGTGGCCCGGGATCGCTTCGCCGCCGTCGAGGACCGCTACCGAGAGGCCATCGGCACCGCCTCGAACCTCAAGGACCGGACCACCGCCCTGGCCCGGGTCCTGGACGAGGAGGGCTTCGCCGCCAGCGTCCGCACCGTGGGCCTGGCCGCCAACGCCGGAGGCCGGACCACCTTGAAGGCCGCGCAGATCTGTCAGGGCCACTGCCCACTCCAGGACCTGGCCGCGGACTTCCCTCAGTTCTGCGAGGAGGAGACGGAGCTCTTCGCCCGCCTGCTCGGCGTGGACGTACGCCGGCTGTCCACCCTGCCCACCGGCGGCCACGTCTGCACCACCCACATACCGCTGGGTCGGGATGCGGACCAGACAGATCCGACGGAGCCGTGAGCCGGCCCTGAAGCGGCACCGCGCGACCACCGGCCCCGCCGGACTCCACGGATTCACACAGATTTACACCAGATCCAACAGACCACCAGCTCGATCACCAGAGAGGCAGCGATGACCGATCAGATCATCAAGGAGAACGCCGACCCGGGCGTGATCTCCGAGGTATTGGAGAAGAACCCGGAACTCAATGCGATTGGCGCCTACCAGTTCGGCTGGTCGGACCAGAATGACGCGGGCGCCAATGCCCGCCGCGGCATCAACGAGGACGTCGTCCGGGACATCTCGGCGAAGAAGAACGAGCCCGAGTGGATGCTCAACCTGCGCCTCAAGGGCCTGAAGTACTTCGACCGCAAGCCCATGCCGACCTGGGGCGCCGACCTCTCCGGCATCGACTTCGACAACATCAAGTACTTCGTCCGATCCACGGAGGGCCAGGCGAAGTCCTGGGAGGACCTGCCGGAGGACATCCGCAACACCTACGAGCGCCTCGGCATCCCCGAGGCCGAGCGTGAGCGCCTGGTCTCCGGCGTGGCCGCCCAGTACGAGTCCGAGGTCGTCTACCACCAGATCCGCGAGGACCTGGAGGAGCAGGGCGTCATCTTCCTGGACACGGACACGGGCCTGAAGGAGTACCCGGAGATCTTCAAGGAGTACTTCGGCTCCATCATCCCGGTGGGGGACAACAAGTTCGCCGCGCTGAACACCGCCGCCTGGTCCGGCGGCTCCTTCGTCTACGTCCCCAAGGGCGTCCACGTGGAGATCCCGCTGCAGGCCTACTTCCGCATCAACACCGAGAACATGGGCCAGTTCGAGCGGACCCTGATCATCGCGGACGAGGACTCCTACGTCCACTACATCGAGGGCTGCACCGCGCCGATCTACAACTCGGACTCCCTGCACTCGGCCGTCGTCGAGATCGTGGTGAAGAAGAACGCCCGCGTTCGCTACACCACCATCCAGAACTGGTCCACCAACGTGTACAACCTGGTGACCAAGCGCGCGGTGGCCGAAGAGGGCGCCACCATGGAGTGGATCGACGGCAACATCGGTTCCAAGGTCACCCAGAAGTATCCGGCCGTGTACCTCACCGGTGAGCACGCCAAGGGCGAGACCCTGTCCATCGCCTTCGCCGGCGCGGACCAGCACCAGGACACCGGGTCCAAGATGGTGCACCTGGCCCCGAACACCTCCAGCTCGATCGTCTCCAAGTCCGTGGCCCGCTCCGGCGGCCGCGCCGCCTACCGCGGACTGGTCCAGGTGATGGAGGGTGCCAAGAACGCGGCGAACTCCGTGGTCTGTGACGCGCTGCTGGTGGACACGATCTCCCGCTCGGACACCTACCCGTACATCGACATCCGCGAGGATGATGCCACCCTCGGCCACGAGGCCACGGTCTCGCGCGTCTCCGAGGAGCAGCTCTTCTACCTGATGAGCCGCGGCATGTCCGAGACCGAGGCCATGGCCATGATCGTGCGCGGGTTCATCGAGCCCATCGCGCGCGAGCTGCCCATGGAGTACGCCCTGGAACTGAACAAGCTGATCGAATTGCAGATGGAAGGATCGGTAGGCTGAGCGTGTCACAGACCGTCAACACCACTGACAACGCCTCCCCGGAGGAAATCGACGCCGACGGCGCCGGTGTGCCCGTCATCCCCGGCATGGGTGAGGAGGGCGAGAAGCTCGCCGCCACCGTGGCCGAGGCGTCCGACGCCGGCCACGCCACGCACAGCGTCCCGTCCGGTTCTCAGAAGCGCCCGGTCAAGCCCGGGTCCTCCCGTGCCGACCGCCTCTCCAGCTTCGAGCTGGCGGACTTCCCGGCCCTGACGGGCCGCGAGGAGGACTGGCGCTTCACGCCCCTGAACCGGCTGGCCGGCCTGCACCTGCCCGACGGCGACGACGCCCGTCTGACCGGTGCGGCACCTGCCGTCTCGGTCACCGAGCTGGACGGCGTCACGGTGGAGACCGTGGGCCGGGACGATGCCCGGCTGGGCACCGTCCTCACGCCGGACGACCGTGTCTCGGCTGCTGCCTGGGCCTCTTTCGAGCAGGCCACCGTCGTGACCATCGGCGCCGATGTCGAGGCCACCGCCCCGGTGCGCATCGACATCACCGGGACCGGCACGGCCCCAGCCGCCCAGCACCTGCTGGTGGTCGCCGCGCCCAACTCGCGCGCCGACGTCGTGCTCCAGCACCGCGGCTCGGCCGTGGTCGCGCAGAACATCGAGTTCGACGTGCAGGAGGGGGCCGGCCTGAACGTCACCTCCCTGCAGTCCTGGGATGGCGGGGCGGTGCACGTCTCCGCCCAGCAGGCCAGGATCGGCAAGGACGCCTCGTTCAAGCACGTGGCCGTGTCCTACGGCGGTTCCCTGGTCCGCCTGACCCCGACCTCGCGGTTGGCCGGTCAGGGCGGCGAGACCGAGATGTTCGGCCTCTACTTCGCGGACGCCGGCCAGCACCTGGAGCAGCGCCTGTTCGTGGACCACGCCGTGGCGAACTGCAAGTCCAACGTCCTGTACAAGGGCGCGCTGCAGGGCCAGGACGCGCACACCGTCTGGGTGGGCGACGTCTTGATCCGCAAGGAGGCCGAGGGCACCGACAGCTACGAGAAGAACCAGAACCTGGTCCTCTCGGAGGGCACCCGCGTGGACTCGGTCCCGAACCTGGAGATCGAGACGGGCCTCATCGACGGAGCCGGTCACGCTTCCTCCACGGCCCAGTTCGACGACGAGCAGCTGTTCTACCTGATGGCCCGTGGCATCGAGGAGAAGGACGCCCGCGAGCTCATCGTCCGCGGCTTCCTCCACGAGATCATCCAGAAGATCGGGATCGCCGACGTCGAGGAGAACCTCATCGACCAGATGGATTCCGAACTGCAGGTGGCCAGCCTCTGATGGCCGCCGGTCAGCGCGTGTGCGCCGTCGCGGAGATCGGCGCCGAGGAGGCCAAGCGGTTCACGGTCGACGGCATCGACGTCGCCGTGGTCCGGGCCTCCGACGGCTCGCTCCATGCGGTCAACGACATCTGCTCGCACGAGGAGGTGTCCCTCTCGGACGGATTCGTCGAGGGGTGCGCCCTGGAGTGCATCGGCCACGGCTCTGCCTTCGACCTGGTCACCGGCGAGCCGAACGTGCTGCCCGCCACCGCCCCGGTCGCCGTCTACGCGCTGGCCGTGGAGGACGACTCCGTGTGGGTCGACACCGCCACCGTGCTGAACAGCGCCTCACTGAACTCGTAACCAGCCCCACCAGAACTTCCGCTGAAACCTCCCGCCGGCCGACCGGCGGAACCGCAAGGAGAACACGAATGTCTACCCTGGAAATCAAGGACCTGCACGTCTCCATCGAGACCGAGACCGGCCCCAAGGAGATCCTCAAGGGCGTCAGCCTGACCATCAACACCGGTGAGACCCACGCCATCATGGGCCCCAACGGCTCCGGCAAGTCCACCCTCGCCTCGACCATCGCCGGACACCCCCGCTACGAGGTCACCTCCGGCACAATCACCCTGGACGGCGAGGACGTCCTCGAGATGTCCGTGGACGAACGGGCCCGTGCCGGCCTGTTCCTGGCCATGCAGTACCCGGTCGAGATCCCGGGGGTCACCATGACCAATTTCCTGCGCACCGCCAAAACCGCCATCGACGGCGAAGCCCCGTCCCTGCGTCACTGGACCAAGGACGTCAAGGCCGCCATGGAGGGCCTGAAGATCGATCCGTCCTTCGCGGCCCGTAACGTCAACGAGGGCTTCTCCGGCGGCGAGAAGAAGCGCGTGGAGATCCTCCAGCTCGAACTCTTCAAGCCCAAGTTCGCCGTGCTGGACGAGACCGACTCCGGCCTCGACGTCGACGCCCTGCGCGTGGTCTCCGAGGGCGTCAACCGCGCCCAGGACACCGGAGCCATGGGCACCCTGCTGATCACCCACTACACCCGGATCCTGCAGTACATCAAGCCGCAGTTCGTCCACGTCTTCGTGGACGGCAAGGTCGCCGAGTCCGGCGGCGCCGAACTGGCCGACCGCCTCGAGGCCGAGGGCTACGAGCGCTTCGAGACCGCTGCAACCGGAGCCTGAGGAGCATCCCCATGACCACTGAAGCACCCCAGACCGAACTGGATGACATCAGAGAGGCCCTGCACGAGGTCATGGACCCCGAGCTGGGCGTGAACATCGTGGACCTGGGCCTGCTCTACGGCATGCACTACGCCGAGGACGGCGCCCTGATCCTGGACATGACCCTGACGACCGCGGCATGCCCGTTGACGGACATGATCGAGGAGCAGATCAGCAACGAGATCGGCACCATGGTGGACGAGTGGCGCCTGAACTGGGTCTGGATGCCGCCGTGGGGTCCCGAGCGGATCACCGATGACGGCCGTGAGCAGATGCGGGCCCTCGGCTTCAACATCTGATCCAACGTCTGACCCGATGCGTCGGAGAATCCCGGTCGTCCTGAACTTTCCCGAGAATTATCACCGGGAAACGTCAGGATGGCCGGGATTCTCCTGTCTCGCCGTGGTCGGCCGGCAGCCCCCGAGCAGCCAGGGCCTCACCGGTGGCTCGGGCGTGTCCCACGGTCGCCACCAGCACCGGTCCCATGAGCCGTACCGGTCCACGCCGCAGCCCGCGCGAGGCCAGGGCCTCGGCGTTGCGACGGACCGCACCACCCACCCAGGGGATGGACCGGATCATCACGTTGACCGCCAGGGCCGCCGCCTCGGGGTTGACGCCGACCGGGCGCAGGACGCCGAAGAACCGCTCCAGCCCGTCGAGCAGTTCCGTGCCCGGGGTGGTGATCACCAGCAGCCGTGCCGCAGCCAGGGCACCGAACACCGCGGCCACCACCACGAGGGCCGGACCGAGCGCCTCGAGGGGCGGGACCGGCGTCGGGCCCCAGATCGCGGAGACGAAGCG
The DNA here is from genome assembly GCF_042433045.1 of Citricoccus parietis. Lineage (NCBI taxonomy): Bacteria > Bacillati > Actinomycetota > Actinomycetes > Micrococcales > Micrococcaceae > Citricoccus > Citricoccus parietis. Next base: position 85,677 of record NZ_JBHLWH010000022.1, on the reverse strand, counting down.
GGCGATCCCGGCGAACAGCAGCAGGGGCCAGCCGCGGCGCCAGGGGGCGAGGAACTCGCGGGGGAGCGAGGCCGTCAGGTAGAGGGCGAAGACCACCGCCACGGTCACGCCGACCACCAGCGGCTGGCGCCAGAAGACGAGGATTCCCGAGAGCGCCAGCAGCACAGCGTACTTGGCCCACAGCGGGCAGCGGTGCACCGCGGTGGACCCGGGCCGGTAGTCCAGCAGGTTCACAGCCGGTCCGTCCCCGTGTCCCGGTCCGTTCCCGTGTCCCGGCCATCCCTGCGGCCGCGGCGGGCCAGGACGTCCGCGCGGTACCACTGAACGGCGTCCGGGCCGGTGGCGTCGTGGACGATGTGCCCGTCGGCGATGACGAGGCACCGGTCCGCCTGGGCGGCGAAGTCGAGGTCATGGGTGGTGAACACGACCTGCTCACACCGGCCTGATCCCGGCAGCGAGAGCAAGAGGTCCTGGACCCCGAGGGTCCACTCCAGATCCAGCAGGGTGGTGGGTTCGTCGGCCACCAGCAGCACGGGGTCCGTGGCCAGCACCGAGGCCAGGGCCAGGCGCTGGCGCTGCCCACCGGAGAGGTCATAGATGCTGCGGTGCCCCAGGCCGCCGAGTCCGTGCTCCTGCAACAGGCGCTCGGCAGCCGCCCTTCGTTCCGGGCGGCGGCGGTGCGTGCGCCGCAGGGAGAGTTCGATGTCCTCTCCGGCGGTGGGCATCACCAGCTGGACGAGGGGGTCGGTGAAGACGAATCCGGTCCGCGCACGGACGGCCGTGGTCTCCGTGGCCGCGTCCAGGCCGTGCACGCGCACGCTGCCCGCAGCGGGCAGGACCAGGCCGTTGAGCAGGCGGATGAGCGTCGACTTCCCCGAGCCGTTGGCCCCGATCACCGCGACCGTGGGTTCGGAGGCCACCAGGTCCACCGGGCCCAGGACGCGGACGGTGCCGACCTCCGAGCCGGCCGACTGGCCGGGCCCTGGCGCGGCCCCGGGGACATCCACCACGGCGGCCCGCAGCTCCAGGCCGGAGGCTGTTCTCCCGCTGCCGGGCTGGCCGTGGGTGATGCTGTCACGGTCCTGTGTGATGGAGGACTCCACGCCGCTCAGAAACGCCGGAGGGCCAGGGCCGGGAAGGCCCGGATCACCGTGGCGGCCACGGCGGTGGCTAGCAGGTTCTTGATGACGTCACCGGGCCAGAACACCATGTCCGCCGCCAGGGCGGTCGGCAGGTCCAGGTCGAGCGCAAGCATCATCCCGCCGATGCCCATGGGGTGGATGAACACGAAGGAACCCACCATAGCCGAGAGCCAGACCAGGGCCCACCAGCCGAAGCCGATCCGTCCGGCGGCCACGTCAGTGCCCCGGGCAACACGCTGGGCGGCGGCGGCCTGACCCCGTTTCAGGACCAGGGTTGAGAGGGCGCCGGTCAAGGCGGCCGCGAAGGGGAACGCCAGCAGGTAGCCGCCGGAGGGGCCGGCGAGCACACCGAAGCCGGCGTTGAAGCCGGAGAGCACCGGCAGTCCCGCCAGGCCCACCACCACGTACAAGGCCACGGAGAGGAAGCCGAGCCGCGCGCCCAGGATGAGTCCGGTCAGCATGACGGCGAAGGTCTGCAGAGTGATCGGCACACCGAATCCGCCCACGGGAATCGGCGGGAGCATGGCGCACACGGCGATCAGGGCGGCGAAGACGCCGGCGAGGGCCACCTGGGCGGGAACGGCCAGCGGCTTGCGGCCGGCGACGGAAACGGACTGGCTCACGGTGGACTCCTTGGAGGCGGCGGGATGGTGGTGCGGACAGGGGCGCGGACTGGCGGGCATCCCGGTTTGGACGGCGACGGTAGACTTGGCGGGTTCCGCCAGCCCTGCCGGACAGTCTATTCACCTCAAGGAGTCCTTCCCGTGCTTGCCGTCACAGACCTCGAACTTCGCGTGGGGGCCCGGCTGCTCATGGACGGAGTCTCCTTCAAGGTGGACAAGGGGGACAAGGTCGGCTTGGTCGGGCGCAACGGTGCCGGCAAGACCACCCTGACGAAGGTCCTGGCCGGCGGCGGCCTCCCCGCCGGAGGCAATGTGACCCGCCGCGGTACGGTCGGCTACCTGCCCCAGGATCCCAAGGTCGAGGACATGGACCAGACGGCGCGGGACCGCATCCTCTCAGCACGGTCCCTGGATCAGATCATCCGCCGCATGCGCCAGGCGGAGGACGATATGGCCAATGCGGATGACGCGATCCGGGAGAAGGCCATGAACCGCTATGGCCGGCTCGAGGCGGAATTCACGACGTCGGGCGGGTACGCCGCGGAGTCGGAGGCCGCCACGATCTGTGCGAACCTCGGCCTGCCGGACCGCATCCTCGACCAGGCCCTGCACACCCTGTCCGGCGGCCAGCGGCGCCGCGTGGAGCTGGCGCGGATCCTCTTCTCGGACGCGGACATCCTGCTCCTGGACGAGCCCACCAACCACCTGGACCACGATTCGATCGTGTGGCTGCGCGACTTCCTCAAGGCCTACCAGGGCGGGTTCATCGTCATCAGCCACGACGTGGACCTCATGGAGATGACCGTCAACAAGGTGCTGTACCTGGATGCCAACCGCCAGGTGATCGACACGTACAACATGGGGTGGAAGACCTACCTGCTGCAGCGTGAGCAGGACCAGGCCCGGCGCAAGCGTGAGTACTCCAATGCGGAGAAGAAGGCCACGCATCTGATGGAGCAGGCCAACAAGATGCGAGCCAAGGCGACGAAGGCGGTGGCCGCTCAGAGCATGATCAAGCGGGCCGAACGCATGATGAAGGGCCTGGAGGGCGAGCGGGCGGCAGACAAGGTCGCCGCGATCCGCTTCCCGGAGCCCGCCAAGTGCGGCAAGACCCCTCTCAAGGCGGAGGACCTCTCCAAGTCCTATGGATCCCTGGAGATCTTCTCCGGGGTGGATCTGGCGATCGATCGCGGTTCGCGCGTGGTCATCCTCGGATTCAACGGCGCGGGCAAGACCACCCTGCTGCGGATGCTCGCCGGGGTGGACCAGCCGGACACCGGTGAGGTCATCGCCGGGCACGGGCTCAAGCTCGGCTATTACGCCCAGGAGCATGAGACCTTGGACACCGACCGCTCCGTGTTGGAGAACATGAAGACCGCGGCACCGGACCTGGCGGACACCGAGGTGCGCAACGTCCTCGGGTCGTTCCTGTTCCAGGGCGACGACGTGGCCAAGCCGGCCGGTGTGCTCTCCGGCGGCGAGAAGACCCGACTGGCCCTGGCCACCCTCGTGGCCTCCAGTGCCAACGTCCTGCTGCTGGACGAGCCGACGAACAACCTGGACCCGGCCTCACGTCGGGAGATCCTCAACGCCCTGCGCACCTACGAGGGTGCCGTGGTGCTCGTGACGCACGATGAGGGTGCCGTGGAGGCACTCAATCCGGAGCGCGTGGTGCTCCTGCCGGACGGCATCGAGGACCACTGGAACAGTACCTACCAGGACCTCATCACCCTGGCCTGAGTGCCTGATCGCTCTGTGACTGCGCCCTACCGGCGGGCCTCCGCCTCGTCCAGCAACGCGTCCTCGGCCTCCTCGTCGGTGAGCTGACCGTTGCGGCGCCGGACCGGCCTGCGCTTCGGGGCGCGGTAGGCGGACAGGTATCCCTGCTCCTCGGTCAGCCCGAGTTCCCGGTCGTCGCGGTCGTTCACAGCCCGCTGACGGCCCATGTAGCCCCACACGATGAAGCTCATCAGGCCGAAGAGGAACCACTGGAGCGAGTAGGACAGGTGCGGCCCCTCATCCAGGGTGGGCGGCACCAGGGTCTGGGGTCGGCTCGCCGGAGCGGGGTCCTCCTCGACCATCTCCCCATAGGCGGTGTCCGCGATCGGGTAGCCGACGGCCTCTTCCAGGGCCACCAGGTCGATCGAGGCCAACTGCCCTTCCGGGGCGTCCCGCTCGAGGGTGGGCTCGCCGGGCCTGGTGCGGACCACCACGGTGGCCTCGCCCTCGGGGGGCGCGGGGACGACGTCGGGCCAGCCGGCGGTGTTGCCGATGGGCAGCCAACCGCGGTTGACCGCGACGATGTCCCCGGTGTCCGCCTGGAACGGGACGATGACCTCGTACCCGGGCTTGCCGGCCTTCGGGCGATTGCGCACGATCTGGGTGTCCTCAACCAGGTACTCGCCGGTCATCTCCACCGGGGTCCATTCGCGGGGGGCCTCGAACGCCGTGAAGAGGTCCTCGTTGCCGGCCAGCGGGACGGGGGCGTCGTCGTAGTTCTCCAGGACCTTGTTGATCTCGGTGACGGCCTCCATGCGGCGGTCCATCTGCCACTGCCCGAGCAGGGCGCAGGCCACGGAGAAGATGGCACAGAACGCCAGCCCGCCGAGCCACTGGGGGGAGAGCAGGAAGCGGAAGTCGAGCCGGGCACGCTTCTGTCCCGGACGGCCGGAATCGGCCTGCCGGTCGCTCTCGGAAGACTCGTATCGTCCGGCGTTCCCGGCACGCTGATCTGCGCCTGCGCCTGCGCCGGTGACGCGGTCGTTGCTCGTCTGGGTCATGAATCCTTCTCGCGGGTGTCAGTGCCGGTCGGGTCCAGGGGCAGCACGTCCTTCAGCAGTCCGCGGGACTGCAGGTAGTCGGCCAGCCAGTCCCGATGGTCCTCGCAGGCCAGCCATGTCTTGCGCCGCTCGGGGGTGTGGATCCGGGGATTGTTCCATTCCAGGCGCCAGGCCGCCGGGTGCCCGCAACCCTTGCGGGAGCAGACCTGCTGGTCCGCCGCAGTGGAGCTGCGCGCACCGCTTCCCGACGACGGCCGGCCACCGGGTGCGGGCGCCGGAGGCACTGGAGGATTGGTGCCGTCCAGGGCACCCAGAAGGTCATCGTGGCTCATGCGGCCCTGTCGTCGTGATCGTGGTTCGTCTCATGCGGGTGGCCTCCCGGTTCCGGACCGCCGTCCACGGTCTCACCCAGCAAGGTCTCGGGTCCGGCGGTCAGCTCGAGCCGGGAGCCGAGTTGCGGGGTGCCCGCGGTGGCCGGAGGAACCGCGTCCAGCACCTGACCGTTGGACACGGCCCCGTTGTTGGCCAGCATCACAGCGATGTACGGCAATACGATGGCCGCGATGAAGAGCACGATCTGCACCCAGCCGGTGGTGAAGAAGGCCCCGACGAAACAGGCCGTCCGGATGCCCATCTGCCACGCGTAGCGGACGAATCGGGCATCCCGGTCCACGTGTCCGGCCTCCGGGGCGCTGGTGATGCGCTGGACGTCGTCGTCACGGCCCGGGTGCCCGGCCTGCGAGCCGGTCTGGACGTGACGGGTGGACATGGGGCTCTCCTGCAAGGCTGTGCGCTGGCACGGCGACCGTCCAGCGGGGTTTCGGTTCCGTTCATTGTCCCACTTTCCGCCCTAGAGTGGATGACCGGAGAAGTGATCTGACATACCGCATTGATCGCACGACAGACCAGTCCCAGGAGGACCCCGATGGCTGAGGCCAGCACCGTTTCCACCCCCACGCCGGATTCCCCGGACGCCCCGGCTGCCGGACGCAGCGTGCTCGTCACCGGCGGCAACCGGGGCATCGGCCTCGCCATCGCCCAGGCGTTCCGGGCCAACGGGGACAAGGTCGCCGTGACCTCCCGCTCCGGCGAGGCGCCGGACGGCCTGTTCGCCGTGCAGGCCGATGTCACGGACGCCGAGTCCGTGGACCGGGCCTTCACCGAGGTCGAGGAGGCACACGGCCCCGTCGAGGTCCTCGTGGCCAACGCCGGGATCACCCAGGACCAGCTGCTGCTGCGCATGAGCGAGGAGGACTTCTCCACGGTCATCGACACCAACCTCACCGGGTCATTCCGCGTTCTCAAGCGGGCGTCGAAGGGCATGATCCGGAAGAAGAAGGGTCGCGTGGTGCTGATCTCCTCGGTGGTCGGCCTCATGGGCTCACCGGGTCAGATCAATTACGCCTCGTCCAAGGCCGGGCTGGTCGGCATGGCCCGCTCGCTGACCCGCGAACTCGGATCCCGCAACATCACGGCGAACGTGGTGGCCCCGGGCTACATCGACACCGAGATGACCCAGTCCCTGGGGGAGGACCTGCAGAAGCAGTACCGGTCCCAGATCCCCGCAGGCCGCTTCGCCGAGCCCGCCGAGGTCGCCAACGTGGTGCGCTGGCTCGCCTCGGACGAGGCCTCGTACATCTCCGGGGCCGTCATCCCCGTGGACGGCGGACTCGGGATGGGACACTGATTCCCATGACTGAGACTTCTGAGAACTTCGCGCACGCAGCAGGACCCGACTCCACTCCGGCCACCGCCCAGGACCTGGCCGGCAAGGGCGCCATCGTCACCGGCTCCAGCCGCGGTGTGGGCGCAGACACCGCCCAACTGCTCGCGGCCCGGGGGGCCGGCGTCGTCGTCAACTACCGCCAGAAGGCGCCCCGCGCCAACAAGGTGGTGGGCACCATCGAGGCGGCAGGCGGCCGTGCCGTGGCCGTGGGCGCGGACATCACCACCGCCGAGGGCCGCAAGGCCATGGTGGACGCCGCCGTCGAGGCCTTCGGATCCCTGGACATCCTGGTGCTGAACGCCTCCGGCGGCATGGAGACCTCGATGGGCGAGGACTACGCCACCGTCCTGAACCGTGACTCCCAGCTGGCCATGCTCGAGGCCGCACTCGAGGTCATGCCGACCGGCGGCCAGGTGGTCTTCGTCACGAGCCACCAGGCACACTTCATCGACTCGGTCCCCACCATGGACGCCTACGTCCCGGTGGCCCGGTCCAAGCGCGCCGGCGAGGTCGCCCTGCGCGAGCGGATTCCGGCGCTGCAGGATCGGGGGATCGGCTTCGTGGTGGTGTCCGGGGACATGATCGAGGGGACCATCACGGCCACCATGCTCAACCGTGCCGAGCCCGGTGCCCTCGAGGCCCGCCGCGAGGCCGCCGGCAGGCTCTACTCGGTGGCCGAGTTCGCAGCGGAGATCGCCGCTGTGGTGGGTTCTGCCGGCCGGGATCTGCCGGTCGGCCACACCGAGTACGTCGGCGGGGCCCAGGACTTCCTCGACGTGGCCGGAGACCCCGACCACCGCTAGACAGGGGGCTTTCAGTCGACTTCGTGGGGGTGTTCTGCATCGACACCCCCGCAAAGTCGACTGAAAGTGCGCGGTGCGGGCGGCTAGAGGCCGGCCAGCACGCGCAGGACGTCCAGGGAGGGCAGGTCCAGCTCGACGTGCGCGTGGGCGCGAAGAGCCGGCTTGGCACAGAACGCCACGGCCAGTCCCGCGGCCTGGAGCATATCGATGTCATTCGCGCCGTCCCCGGCTGCGATGACGCCATCCGCGTGGACCCCGGCCGCCGAGGACCAGGCACGCAGCATCTCGGCCTTCACGGCCCGGTCCACCACCGTGCCCAGCACCCGGCCGGTGAGGCGGCCCTCCACGATCTCCAGGTCGTTCGCCCGGTACTGGTCCAGGCCGAGATCGGCCGCGAGGGGCGCGAGGACCTGGGTGAAGCCGCCGGACACGGCACACACCTGCCACCCGGCTGCCTGGAAGGCACCGATGACCTCCCGCGCGCCGGGCTGGGGCTCGACGGCGGCCACCACCTGGTCGATGACCGCGGCGTCCAGTCCCGCCAGGGCCTTGACCCGGTGATGGAGCGATTGGGTGAAGTCCAGTTCACCGCGCATCGCGGCCTCGGTCACGGCGGCCACCTCCGCCTCCCGGCCCGCGTGGGCGGCCAACAGTTCGATGACCTCCTGGCGGATGAGGGTCGAGTCCACATCCATGACCAACATCTTCGGCCGGGCCTCCAGTGCGGCGGCCGGGACCACCGCGACGGTGTGCCACTCCGGGAGCAGGCCGAGGTCGGGGCGGCCCGCCGCGTCACCGGCCTGCACGTGCCACCGCCAGCCGTGGAAGCCGACGCCGGCCACCGGCTCGGCGTGGGCCGGCACCACCGGCGGGGTCGAGACCGGGTCGGAGTCTGCTCCGCCGGACCCCGGGGCATAGACCAGGACCAGGTCCGTCCCGATGGAGGAGGGGACGATGTCCGGACCGGTGGACGGGGAAACAATGGGCGGCATGCCGTGGCCTTTCGTGCTTCAAGGGGTGTTTCTAGCCTAGTGTTTGAATCATGACCAGCCCCTCTTCCCAGCCCCTGCGCGCCGCCACGGACCACGAACTGTTCACCCCCTCGGGTGAATCGGTCGTGGAGATGGCCGGGGTCGGTGTCCGGAGGGGCACCAAGGACCTGCTGTCCGAGGTCAGCTGGCAGGTCCGGGAGGGTGAGCGCTGGATCATCATGGGACCCAACGGGGCGGGCAAGTCGACGCTGCTGCAGGTTGCCTCCACCCGTATGCACCCGACCACCGGCATGGTGGGCATCCTCGACGAGGTGCTCGGCGCCGTCGACGTGTTCGAGCTGCGCCCGCGCATCGGCCTGTCCTCCGCGGCGCTGGCCCAGCAGCTCCCGGACGGGGAGACCGTGCTGAACGCCGTGCTGACCGCGTCCTGGGGAGTCATGGGCCGCTGGAACGAGGCCTATGACACCGTGGACGAGGAGCGAGCCCGCCGCCTGATCTGGCAGTGGGGCCTGCGCAGCTACGAGGACCGCCGGTTCGGCACCCTGTCCGAGGGCGAACGCAAGCGTGTCCTCGTGGCCCGGGCGCTGATGACCGACCCGGAGTTGCTGCTCCTGGACGAGCCGGCCGCGGGTCTCGATCTGGCCGGACGTGAGACTCTCGTCCGGGCGCTGACCCGACTGGCCTCTGACCCGGCCGCTCCCGCCCTCGTGCTGGTGACCCACCACGTGGAGGAGGTCCCGCCCGGATTCACCCATGCGCTGCTCATGCGCCAAGGACGGGTGGTGGCCGCGGGGCCCCTGGAGCAGACGCTGACCGAGGACCATCTCTCGACCGCTTTCGGTCTGCCCCTCAAGGTCACGCGAGTCGACGGCCGCTACACGGCCGTCGCCCGCTGACCGGCCCCGGGGGAGAGCTGCGTGGACGTACTGGGCCTCGATGTCATGGGTCTGGACCTGTGGCAGGTCATCGTCATCCTGCTGGCAGGTTTCTGGGCCGGCACCATCAACACCGTGGTGGGTTCCGGCACCCTCGTGACCTTTCCCGTGCTGGTGGCGATGGGATTTCCGCCCGTCACCGCACAGATCTCCAATGCCATGGGCCTGGTGGCCGCGGGCGTCTCCGGAGTCTTCGGCTTCCGCCGTGAGTTGGCGGCCTCCAAGGCCGTGCTGCCGGCCCTGACGATCGCCTCCCTCCTCGGCGGCCTCGTGGGAGCGTTCCTTCTGATGGTGTTGCCGGAAGAGGTCTTCGGGATCGCCGCCCCGATCCTCATCGCCGTGGCCATCTGCTTCGTGGTCTTCCAACCTGCCCTGTCCCGGTGGGTCCGCCGGCGGAAGGCCGGCGCAGACCACATCGAGGAGCCGGAGACCCCCACGGGGCCGGTGTCTCCCGTGCTCTGGGCACTCATCTTCGCCGCGGGCATCTACGGTGGTTATTTCGTGGCCGCCCAGGGTGTCCTGTTGCTGGGCATCATGGGGGTGTTCCTGTCAGGGGCCCTCGTCTACGCGAACGCCATCAAGACCTGGCTGTCCCTGGCGGTGAACCTCATCGCCGCCGTGTCCTACCTGATCTTCGCCTTCGACCGCATCGATTGGCGGGCTGTGCTGCTGATCGCGGTGTCCTCCATGATCGGCGCCTCCCTCGGGGCCAAGATCGGCCGCCGCATCAAGCCGTTCTGGCTCCGCGTGGTCATCGTCGTCGTGGGCGTGGCGGGCCTCGTGAACCTGGCATGGCCCTTGGTGACCGGTGGGTGAGCCCCACGGGTCCCTCAGTGCGAGCGGGGCCACCGGAGCCATCGAGGTGACCGACCCCGCGGATCCCCGGGTGGAGGTCTTCAGTGGCCTCACCGATGCCGCCCTCCGCCGCCGGCAGGACGCCGCCCACGGAATCTACCTCGCGGAGTCCTCACTGGTGGTCCGCCGGGCCCTGGACGCAGGCCATCGGCCGCGCTCCTTCTTCCTGGCGCACCGGTATCTCGACTCGATGGCCGATGTCTTCGCCGTCCATCCGGACGTCCCGGTCTACACGGGCACGGACGCCCTGCTCGAATCGATCACCGGCTTCCACCTGCACCGGGGTGCCCTGGCCACCATGGAGCGGCCAGTGCCCCGTACGGTCGACGAGGTGCTGACCGGGGCCTGCCGCATCGCCGTGCTGGAGAACGTCTCCGACCACACCAATATCGGTGCCATCTTCCGTTCTGCCGCGGCGATCGGCATCGACGCCGTGCTGGTGACCCCGCTCTGCGCGGACCCGTTCTACCGCCGCTCCGTCCGTGTTTCGATGGGGGCCGTGTTCCAGGTGCCGTGGACGCGCATCGACCCCTGGCCAGCTGGTATCGAGGTGCTGAAGGACGCCGGCTTCACGGTGGCGGGGATGACCCTGGGGCACGGTGCCATCACGCTGGACGACCTGGTCGCCGAGGATCACGGGAGACTCGCCCTGGTGTTCGGCCACGAGGGTGACGGGCTGGCAGCCGAGACGGAGCGGTGGCTCGACAGGAGAGTCACCATTCCCATGATGAACGAGGTCGATTCGCTCAACGTCGCCGCCTCCTCGGCCATCGCCTTCTACGCGACACGGTAAGGGCTCATGGTGAGGCGGCAGCCGTCTCCTGGGCCAGTTTCGCTGCCGGGTGTCGGATGACTCTCCAAGGGCCCATGCGTTATAGTGGGTAGCTGGCCGTACTGCGGTCGCCCACACACGTTCCTCATCAGCCGCTGGCAAAATCCAGTGGCGCCACCGAAGGATTCTCCATGAAGACTGACATCCATCCCGATTACCAGCTGGTGATCTTCAACGATCTGGCCTCCGGCGAGAAGGTCCTGACCCGCACCACCACCACGTCTCAGAAGACGATGGAGTGGGAAGACGGCAACACCTACCCGGTGATCGACGTGGAAATCTCCGCGGCCTCGCACCCCTTCTACACCGGCAAGCAGCGGATCATGGATACCGCCGGCCGCGTGGAGCGCTTCAACGCCCGCTTCAAGGGCTTCGGCGGCAAGAAGTAAGGCCTACCGCCTACTGGATGCCCCAGCACACCGGGGCCGATCTGGGACCTCCCCTCGGGGACGAGTCCGGATCGGCCCCGGTTTCGTGTTTAAGGAGTGGGATCCGACCGGTGCACCTCAAGCAAAGCGCTTCTACACGTCCAGCACGGGGAAGAAGCCGGTGCCCTGCGCGTCGTCCTCGTCCGAATCCCGCGACCGTCCGTGGCCCTCGCCGTGGGCGCTGTGGCGGATGGACACCACGCACCCCATGATGGCCATGAACAGCATGATGATCCCCAGGGGATTGGACAACGCCGCTGCGGCACCCTCCGCTCCCGGTCCCGCCCAGGCCCCCAACACGGACGACGCCCCCTCACCGGTATCCGGCAGGGTGAAGCCGAGGGCGATCCCGCACCCCCAGGACAGCAGCATGATCGTGCAGGCCCGGACGGAGGGGTAGCGCGCTGGACGCCGCGCCGGCACGGCGAGGGCGACGACGGACAGGACCAGCAGCACCGGGGCCAGGGTGGCCGCGTAGACGGGCGTCAGGTCCCCGGTGCTGTCCGTGAGGACGCGCCCACCGGCCAGCCAAGCCGGAACCACCATGGCCAGGACCCAGCCGAGGCGAGCCGTCCACCGGCGGAATCCCTGCCCACTGTTCGGACGGTGGGAACCAGGGGTCGGTGAGGATGAGACGAGCGGCGAGGTCATGCCCCGATCCTAGCCAGCGGACCAGACCCCCGAGGTGCCACGACGGTGCGAGCCGAGCAGGTGCGTGTCCACGATGCCGACGGCCTCCATCAGGGCGAACACAGTGGTGGGGCCGACGAAGGAGAACCCCTTGGAACGCAGGGCCTTGGCGGCCGCGACCGACTCGGGGGACCGGCTGGGGATCTCGTCCAGGGTACGGGGCTGTGGCGTCGTCTCCGGCTGGAAGGACCAGATGAACTCCGCCAGCCCTCCCTCGCCGCGTAGGGCGACCGTCGCGCGGGCGTTGCCGATCGTGGCCAGGATCTTGGCCCGGTTGCGCACAATGCCGGCATCGCCGAGCAGGCGCTCCACGTCACCGTCGTCGAAAGCGGCGACCGCGTCCGGGTCGAAGTCCGCGAAGGCCAGCCGGAAGGCCGGTCGCTTGCGGAGGATGATGGCCCAGGACAGGCCGGACTGGAAGGACTCCAGGCTCAGTCGCTCGAACAGGCCCCGTTCGTCCCGGACCGGCAGACCCCATTCCCCGTCGTAGTACTCGCGCAGCATCAGGTCCTTGGAGGCCCATACCGGCCGGGCCAGGCCGTCCTCGCCGACCACCAGACCCACATCACGAGCATCAGTTGTGAGGTCCACTGTCCGTGTCTCGTCACTCATGCCGCGGCGTTCTCCTTCTCAAGCTCCAGCAGAATGGTCTTCGCCTCCAGGCCGCCGAGGTAGCCGCCGAGGCTGCCGTCCGAGCGCAGCACCCGGTGGCAGGGGACCACCACGGGCAGCGGATTGGTGGCACACGCGGTACCCACCGCTCGGACAGCCTTGGGGTTCTCGAGCCGTTCGGCGAGCTCCCGGTACGTGGCGGTCTCCCCGTAGCCAATCCCGGGGAGTTCTCGTTGGACGGCCAGCCGGAACCCCGAGGACAGGATGAAGTCCACGGGGACCTCGAAACGGCTGCGGTGTCCGGTGAAGTACTCCTCGAGCTCGCGGGCCACCGCGTCCAGCTTCCAGGGGGCGTGCAGCAACCGGGGGCTGATCCTCTCGGACAGCCCGGCCAGCACCTGTGAGAAGCCCTCGCTGTCGAAGGCCACGCGAACCAGGCCGCGGGGGCCGGCCACGAGCAGGAGCCGGCCCACAGGGCTGTCCACGATGCGGTAGGCCAGGTCCAGCAGCTCTGCCTCGTCAGCGCGATGGGACAGCCGGTCCCGCAGGGCCGTCAGATCCGCCTCGGCCACCGAGAAACGCCCCTGTAGTCCTCCGGTACCTGCCAGCGGATCCGGCCGCTCGGGAGGGCGCGCAGTAGTCGCGGGTGGCGCGGTGGATGGTGTGGTCATGGGCTTCGTCATCATCGTGGTCCTCTGGGTCCTGTCGTCAGTGACGATGCGGTGTGAACCGGCGTCCTCTCGTCCTCCTCGAGAATCCGCCGCAGCGCCCGGACGCCATCCGAGGAGGCGCGCCGGACTGCTTCCACACTGCCGCCGATCAGCGCGGCCGTCTCGGCATGGGGAAGCCCGCCGAGGTAGTGGTACGCCACGGCCAGACGTTGACGGTCCGGGAGGGACGCCACCACGGACCAGAGCCCGTCCGTCCCGGTGCCCGGCAACCCGTCCGCCGCCGGGCGTTCGGGAAGGATCTCCATCGGCACCGCACCGCGGCCCCGGGCACGGAGGACGTCGATCGCCTTGCGGCCGGCCACGCGCACGAGCCACGCCTCCATGTTCGTCCCCGGCGCCAGGTCCGGCCACTGCCGCAGCGCTGCCAGGAAGGTCTCCTGCCACGCATCGTCAGCGTCAGGGCCGGGACCCAGCACGGCTCGGCACACCCGCAATACGGTGGCCCCGTGCCGCTGGACGGCCTGTTCGAACGGTTCTGTCATCGTCATCACACAGTAGACGCGTCAGCTCCCCGGAACGTGAGGTGTGAAGATGGAATCATGAACACCCCTCTCGGATCCTCCCACCATGGCGAGTACAAAGTCGCCGGCGGCAAGCTGGTCATCGCGGACCTGACGGTCTCCGACGGGGCCGTCGCCACGGCCAGCATCAACGGGGACTTCTTCCTCGAGCCGGACGAGGCCCTGCAGGACATCAACCACTCGCTCCTGGGGCTGGACCTCAACGCACCCCACGGGACCATCGCCGAGACGGTGCGCGCCGCCGTCGGGCCCGAGACGGTGATGTTCGGCTTCGATCCGGCCGCCGTGGCCACGGCAGTGCGCCGTGCCCTGGGTCACGCGACCACGTGGGAGGACCATGAGTGGGAGATCCTCGTGCCGCAGCCGCTGCCCATCACCACCCAGGTGGCGCTGGACCAGATCCTCACCGAGGACGTGGCCGCGGGCCGGCGCCGGCCTGCGCTGCGGCTGTGGCAGTGGACGGAGCCGGCGGTCGTCATCGGATCGTTCCAGTCCCTGGCCAATGAGGTGGATCCGGAGGGCGTCGAGCGGCACGGGATCACGGTCGCGCGCCGCATCTCCGGCGGCGGGGCCATGTTCATGGAGGCGGACAACTGTGTCACCTACTCGCTCTACCTGCCGCAGTCCCTCGTGGATGGGATGAGCTTCGCGGACTCCTACCCGTTCCTCGACGCCTGGGCCATGGACGCCCTCGCCAGGACCGGCGTGGAGGCGTTCTATCAGCCGCTGAACGACATCGCCACGCCGGAGGGCAAGATCGGTGGCGCCGCGCAGAAGCGGCTGGCCAGCGGGGGACTGCTGCACCACGTCACCATGAGCTATGACATCGACGCGGACAAGATGACCGAGGTCCTGCGCATCGGCCGGGAGAAGATCCGGGACAAGGGCATCCGCTCCGCCAAGAAGCGGGTCGACCCGCTGCGACGACAGACCGGCCTGACGCGCCCGGAGATCTGGGAGACCATGATGTCCACGTTCACCGACCGCTATGGGGCCTCCCGGACGCACCTCACCGAGGACGAGATCTCTCGCGCCGAGGCCTTGGCCACCGCGAAGTTCACGACGCCGGCCTGGACGGCCCGGGTGCCGTAGTCCCGGAGTCCCGCGGCTGGCTCAGGGCCGGCCTGCTGCCTGCGCCCGCAGCGCCCGCAGCACGTCGTCCGTCTCCTCGATGACGAGCCGGCGCAGGGCCCGCGGGGAGTCCGGATGGGCCTGCAGCCAGTCGTGCGCCGCCAGCACCACGGGGTGGCGCTCCTGGTCGTCGGCCGCGCCCGGGAGGGCGTCCTGCGCCGAGGGGAACAGCCCGGTGATGGTCCGGGAGGCCAGGCCGTTGGACCGATTGGACCAGATGGCTTCCAGCTCCGGCCAGAACCGTCCGGTGAACGGTGCCGCCAGGTCCGGGCGGGACGCGGTGAAACCGGCTGCCGTGGCCGAGAGGTGGTCGTTGGACAACGTCTGGCCGTCCGCCGTGCGGCCCGTCATCACGGCCTCCCAGGCCGCCCGGCGCACGGACGCCTCGGGAATCGCCGCGGACGCCATCCGGTGCCGGACGGCGTTGGCCGCGGTGACGTCGGCCTGGAGTGCCGCGTCCAGTTCGTCCTGCGCGGCCAGCCCGAGGGCGGCCAGCCCCTGCCAGGCCGCCCAGCGGACCTCCGCGTCCACGTCCAGCCCCGGTGCCACCACGGCACGGTCCCGCGCCGCCTCCGGGCCGGAGGCCACGAGAGCCTGCAGGACCGCCACGAGGTGCTCCTCGGCTGCGGCGGCTCCCTCGTCACGAGCACCGCGGACCAGCCGGGCCAGGGTACGGACTGCGGACCGCTGCCGATCGCTGCCGGCGCCCGTCGTCTGCAGGGCGTCGGCCAGCGCGGCCCCCAGGCGGGACCGCACCGCGGGCCGGTCCGGCTGCGGGACGTACCGGCACACGGCGCTCAGGGCCTGCTCGAGCACCCGGCCGTACAGGCCGGCGTCGGCCATCAGTCCCGAGAGCCGGCACACGGCGTCCACGAACTGGGCCGCGGGCAGGACGGCGTCCCGGGTCATGTTCCACAGCGCGGCCCACACGGTGGCGCAGGCCAGGTCGTTCTCGACGGGATAGCGGAGCACCGCGTGCAGCGAGGCCTCGTCGAGCCGGATCTTGGCGTACGTGAGGTCCTCGTCGTTGGGGAGGATGAGCTGCACCGCCTCCGAGTCGCCGGACACCGGCAACTCGACACGCGTGCTGGTTCCGGCTCGACCGGACCGTACCTCCACGTCCACCGTGCCGGTGCGGACGAGCCGCCCGACGTCGTCGGGGGAGTACCGACCTACCTTCAGCACGTGCGGTCGCAGCACCTCCGCGCCGGTCACGGGGTCCGTGCCCCGGTGGTGGAGATGTCCGTCCTCCACGCTCAGCTCCGGGACTCCACGGGTGTGAAGCCAGGTGTCCACCCACTCCGACAGGTCCCGACCGGAGGCCCCCGCGAGGGCGTCCACGAAGTCGGCGAGGGAGGCGTTGCCCCAGGCATGCCGGGCGAAGTACTGGCGGGAGGCCGTCATGAAGGCGTCCCGGCCCACGAAGGCCACCAGCTGCTTGAGCACGGAGGCGCCCTTGGCGTAGGTGATGCCGTCGAAGTTCTGCCGGGCGGCCTCGAGGTCGGTGATGTCGGCCACGATCGGGTGGGTGGTCGGGTATTGGTCCTGAACGTAGGCCCAGCCCTTGCGCCGGTTGGCGAAGGTGGTCCAGGCCCCGGTGAACTCCGTGGCCTCGGCGACGGCGAGGGTGCCCAAGTAGTCCGCGAACGACTCCTTGAGCCACAGGTCGTCCCACCAGCGCATGGTCACGAGGTCGCCGAACCACATGTGGGCCATCTCGTGCATGATCGTGGTGGCCCGGGCCTCGTACTGCGCCGCGGTGGCCTGTGAGGTGAAGACGTAGTCCTCGGTGAAGGTCACCAGCCCCGGGTTCTCCATGGCGCCGAGGTTGTACTCGGGCACGAAGGCCTGCCCGTACTTGCCCCACAGGTACGGGACCCCGAAGAGGTCATGGAAGAAGTCGAGTCCGGCCCGGGTGGTGGCGAACAGCCGTTCGGCGTCCAGGGAGTCGGCCATCGAGGCCCGGCAGTACAGGGCCAGGGGCACCTCCGGGGCGCCCGACGCCGGATGGCCGGCCCAGCGGTCTGCCCACGTGGCGTACGGCCCGGCCAGCAGCGTGGTGAGGTACGTGGACAGCGGCGGGGTGGGCGCGAAGTCGACGGTCACCAGATTGCGGGCGGGTGCCACACCGACTGCGGCACCGTCAGCGAGACCGTCTGCCGCCACGACCGCCGGCCGGCGTGCGGTCTCCGGTTGGTTCGAGGCCAGCACCCAGTGCCCGGGGCCGGTCAGATGGAAGGTGAACCGTGCCTTCAGGTCGGGTTGCTCGAAGTTCGCGAACACCCGGCGGGCATCGGCCGGCTCGTATTGGGTATACAGGTAGGTCTGCCCGTCCGCGGGATCCACGAAGCGGTGCAGGCCCTCGCCCGAGGTCGAATAGAGGGCCGTGCCGATGACGGTGACCTCGTTCTCTGCGGCCAGGTCCTCCAGCAGGATGCGCGCACGTCCGGCCACCCGTGCGGGATCCAGGGGCCGGCCGTTGAGGACCACCGATTCCACGCCGTCGTTGATGAAGTCGAGGAACGTCCACGTTCCCGGCTCCGAGCAGGAGAAGGCGAGGGTGGTCGTCGAACGGTACCCGGTGGCGGCGGGATCCAGGGCCGTGGACAGGTCGACGTGGACGTCATAGTCGCGAGTGCTGACCACGGTGGACCGGGCGAAAGCCTCATCCCGGGTCAGGTTCGAGCGGTCCAGGAACGTCGGGAGCGCGTCAGCCACGGGCGCGTCCAGCGTGTTGTCGGTCACCATGAGAGATATTCAAACACTCTTTCACGAAATCGTGGTCGAAGGCTCCAGAGAGACGTCGCTGCCGGCATCGCCGAGGCCCCTGGGGTGCGTCGTCACTCGTCCTGGTGCCCCTGATGCCATCCTGGCCTGCTGGCCGTCAGCGGCTCGAGGGCATCTCCACGTGTACGACCTTCACCTGGGTCATCTCGTCGAGCAGCTCCGGTCCGTAGCCGAAACCCGCCCCGCTGTCCCGCCGGGGCTGCGCCGCGCCGCCCGGAGCACCGCCGAAGACGTTGTTGACCTTGACGGTGCCCGCCGGCAGCTCCGCGATGGCCCGCTGGGCGTGGGCGATCCGGCCCGTGAGGACCGTCGCCGCCAGGCCGTAACGATCCCGGGACGCGAGGTGAAGGCCTTCGGCGAAACTGTCCACCACTCTGACCGGAGCGACCGGACCGAAGGTCTCCTCGGTCATCACCTGCATGGCGTCAGTACAGTCCCGCAGGACGGTGGCGGGGTAGAACGAGCCGGCCCCCTCGGGAACCTCTCCACCCTCCAGTGCGGTGGCCCCGTCCTGGAGCGCCGCCCGGACGTGACCGTGCACCGCGTCCCGCATCCGGCGGTCCACCAGCGGGGCCAGGGCGGCCTCACGGTTGCGTTGACGGGCCTCGGCGGCCAGCGCGTGCAGGAACGGTTCCGCCACGGCCCGGTGTACGTAGATGCGTTCCACGGAGGTGCAGATCTGACCCGCGTTCGTGAACGCGCCGATCGCCGCCTGCTCGGCGGCCCACGCCGGGTCGACGTCGTCATCCACCACGAGAGGGTCGTTGCCGCCGTTCTCCCGGATCACATGGGCCCCGGTGTCCAGTGCGGCCCGGGCAATGGCGCGGCCGGTCTCGGTCGAGCCCACGTGGGCTAAGACATCGAGGTCAGCCTGGTCGGTCAGCAACCGTCCGGTCTCCGGGCCGCCGGTCACGGTGACCAGCACGCCGTCGGGCAGGGCCGCCGCGAGGATCTCGCCGAGGCGGGCACCGGTGTGCGGGCAGCGTTCGCTGGGCTTGTGCACCACGGTGTTGCCGGTGACGAGGGCGGCGCCCAGCAGGCCTGCGGCGACGGCCACCGGGTCATTCCAGGGGGTGATCGCGGCCACGACGCCGCGCGGTTCGGCCACGGTGTAGTCGGACGCCAGGGCGCCGCCGCGCAGGGCATGACCACGGTGCACCGGGCCGAGTTCCGCATACTGGTGCAGGGTCCCGACCCCGGCCAGGACGCCGCCGAGTGCTTCATGCGCCAGCTTGCCGGTCTCCCGGGTGTTGAGGGCGGCCACCTCCTCCGCATGCTGGGCCAGCGCGTCGGCTGCGGCGCGCACCAGCCGGCCCCGCTCCTCGGGACTGGTGCGGGCCCAGTCCGGGGCCGCCGCCCGGGCGGTGGCGATGGCCCCGCGGACCTCTTCCTCTCCCGCGCAGGGCAACGTGCCGACGGGCGTGCCGTCGTGGGGGCTCAGGACCGTCATCTCGGCTGGTGGGCTCGATGTGCTCGTCATGTTCCGACCCTAACGGTCTGGCGTTACGGTGGGGGAATCGGGCCGTCGCTCCGGCGGCCACCCCCATGAGAGGAAAAGTGCATGGTTTCTCAACCCTCCGGTCCCGGACGAGTCCTGATCACCGGTGGTGGCTCCGGTCTCGGTGCTGCCGTCGTGGAGGCGGTTCGGACCAGTGGCGGCCAGCCGATCGTCCTGGACCGGGACATCAGTCAGCTGAGCGGCGTCACCGCCTATGAAGTGGACGTGACGGACACCGCCGCGGTGACCGAAACCGTCGAACGCGCGGCCGCGGAGGCGGGCGGGCTCGATGCCGTGGTCACGGCCGCGGGGATCGACCGCTGCGGCCGGCTCGAGGACGTCTCGATCGAGGACTGGGAGCTGGTGGTCCGGGTGAACCTTTTCGGCACCGTTTCCACCGTCCGGGCGGCATTGCCGGCGCTCAAGGCCTCGCGCGGGCGCATCATCACGGTGGCCTCCACGCTCGCCCTGAAGGGCGCCTCGGACGCCACCGCCTACTGCGCCTCCAAGTTCGGCGTCCTCGGATTCACGCAGGCCTTGGCCGCCGAACTCAAGGGGGAGGTCGGAGTCACCCAGCTCATCCCCGGGGGCATGAAGACCCGGTTCTTCGACGACCGGACCGAACAGTACAAGCCCCAGGACGATTCCCAGCTCAACGACCCGTCCAACGTGGCGCAAGCGGTGCTGTTCGCCCTGTCCCAGCCTGCTGGCTGCGAGGTACGCGAGTTGTTCATTGCCCACGCGGAGGAACCCTCCTGGCCCTGAGCCGGTGAGCGGGTGAGTCTGAGCCGCCCCGGCGGCTCTGCCCGGCCCACCGGTCAGCTCATCGGTACAAACTGAGCACCTTGTTCCCATGGGTACAAGGTGCTCAGTTTGTTCGGGGTGGGCTGCGCCGTCAAGCCCGCCGCTGGCTCGGCTCTCCGTTCAGTCCAGGGGCGGGACGAATTGACCCTTCGAGGTCACGGTCAGGCCCGATTCGGTGACGGTGAAGCCGCGCGCCTCGTCCTCGGCTCGGTCGAAGCCGATCTGCACGCCCTCCGGGACCACCACGTTCTTGTCCAGGATCGCATTGCGGACCTTGGCGCCCTTGCCCACCACCACGCCGTCGAGCAGGACGGACTGCTCCACCCAGGCCTCGTTGTGCACCCGCACGTCCGTGGACAGCACGGACTGGGCCACGGTGCCGCCGGAGATCACCACGCCCTGGGACAGGATGGAGTCCACCGCGGTGCCCGGGCGCTTCGTCGCCGACCGCACGAGCTTGGCCGGGGGAGAGACGGACTGGCGGGTGAAGATGGGCCACTCGGGGTTGTACAGGTTGAAGTCCGGCCAGGGCTTGACCAGGTCCATGTGCGCGTCGTAGTAGGAGTCCAGGGTGCCGACGTCCCGCCAGTAGTGCGTGCGGTCGGTCTCCTCGGGCAACACGTTCGTGGTGAAGTCGTAGACGCCGCAGTCGTTCTGCTCCACGAACCACGGGACGATGTCTCCGCCCATGTCATGGTCCGTGTCCTCGGCTTCGGCGTCCGCGTTGAGGGCGTCCACCAGCGCATCGGCGGTGAAGACATAGTTCCCCATGGACGCCAGGAACTGCGTCGGGTCGTCGGCCAGCCCCTCGGTCGTCGCGGGTTTCTCCACGAAGCGCTCGATCAGGTTCGGATCGGACCGCTGGGTCTCGATGACCCCGAAGGAAGACGCCAGCTCCAGCGGCTGCCGGACGGCGGCGACGGTGGCCGAGACCCCCGACTCGATGTGCTGCTCCACCATCTGCTGGAAGTCCATCCGGTAGACGTGGTCCGCCCCGATCACCACCACGATGTCCGGGCGCGCGTCGTGGATGAGGTTCATCGACTGATAGATGGCGTTGGCGCTGCCGAGGAACCAGTCCTTGCCACGGCGCTGCTGCGCCGGGACCGAGGCCACGTAGTTCCGCAGCAGGGTGGACATCCGCCAGGTCTCGGAGATGTGCCGGTCCAGGGAGTGCGACTTGTACTGTGTCAGCACCACTATTCTCAGGTACCCGGAGTTCACCAGGTTCGAGAGGGCGAAATCGATCAACCGATAGCTGCCCGCGAACGGAACGGCGGGTTTGGCCCGGTCTGCTGTCAGCGGCATCAACCGCTTGCCTTCACCGCCGGCCAGTACGACCGCCAGCACCTTCTTCTGTGGCATCTGTAGCGTCCCGTTCCCTTGGAGGAGTGTCCGTGCCTTCACACTAACGGGAGTCCTCCGTACTCGACTACGTTGATGTCGTGCGCATCGACATCGTGACCAAGGAATTCCCTCCGGCCATCTATGGGGGTGCCGGCGTCCATGTCGCCGAGCTGTCCCGGGTGCTGGCCAGCCGGGTCGATCTACGCGTCCATGCCTTCGGGGAGGCGCGGGATCCCGACTTTCACGGAGCCGCCGTGACCAGTTACGGGGTCCCCGGCGGTCTGGAGGCCTCCAACGCAGCCGTCCAGACCCTCGGCACCGACCTGGCCATCCTGCAGGACCTGGCCGGCACGGACCTGATCCACACCCACACCTGGTATGCGAACCTGGCCGGCCATCTCGGCGGTCTCCTCCACGATGTCCCGCATATCCTCTCCGCCCACTCCCTGGAACCACTGCGGCCCTGGAAGGCCGAACAACTCGGAGGCGGCTACCGCGTGTCCTCCTGGGCAGAAGCCACCGCCTACGCCTCGGCGGCAGCCGTCATCGCGGTCTCGGAGGGCATGCGGCGGGACATCCTGGCTGCCTATCCGGACGTGGATCCGGACAAGGTCCGCGTCGTCCACAACGGCATCGACACCGAACTGTGGACCCCCCAGCACGACGCCGGCACCCTCGAGCGCCATGGCATCGATCCGGGGCGTCCGATGGTCGCCTTCGTCGGCCGGGTAACCCGGCAGAAGGGCGTGCCCTATCTCCTGCGGGCCGCGGCCCGGCTCGCCCCCGAGGTCCAGCTCGTCCTCTGCGCCGGAGCGGCCGACACCCCTGAACTGGCCGCCGAGGTGGCCGGCCTGGTGGCCGAGTTGAAGGCCACTCGGGACGGGGTCACGGTCATCGAGGGCATGCTTCCCCGGGTGGACATCATGCAGATCCTGTCCCACGCCACCGTGTTCGCCTGCCCCTCCGTCTACGAGCCGCTCGGCATCGTCAACCTCGAGGCCATGGCGTGCGGAACGGCCGTGGTCGCCTCCGCCGTGGGCGGGATCCCCGAGGTCGTCCAGCACGGCGAGACGGGCCTTCTGGTGGATCTCGAGCAGAGCGCCGACGGCTCCGGGACGCCGCTCGACGAGGAACGCTTCGTCACCGAATTCGCCGCCGCCCTCACCGCCGTGCTCGATGATCCCGCCGAGGCAGAGCGGATGGGCAGGGCCGGCCGGCAGCGGGCGATCGACCATTTCTCCTGGGTGGCCATCGTCGATCGGACCCTGGACGTCTACGAGTCCGTCCTCCGGTGACCGACGCGCGGGTCCTCGTGGCCGGCTGGCCGTCCGTCCTGCACGGGGAGGCCACCGCCGGAGACGTCCTGGCCATGCGGACGGTCGAGCAGGCCCTGTCCGGGGCCGGGATCCGGCACGACACGGCCTGGAGCCCCGTCATGTGTCCGCCAGGCGGACTCCTCCTGGATGATGCGGAACCCGGCCTCTACTCGCACCTCGTCTTCGCCTGCGGCCCAGCCACAGGGACGCCGCTGGTGGAATTGCATGAACGTTTCGCCCACTGCACCCGGGTCGCCATCGGTGTCAGCGTCATCGATCCCGCCGATCCCGCCGTGACCGGGTTCCACCGGGTCTTCGCCCGAGACCGCCCGGGATCACCTGCACAGCCGGACCTGGCCACGGTGGCACCGATGACACCCGAGGCGCGCCTGCCGCCGGTGCTGGGAGTGTTCCTGACGGCCGGCCAGCGGGAGTACGGTGCCCGGCGCCGGCACGACGCGGTGAAGGACACGCTCCAGACGTGGCTGTCCCGGGTCGACGCCGGCCGGCTGGACCTGGACACGCGCCTGGACCCGCGGGACTGGCGCCTGCCGACATCGCCGGAACAGCTGCAGTCGGTGATCCGGCGCCTGGACGCGGTGGTGACCATGCGGATGCACGGCCTGGTCCTGGCACTGCGGGCCGGAGTCCCGGCCCTTGCCCTCGACCCCGTGGAGGGCGGCGGCAAGGTGACGGCCCAGGCGCGTGCTCTGGGCTGGCCAGCCGTCCTGTCCGCCGCCGCAGTCTCGGTGTCCGCCCTGGACCACCAGCTGGCGTGGTGCCTGTCCGAGGGTCGGACCCTCGCCCGGCAGAGGGCGTCCTGGATGGGATCCGGGCGCGGAGAGGGGGACGAGGGCCCCGTCAATGCAGGGTTGAGCAAGCTCATCCACCACCTGCGGAGCGATTGACACGGGCCCTCCGAACCGTGTCCTCCGTCACAGGATTCTTATGCAAGACTGACCGGGTGCGCTACTTGGGAATCAATGCAACGTTCCATGATCCGGCCGCCGCCTTGGTGGTCAACGGCAGAGTCGTGGCGGCGGCGGAGGAGGAAAGGTTCTCCCGCCGCAAGCACGGAAAGCGGCCGGTGCCGTTCTCCGCATGGGAGTTGCCCGAGCAGTCCATGCGCTGGGTGCTGGCCGAGGCCGGGATCACCGCCGAGGACCTGGACGGGGTGGCGTACTCCTTCGACCCGGAGATCGCCGTGGACATCCCCGACGATCCCTATGACCACCTCCGTCTGGACTACGTGCGCCGGGCCCCGGGATTCATCGCCGAAGCCCTGCCCGGCCTCGACCCGTCCAAGGTCACGTACGTCCAGCACCACATCGCCCACGCCGCCTCCTCCGGGCTCGCCGGCCCGTACCGTACCGGTGCGGTGCTCGTGTCCGACGGCCGGGGAGAGGGCCACTCCCACCTGGCCGGCGAGTACGTCGACGGCGAGCTCACCATCCTGGCCCGCCAGGAGCTGCCCGATTCCCTGGGCCTGGTCTACGAATCCCTGACCGACCACCTTGGCTTCCTGCGCTCGTCCGACGAGTTCAAGGTCATGGCCTTGGCCTCCTACGGGACTCCGCGGTTCGTGGACGAGCTCCGCGAATACGTCCACGCCACCGGGGACGGCGGCTTCACCGGGCGTGCCCCGGAGTGGGAACGTTTCGCCCCCCGGCGCATCGACGACGGCACCTGGGGCGGCGCCCACGCCGACCTCGCGGCCTCCGTCCAGTGCGTGGTCGAGGAGACCCTGGTGGACCTCGCCCGGTGGCTGCGGGAGCAGACCGGCCAGCGCGTGCTGACCATGGCCGGGGGCACCGCCCTCAATTGCGTGGCCAATTCCCGGATCTGGCGCGAGGCCGGCTTCGACGACGTCTGGGTCCAGCCGGCGTCGGGGGACTCCGGAACGGCACTGGGAGCGGCTCTGACCCTGGCCCAGCGGGCCGGTGACCTCGCCGCACCGGAGCCTACGGCGGCCCTGGGGCGCAGCTGGGACGATGACGAGCTGGCCCAGTGGCTCACCACGGCCCAGGTGTCCTTCACCACGCCCGGGTCCCGCGAGGACTTGGCCGCCGAGGTGGCCGGCATCCTCGAACAGAACGGCGTCATCGCCTGGTTCGACGGCCGCAGCGAATTCGGGCCCCGCGCCCTCGGGTTCCGGTCGCTGCTGGCGAACCCGATGCACGCCGAGAACCTGGAGCGGCTCAACGACGTCAAGGGTCGGGAGCAGTTCCGCCCGGTGGCGCCGATGGTGCTCGAGGACCGCGCCGCCGAGATCTTCAGCGGCGGTCCCATCCCCAGTCCCTACATGCTCTTCACCCACGAGGTCGCGCCGGAATGGCGTGACCGCATCCCCACCGTCACGCACGTGGACGGCTCGGCCCGCATCCAGACGGTCTCCGACCGGGACAACCCCGGCATCGCAGCCCTGTTGCGCGCCTTCGACGAACGCACCGGCGTCCCGGTGGTGGTCAACACCAGCCTCAACACGGCTGGTCGACCCATGGTCGACGACCCCCGCGACGCCCTTGAGCTGTTCGGTTCGGCGCCCGTGGCCGCGCTGGTCCTGGGTCCGCACCTGGTCCGCCGGGCGGAGTTCTTCGCATGAGCGGCCTGACGGCGCAGAGTCCCTACGCCCTCGTCATCCCCTCGCTCGGACGTCCCTCCCTGGACCGGCTCCTGGAAACCGTGGCCGCCCTGAACACGGACGCGGCCCATCCCGGCCCGGTGGAGATCGTCGTGGTGGACGACCGCCGCGAACCGGCCGAGACCGGCACCCGGCTCACCCCCCTGATGCCCACGGTGGACGGCGAGCCCGTGCGCGTGGTGCGCGGCTACGGCCGCGGTCCCGCAGCGGCGCGCAACCGGGGCTGGCGTGCCGTCGACCGTTCCGTGGAGTGGATCGCCTTCCTGGACGACGACGTCGAGCTGCCCGCCACGTGGGTTCGCGACCTGGCCGCCGACCTGGCCGACTGCCCGCCCGACGTGGCCGCCAGCCAGGGCCGCATCACGGTTCCTCTGCCGGCGGACCGAGCGCCCACCGACTGGGAGCGCAACACCGCATCACTGGAGGAGGCCGACTGGGCAACCGCGGACATGGCCTACCGCCGGTCAGTGCTCGAGGAGGTCGGGGGACTGGACGAGCGATTCCCGCGGGCCTACCGAGAGGATGCCGACCTGGCCCTGCGGGTCCGCCTCGCCGGCTATCTGCTGGTGCGCGGACACCGCCACATCCTCCACCCCGTCCGCCCGGCGGACGACTGGGTCAGCCAGCGTGTGCAGGCAGGCAACGCCGACAACGCCTTGATGCGCCGGCTGCACGGCCCGCACTGGCGTGAACAGGCCCAGGCACCCGCCGGGGCCTTCGGCTGGCACGTGGCCACGACGACGGCCGCGGCCACCGCGGCGATCGGCACCGTGGGCTGGATGGCCGGATCGCGCGGCGCCGGCCGCCTGGCGCGAGCCAGCGCCCTGGCCTGGACTGTCCTGTACGGGCGCTTCCTCGGCAGGAGACTGGCCCCCGGCCCGCGCCCGGGCGACCGCGAGTTCAGCGCGGAACTGCGCCGGATGGCCCTGACCAGCGCGACCATCCCGCCGACCGCGGTCCGGCACCGCCTCCGCGGCTGGATGCAGCACCGGGCCACCGGCCCCTGGCCGGTCCGCCCCCGCGCCGTGCTCTTCGACCGGGACGGCACCCTCGTCCACGACGTGCCCTACAACGGAGACCCGGACCAGGTCGATCCCGTCGACGGCGCCCGGGACCTCCTGGCCCGCGTCCGCGCAGCCGGTCTGGCCACCGCCGTCGTCACCAACCAATCCGGGATCGCCCGCAGACTGGTCTCCCGGGACCAGGTGGATGCCGTCAACGAACGGATCGACCGGCTGCTCGGCCCCTTCGACTCCTGGCAGGTCTGTCCCCACGGACCGGCGGAGAACTGTCCCTGCCGCAAGCCGCGGCCTGGCATGGTCCTCGCCGCCGCGAAGGCCCTGGGCGTACGCCCCGAGGAATGCGTGCTCATCGGGGACATCGGCGCGGACATCGAAGCCGCCCAGGCGGCCGGGGCCCGATCGGTGCTGGTGCCCACCCACGTGACTCGGGCCGAGGAGGTCGCCGATGCCCCGGTCACCGCGCCGGACCTGGCCACCGCCGTCGAGCTCGTGCTCGACTGGTCCTCCGGTCGGCAGCCGGCCCCCACCCTGACCCAGACCCCCATCCAGGACGGTGAGCAATCCACCACATGACGCGCATCCTCGCGGTACGACTCGATTCCGACGGCGACGTCCTGCTGACCGGACCTGCGATCCGGGCCCTGGCCGACATCGGCACGGTGGACCTGCTCGCCTCCCCGTCCGGAGCCGCCGCGGCCCGGTTGCTGCCGGGCGTCCACACGGTCCTGGAATTCGACGCGCCGTGGTCCGGCTTCCGGCCACCGGCGGTGGACACGGAGACCACGCTGGAGCTGGTCGAACGGCTGCGCACCACCGGGTACGACCGGGCGGTGATCTTCACCTCCTTCCACCAGAGCCCCCTGCCGATGGCCCTGCTGGCACGGATGGCCGGCATCGGACACATCGTGGGCACCAGCATGGACTACCCCGGGTCGTTGTTGGACGTGCGGTTGAAGCGCGCCGACCCGCCGGGCGGTGGTCACGAGGTCGAGGCTGCCCTGGACGTCGCCGTCGCGGCCGGCGCCAGCCGCCCGGAGCATCCAGGTCTCCGCGTGCTTCACCCCCTGCCACCACCGCCCGACCGTCTGCCGGCCGACCTGCGCTCGGGCGGCTATGTGGTCCTGCACCCGGGCGCGTCCGTGCCAGCCCGTGGACTGCGGGCGGATCACGCAGCGGCCATCGCGGCGGCCCTGGCCGCCTCCGGACACGCCGTCGTCGTCACCGGGGGGCCCGCCGAACGCGAACTGGCGGCCGAGACGGTGGCTCTGGCCCGTCAGGACTGCCCGGATGCCACCGTGCTGGACCTGGCCGGTGCCACGGACCTGGCCGGCCTGGCCGCCGTCCTCGAGGCCGCCGACTGCACGGTGGTCGGCAACACCGGTCCGGCCCATCTCTCGGCGGCCGTCGGCACACCGGTCGTCTCCCTGTTCTCGCCGGTGGTCCCGGCCGAGCGATGGCGACCCTACGGCGTCCCGGTCCGTCTGCTCGGTGACCAGCACGCCCCGTGCCGGGACAGCCGGGCCCGTGACTGCCCCGTCCCCGGGCACCCGTGCCTGAGTGGAGTCTCCGGCGCCGACGTGGTCGCCGCCGTGGCCGAGTTCACCCAGCCCACCGACCATCCGGTCCGGGCCGCCCACGAGGCCGGCACCGGACCCCTGAGCACCTCCCGAGGAGACCGATGAGAATCCTGATCTGGCACGTGCACGGCTCCTGGATGACCGCGTTCGTCCAGGGACAGCACGACTACCTGCTGCCGGTGGACGACGACCGGGGACCGGACGGCCGCGGCCGGGCCCAGACATGGGACTGGCCCGCCTCGGCGCGGGAGCTGACCGCCGCACAGCTGGCCGGTGAACGGCCGGACCTGGTGGTGCTGCAACGGCCGCACGAGGCGGAGTTGCTGGAGAGCTGGACGGGCTTGCGGGCGGGGATCGACGTCCCGGCCGTGTATCTGGAGCACAACGCCCCGACCGGGACCGCGATGGGCTCCGGCCACCCCTATGCCGACCAGGATGCCGTCCCGGTCGTGCACGTCACCCGCTTCAACCGCATCATGTGGGACACCGGTACGGCCCGCACCCAGGTGATCGAGCACGGCGTTCCCGATCCCGGCCACCTGTACACGGGCGAGCAGGCCTCCCTGGCCGTCGTGGTGAACGAGCCCGTGCGCCGCACCCGCGTGGCGGGCACCGACCTGGTGCTGCAGCTGTCCCGGGACCTGCCCGTGGAGGTCTACGGCATGGGCATGGACCCCCTGGCCGAGGTGGCCCCCTGGCTCGCGGGCAGCCTGCATGAGAACTTCCGGCAATCCGAGCTGCACCGGGCCCTGGCCGCACACCGCGTCTACTTCCACCCGTACCGGTGGACCAGCCTGGGGCTGGCCCTGCTCGAGGCCATGACGCTCGGCATGCCCGTGTTGGCCCTGTCCACCACCGAGGCGCCGCGGGCCGTGCCGCCCGCCGCCGGCCTGCTCAGCAACGACCTCGGCGAATTGGCGCACCGTGGCCGGCAGTGGCTTCAGGACCCGGAGCTCGCGGCACGGTCCGGTACCGCGGCGCGTGCCCACGCGCTGGACCGGTACGGACTCGAGAGGTTCCTGGCCGATTGGGACGCACTGATCGGGCGGGTGGTCGCATGAGCGCCGACCGGAGGGACAACGAGCCGCTGGACACCCAGTCCCTGGACATCGCGCTGGTGTCCGAGCACGCCTCACCCCTGGCCGCCCTCGGCGGCGTGGACGCCGGCGGCCAGAACGTCTTCGTGGCTGCCTTGGCCACCGGACTGGGTCGCCGCGGCCACCGGGTCCGGGTCTACACCCGGCTCGACGACGAGTCCCTGCCCGAGCAGGTGGAGGCCGCACCCGGCGTGACCGTGGTGCACGTCCCCGCTGGTCCGGCCGAGCAGCTGCCCAAGGACGAGCTCGCGCCGCACATGGACGAGTTCGCCCGCTGGATGTCCGCCCAGTGGCGCCGGGACGGCGTCCCGGACCTCGTCCACGCACACTTCTGGATGTCCGGGATGGCCGCGACCACGGCCGCGGAGGCCGCCCGCATCCCGGCCGTCCAGACCTTCCATGCCCTGGGCTCGGTCAAGCGCCGGCACCAGGGACTCGCGGACACCAGCCCGGCCGACCGGCTCGGGATCGAGGCCCGCCTCGTGGGGCAGAACGAGCTGGTCCTGGCCACCTGTCGCGACGAGGTGGACGAGCTCATGGGCCTCGGCGCCGACCCGGACCGGATCCGCATCGTGCCCTGCGGCGTGGACGCCGGGGCCTTCGCCCCGCCCGTGGATGCCGGTCCCCGACGCGCGGCCGGCGACCCGGTGCGTCTCGTGGCGCTGGGCCGGATGGTCGAGCGCAAGGGCGTGGACGTCGTCGTGCGCGCCCTCGCCCAGGTTCCCCGAGCGTGCCTGACCGTGGCCGGCGGACCGGACCGCGCCGTGCTCAATGAGGACCCCGAGGCCCGCCGCCTGCTGGCGTTGGCCGAGGAGTACGGAGTCGCGGACCGGCTCACCCTGACCGGCCGGGTCGGCCGCGACGAGGCCGCCCGACTGCTGGCCTCCGCCGACATCGTCACCTGCACCCCGTGGTACGAGCCCTTCGGCATCGTGCCGCTGGAGGCCATGGCCTGTGGCCGTCCCGTGGTCGGCTCGGCCGTGGGGGGCCTGCTGGACAGCATCGACGACGGCACCACCGGGCTGCTCGTCCCGCCCCGGGACGTGGACGCCACGGCCACGGCCATCCGCCGCCTCACCGAGGACCCGGAACTGGCCGCCTGCATGGGCCGGGCCGGACGCGAACGGGTGCAGCGGCTGTTCAGCTGGGAGCGGGTGGCCGAGCTCACCGAGAAGGCATACCGCGAGGCCCTGGCCGGGTACGGGCAGACGCACCCGAGCCGGCCCGAGGCCACCCGCCGGCTGCTGGCCGAGCACCGGGAAGAACTGGACCGGGCGCTGACCACCCTCGAGGATGACGCCGAGTTGCTGGACCGTTGGGGACGCCGCCTGTCCGAGCTCCTGGCCGGCGGGGGACGCGTGCTGGCCGCCGGCAACGGCGGCAGCGCGGCCGAGGCCCAGCACTTCACCGCCGAGCTGGTCGGCCGCTTCCAGGGCGAGCGTCGCCCCCTGGCGGCCGTCTGCCTCTCGGCGGAGACCTCATCCCTCACCGCGATCGTCAACGACTACGGAGCCGACGAGGTGTTCGCCCGTCAGGTCCAGGCACACGGGCGTCCGGGCGACGTGCTGGTGCTGCTCTCCACGAGCGGATCCAGCCCCAACGTGCTGGAGGCGGCGCGCCGTGCCCGGCAGGCCGGGATACTGGTGTGGGCCTTGACCGGTCCGGGGCCCAACCCGCTGGCCGACCTCGCCGACGAGGCCGTCTGCGTGCCGGGCCGGTCCACCTCGGTGGTCCAGGAGGCACACCTGGTCCTGCTGCACGCACTGTGTGCTGTGATGGACGAAGGATTCAACCGTTGCCAACCGGGCCCGGCGACCGTTCCGGGAACCCACAGGACAGACAGGGAGGACACGCCATGAGTGCGCGGATCGTCGTGGTGGGGGATGTGTTGCTGGACCGTGACATCACGGGCAGCTCCGAGCGACTGAGCCCGGACGCCCCGGTCCCCGTGGTGGACGTCCGGCACATCCACGCCAGTCCGGGCGGTGCGGGCCTGGCCGCGCTGTTGTGCGCCGGTCGGGCCGGCGGCCTGCCCGGCCAGCCGCCCACCGTGGTGCTGGTGGCCCCGCTGGCCGAGGACGACGCCGCGACCGAACTGCGCGCGGAACTGGCCGGTATCGACATCCACGCCCTGGGCCATGACGGCGCCACCCGGACCAAGACCCGGGTCCGTAGCGCGGGACAGACCCTCGTGCGCATCGACGACGGCGGGCCGGGCACGCCGCTGGACGTCGACGCCGGTGCCCTCGCCGCCGTGCTGGGCGACGCCGACGTGATCCTGGTCTCCGACTACGGCGGCGGCATCACCCGGGACGAGTCCGTACGCCGGGCCCTCACCGAGACAGCCGCCCGCGTGCCGATGGTCTGGGACCCGCATCCTCGCGGCGGTGACCCGGTGCCGGGGTGCACCGTGGTGACCCCCAACCTGGCCGAGGCTCGCGCGGCGTTGGGCCGGCTGGGCACGGGGCGGGCCACACCGCACGAGACAGCGGCCGAGGTCCCGGACGACAGCCTGGCGGAGGCCCTGCGCGTGGGCTGGGGCGCCCGTTCCGTCGCGGTGACCGCCGGCGCCTGCGGGGCGTTCCTCGCCACCTCCGGCACCGCCGAGCTCCTGCCGACCGTGCCGGTGGACTCCTCCGATCCCTGTGGTGCCGGGGACCGGTTCGCGGCCGCCGTCGCCGTCCAGCTGGCCGCCGGCGGATCGGTGCTCAGCTCGGTCGAGGCAGCCGTCGCGGCCGCCGCCCAATGGGTGGAGGCAGGCGGTGCCGCCGCCTTCCGGGACGGGCGTATCGGTCCGGGCGGTCCCGCGGCCGCCCGGCGCTCTCCGCACCGCCCGCACGCCCAGGACCCGCAGGAGGCGGCCATCCACGCCGTGGCCGCGACCCGGGCCCGTGGTGGCACCGTGGTCGCCACCGGTGGATGCTTCGACGTGCTGCACCCCGGCCACCTGGAGACGCTGCGCCGGGCCCGCGACCTGGGTGACGTGCTGGTGGTCCTGCTCAACTCCGACGACTCGGTCAGCCGCCTCAAGGGTCCGAGCCGGCCGGTGGTGGGCCAGCAGGACCGGGCGGCGCTGCTCATGGGACTGCGTGATGTCGACGGCGTCCTTGTCTTCGACGAGGACGACCCCCGCACCGCCCTGGACCGGCTGCGCCCGGACATCTGGGTCAAGGGCGGGGACTACACCGCGGACCTGCTCCCCGAGGCGCCGCTGGTCCGCAGCTGGGGCGGACGCGTCGAGGTGCTGTCCTACCTGCCCGGCCACTCCACCACCGGCATCGTGGATCGCATCACCGCCGGGAACGTGGATGCCCACTGAGGCCCCCGAGCCCTACACGGCCGCCTGGCTCGCCGCCGGGCACGGCGGGGCGATGCGCCGTCTTCCAGGCCGCGCATCGGGCGCAGAACAGTCGGGACCGGACGGTGCCGCCCCGGTGACGCCGGGCCCGGATGACGTCCTCGTGCTCCGCGCCCTGGGCTTGGGCGACGCCTTGACCGGCGTCGCCGCCCTGCGCGGGGTGCGCCGACGGTTCCCGGACCGAAGGCTCGTGCTGGCGGGCCCCGCCGCGACCGGTCGGTTGCTCCGGGACCTGGGCATCGTGGACGAGGTGCTCCCGCTTCCCGGACTGGTTCCGCTGCCGGAGTGCAGGCCCGGATCGGTGGCCGTGAACCTGCACGGCCGGGGCCCCGCCAGCCACCGACTGCTGCAGCAGGCACAACCCGCGCGGCTCATCGCCTACGGCGCCTCGGAGGCAGGGCACGCCGGGCCGGATTGGCGTGCCGACGAACACGAGGTGGACCGCTGGTGCCGCGTGGTGCGGCAGGCCGGGGGCGAGTGCTCCCGCGAGGACCTGCGGCTGCGGCCTCGGGCGGCCGCTGATGAGCAGCGCCAGGACCGGGCCGCGCCCGGGCCGGTTCTGGTGCACCCGGGGGCGGCCTCGGCCTCTCGGCACTGGCCGGTGGAGCGCTGGCGCCAGGTGACCGCCGCGCTGACCGCCGACGGACACCGGGTCTTGGTCACCGGATCGACCGCCGAGGCCGGCCTGGGCCACGCCGTGGCCACTGGACTGGCCGGCGTCGAGGATCACACGGGTGGCCACGGACTGGGTGAGCTCTCCGCGATGGTGCGTGATGCCGCACTCGTCCTGAGCGCGGACACCGGGGTCGCCCACCTGGCCACGGGGTGGTCCGTTCCCTCCGTGGTGCTGTTCGGCCCGGTACCCCCGGCACGGTGGGGGCCGGCGATCGACCCGGACCTCCACACCGTCCTCTGGCACGGCGACCCCGACGCCGGCTCATGGGGCGACCCGCACGGCGACACCCTCGACCCGCTGCTGGACCAGATCTCCGTCGATGAGGTGTTGGACGCCGCCGGCGTCCTCCTCCACCCCTTACCCGTCTCTGTCCCCGTCCCTCGAAAGGATCCATCGTGAACCCTGAGAACCGCCAGAACGAAACGGGAGCCGGACGCCGCCGCCCGATCCGCCGCGCCGTCGTCACCGGAGGCGCGGGCTTCCTCGGCAGCCACCTGTGCACCGAGTTGCGGCGGCGCGAGGTCGAGGTGGTCTGCCTGGACAACTTCCTCACCGGCAATGCCGTCAACATCGAGCACCTGATCGGCGATCCCGGCTTCCGGCTGGTCCAGTGCGACGTCACGGACTACATCCATGTCCCCGGCGAGGTGGACCTCGTGCTGCACTTCGCCTCACCGGCCTCCCCGATCGACTATTTGAAGCTGCCCATCCACACCCTCAAGGTCGGCTCGATCGGCACCCTGCACGCTCTGGGTCTGGCCAAGGACAAGGGTGCCCGGTTCATCCTCGCCTCCACCTCGGAGGTCTACGGGGATCCGCAGGTGCATCCCCAGTCCGAGGACTACTGGGGACACGTCAACCCGGTGGGGCCACGCGGGGTGTATGACGAGGCCAAGCGCTTCGCCGAGGCCATGACGGTGGCCTACCGGGGGCAGCACGCGGTGGACACGGGCATCGTCCGGATCTTCAACACCTTCGGCCCGCGGATGCGCCCCTACGACGGCCGGGCGATCCCCACCTTCATCCGGCAGGCGCTGGCGGGCGAGCCGTTGACCGTCACGGGTGACGGCGACCAGACGCGCTCGGTCTGCTACGTCTCCGACCTGGTGCGCGGGATCCTGGCCCTGGCATGGAGCAACCATTCCGGGCCGATGAACATCGGCAACCCCCACGAGCTCTCGGTGCTGCAGATCGCCCGAGACGTCGTGGCCGCCACCGGATCCGACTCGCCGATCGAGTTCATCGACCGCCCGGTGGACGATCCCATGGTCCGCCGTCCGGACACGTCCCTGGCCTCCCACGAGCTGGACTGGACCCCGGAGGTGCCCTGGACCGAGGGGCTCGCGCGCACCGTGGAGTGGTTCCGCACGGCGGTCAACGAGGACAGCCTTGAGGCGGCCACCCGCCAGGACTGACCGTGGGCTGAAGGGCGCTGTCGTCCCACAGCCGGGACGACGGCGGCCGGTTCAGCTGACGTACTGACGGGCCTTGCTGTGGCGCTGGGAGTCCTCCAGTGCGAGGAAGCGCTGCTCGACGCGCGGGGGCAGCACCCGGCGTTCGCGCAGCACCCAGCCGGCGCCGGCCAGGGCGTCGGTGACGCCGGCGGCGGTGGTGCGGTCCCGCGGCGCCGTGCTGAGCACGTCACGGGTTCGACGTACTGCGGCGCCCACCGGGCGGCGCAACCAGATGAACCAGAGGGTGTTGCGCAGGCCGTGGCGCCGGCGCAGGTGCGGGTCGCGGACCGTCGACGCCTGGTGGTGCACCAGCACCTCGGGCAGGTGACACAGTTCCCAGCCCGCCGTGGCGAGGTCCGCCGCCATCAGCTCCTCCTCGCCGCCGAGCCAGAGCCGCGGACTGAACCCGCCGACGTCGCGGAAGGCCGCCGTGCGCATCACCGAGGCCCCGGCCAGAAAGCTGCCGAGCGCCGGGCCCGGGAGCCACTCCGGGCCGGACACGGGCGAATGCAGCAGCTCCGCGTTGATGGGATCCTCCCGGCCGCCGGGCTCCACGAGGATCCGGCCGGTGACCACGCCCAGGAGGGGATGGTCGGACAGCGCCGCCACGGCCAGGTCCAGGGCGCCCGGCTCCCACCACGTGTCGTCGTCGCAGAACGCCACGAACTCGGTGGTGACCTGCTCCATGGCCAGGTTGCGTCCCACGGCTCCCAGGTTGTCCGGGCTGGCGACCAGCACGACCTGCGGGTCGCCCGTGTACCGCTCGCGGATGGCCGCGGCCGTGCCGTCCGCGGACCCGTTGTCCACGACGACCACGCGGGGCCGCTCCGGCAGGGACGTCAAGCGTTCCAGCGACTGCAACGCCTCCGCCCGGCGGTTGTAGGTGATCATCACCACGGACAGCCGTGGGTGGAAGGCACCCGGTGCGCCGGGCGGCGGTGCCGGCGTGGCGGACACCATCACCTGGGGGCGCAACCGCGCGAGGTCGGCCTCGACGGTGACGGGGACCGGTTGGCGGCGGCGCACCGCGGCCGGGATCCTCGGGAGGGCGGAGGCCAGCGCGCGTCGCCCCCTGGACCCGGCTGTCGCCGTCGAGCGGAGTTCGTGTCCCACGGCCGCCCAGGGCCGGCGCATCACCGTGGTCAGCAGCCGGCTGCGGAGCAGTTCCCGCTGGCGGGTCTCGTTCGGCTCCCTCAGGCTCGAGGGATGGTGGTGCACCCACAGCTCCGGGGCATGGGCGAGCTCCCAGCCGGCAGCGGACAGGTCCAGGGCCACCCGCTCCTCCTCGCCGGGGAAGCGGACCACGGGGTCGAACCCGCCCACCTGAAGGAACGCCGATCGGCGCACCATGGCGGCACAGGCCACGAAGCCCAGGAGCCGAGGCCCCGATCCGGTCGAGGCCGACCCCAGGGGGGAGTCGGCAAGCACCGCATTGATGGGGTCCGGCACCTCGTCCGGACCCACCGCGATGGAAGCGGCCAGCAGCCCCAATCGCGGGTGGTCCGCGAAGAGCTCCTCGCCGCGCCGCAGGGCACCGGGCGACCACCAGGAGTCGTCATCGGCGAAGGCGACGAATTCCGTCTCCGCCAACCGGGCACCCACGGTTCGGGCCTCCGCACCGCGGTTCCGCGGCAGCCGTACCACCCGCACACTCGGAAAGGCGGACTCGATGGCCTCCGGCGAACCGTCCGTGGAGGCGTTGTCCACCACGATCACGGGCGCCTCATGGTGGCCGAGGTAGGCCAGGAGCTCGTCACGGCGGTTGCGGGTGGCCACCACCACGGTGGTGCGTTCAGGTCTCCGGGATGCGGCCCCTGGTCCGGTCACGACTGTCTCCCTTGGCTTGTCCTGCAGATGCCTCCGAGCCTAGGGGGTACTCCGTGTACCGGGCCACCGATGGGCCGGCCGGACGACCTTCCGCTCTGGCCTACCTGTTGCTCCCACCTATTTCCGGTCCTGGTTTCTGCCGTTTCTGCCCTTGGCCGCGTTCTTCTCCCGCTGGTGCAGGACCTTCTCGTGGATGGGGGCGTCCGCCGAGGCACGCAGCTTGCGGTAGTGCTCAGCGGCCTCGTCCTGGCGCCGCGCCTCGTCCCCGGTGGCGATGTCCATCCGCAGATGCTCCTGCTCGTAGCCGAAGGCATCGACCAGGGTCTGCGCGTGCGGACGCAGGCGGGCCGCCAGACGGTTGATGTAGGTGCGCAGGGTGCGTGCACGTTGCGGGGAGATCCGGCCGGTCTCCAGGAACCAGCCCAGGTCGTCCTCGATCACGCGCAAGGCGAAGAGGTTGCGCATCCAGGTCATGACCTGGCGGGTGTGATCGTCCTCGATCTGCTCGATCGCCCGCGTGAACGCCTCCCATTCGAGCAACTCGCCGTGATTGCGGGCGGCATCGATCAGGTCTGCCTGGTGCAGGTTGAAGGTGGCGGCCTGTTCGGCCTGGGACTTCCGGGCCACCGGCATCAGGGCCTGGGCGACGGCCCCGGTCTTGGTCCGCACCCGGTCCTCGAGCAGGGCCCTCTGGACCTCGGCATCCTTGAACCAGCTGGCACTCTTGCGCTCCGAGCCCGCGTCCTGCACGGACTGCACCACGCGGCGCAGGCCGGACCGATACACGACGGCCTCGGTGGCCTGGCCCCGGACGTAGCGGGACAGGGCTCCGATGGAGAGGTTGGTCAGGTCCTTGGAGTAGTCGGACAGCAGTCGCTTGCCGACCAGCTGGAGCAACACGTTGTTGTCTCCCTCGAAGGTCACGAAGATGTCCAGGTCGTGGCGCAGCGAGGCGAAGCGGTTCTTGGCCATGTATCCCGCACCACCACAGGCCTCGCGGGCCTCTTGCAGCGTGTCCAGTGCGTTCCACGTCGCCAGTGGCTTGATGGCCGCGGCCAGGGTCTCGAGTTCCTGCCGGTCCTCGTCGGTGTCCGACTCCCCGGAGAACACGGCGTCGAACTTCTCCAGCAACTCGTTGGCGGCGAAGGTGTCGGCATAGGTCCGGGCGAGGCGATCGATCAGGCGGCGCTGGTGGAGCTGGTAGTCCATCAGCACCTCCTCATGCGTGTCCGAGGTCGCGTTGAACTGCCGGCGCTGATTGCCGTAGGTGATGGCACCGGTCAGTGCCAGGGCGGAGGCGGAGGCACCGGACAGGGCGAGGGAGACCCTGCCCTGGACCAGGGTGCCGATCATGGTGAAGAACCGGCGGCCGGGGGAGGCGATGTCCGAGGAGTAGCCGCCCTTCTCGTCCACGGAACCGTAGCGGTTCAGCAGGTTGGTGCGAGGGATGCGTACGTGGTCGAAGTGCAGCCGGCCGTTGTCGATGCCGTTGAGCCCGCCCTTGTACCCGTCGTCCTCGCCGCCGACACCCGGCAGGAAGTCGCCGGACTCATCACGGAGCGGGACGTAGAAGGCGTGCACCCCGTGGTTGACGCCGCGGGTGATCAGCTGGGCGAAGACCACCGCGGCCTTGCCGTGGAGGGCTGCGTTGCCCAGGAACTCCTTCCAGGCCGCCTTGAAGGGCGTGTGGATCTCGAACTCGTCGGTATCCGGGACGTACGTCGCGGTGGTCGCCAGCGAGGAGACGTCCGAACCGTGGCCGATCTCCGTCATGGCGAAGGCTCCCGGCACCTCCAGGCTCATGACGGCGGGCAGGAGGCGCTCGTGGTGCTCCTCCGTGCCCAGGTGCAGGATGGCGGAGCCGAACAGGCCCCACTGCACCCCGGCCTTGATCTGGAGCGACGGGTCGGCACTGACCAGTTCCGCGAACGTGGCGATGTTCCCGCCGTGGTTGTCGCTGCCGCCGAGGCGCCGGGGGAACGCCTTGTTCACCTGGCCACGGTCTGCGAGGATGCGCAGCTGACCGAGCACCCGTTCACGGTGGTCTTCCATGGTGAGGTTCTCGATCTTGTGCAGGTCCGGGTCCTTGACGTTCTCCCGCCCCTCCAGCCGGTCCGCGGCCCACCGTCCGAGCAGCAGCTGCTGGACGGCGTCCAGGTCCAGTCCGCCGGGCTCCGCCGCGGAGATGGCGCTGAAGGCGCCCTGCGGCCCGGTGTCCGGATCCGCCTGGGTGGGTGGCACGGCTCCGGCCGGTACCGCGGTGGTGCTGGAATCAGAGGTGGTGGTCATGACTGCTCCTGTTCGGGAGTGGACGTTTCGGGGGACGTGGGTCGTACGGGTCATACACGGTGATCAGGCAGATCGACAGCGGCATAGGTGCCGGACAGGCCGACCGTGAGCCACGCGGTGATCTTGCGGGCCAGCCGGCCTGCATCCGGCCGATCGGCGCCGGACGGGGTGGACAACCAGGATTCGCCGGCCGAGCGGACCATGCCGATGGCGGCCCGCGGCCAGTACCAGGTGGCGGAGGCCGCGGAGGGCTGGCGGCCCTGCTGACGCAGGTACTCGCGGAAGTGCACATCCATCACGGCGGCGATCCGCTCGAAGAAGTCCGCCATGGCGGCCGGCTGCCCACCAGAGGCGCTGGGGCCGCCGGGGCTACCGGACGGGCCGGAAGAGGTGGACCCCTCAGTGGCCTCGGAAGCCTCCGGCGGCAGTCGCGTCGAGAAGGCATAGACATGGGGCGAGGACTCGGCCAGCCTGAGGTACACGGAGACCATCGCGTACAACCCCTCCAGGGCGTTGTCCGAGGTCTCCGCGGCGGCCAGCAGCTCACGTTCCATGAAATCGATGGCGCGTTCGCCCACGGCGGCCTGCAAACCGTTCTTGTCCCCGAAGTACCGGTAGAAGACGCTCTTGGAGGTTCCGGCATGCGTGGCGATGTCGCCCATGGACGCCTGGGGTCCGAGATCGTGGACGGCGTGGCGGGCCGCTCGGATCAGTTCTGCGCGCCGCTGCAGGCGGTGCTCGTCCCAACGGGTGGCGCGGCCGTCCGGCGTATCGGCGTCCTTGACTGCGGTATTCACGATACCGAGCGTATCAGGTACTCTGGGTATCAGTAAGCCCCGTCACGTTGTATCCACGGCCCGCCGTGAAACCCGAAGGGATCACCATGACCGAGAAGACCTCCCCGACCTCCGCGAACATCTCAGCTGCTCCGCAGGACTCACCGCGGATCGCGTCCGGCCAGCCCGCCATCGCCGGTGGCGAGGTGCGGCAGGCCGTCATCATCGGTGGAAACCGCACCCCGTTCGCGCGGTCCCATGGCGCCTATGCCCAGGCGACCAACAAGGACCTGCTGACCTCCGCCCTGAACGGCCTCATTGCCCGGTTCGGGCTGCAGGGGGAGCGGATCGGGGAGGTCGCGGCCGGCGCGGTCATCAAGCACAGCAAGGACTTCAACCTGACCCGGGAATCCGTCCTCGGCACCTCGCTGGACCCGGCCACCCCGGCCCACGAGGTCCAGATCGCCTGCGCCACGGGCATGGAGGCCATCGGGGGACTCGCCAACAAGATCCGATTGGGGCAACTCGACTCCGCCATCGGCGGTGGCGTGGACAGCATCTCCGACGCCCCCATCGTCTTCAACGACGCCGCGCGCGCCGTGCTGATGGAGCTCAACCGCGCCCGCACCACGCAGGACCGGATCAAGGCCGTCCTGAAGTTCCGTCCCGGCCACCTGGCACCGGAGGCCCCGGGCACCGAGGAGCCCCGCACGGGGCTGTCCATGGGGGAACACCAGGCCCGGACCACACACCAGTGGGGGATCACCCGGCAGGCTCAGGACGAGCTGGCCCTGGCCAGCCACCACCACCTCGCGGCCGCCTATGACCGTGGGTTCTTCGACGATCTCGTGACGCCCTTCGGCACGCTGACCCGGGACAACAACCTGCGTGCGGACACCACGCTCGAGAAGCTCGGCAAGCTCAAGCCCGCCTTCGGCCGCGACCTCGGGGACGAGGCCACCATGACCGCCGGAAACTCCACCCCGCTGACGGACGGGGCCTCGACGGTCCTCCTCGGTTCCGAGGAATGGGCCGCCGAGAGGGGCCTGCCCGTGCTCGCCGACTTCGTGGACTTCGAGACCGGCGCTGTGGACTTCGTGGACGGCAAGGAGGGCCTGCTCATGGCGCCGGCCTACGCCCTGTCCCGGCTCCTGCAGCGCCAGGGACTGTCCTTGCAGGACTTCGACTACTACGAGATCCATGAGGCCTTCGCCGGAACAGTCCTGTCCACCCTGAAGGCCTGGGAGGATGAGGACTTCTGCCGAGACCAGCTGGGTTTGGACGCGCCACTGGGTGCCATCGACCGGTCCAAACTCAATGTCAACGGCTCCTCGCTGGCAGCCGGTCACCCGTTCGCCGCCACCGGCGGGCGGATCACCGCCACCCTTGCCACGATGCTCCACGAGAAGGGGCCGGGTTCCCTCGGCCTGATCTCGGTCTGCGCAGCCGGCGGCCAGGGCATCGTCGCGATCGTCCGGGGGCGCTGAACACATGGCCAAGGCACCGCAGACCGATACCTACACCGCCCTCGTCAACCAGCCGCTCGGCCAGAAGCTCGCCGGGGCCCTCGGGCTGCCCCGGCCGGCGGTCCTCCGTCGCTATGAGCCCGGCCAGACCCTCGTGGAGGGCTCCGTGCTCGTCCTCGGCGGCGGCCATGCCGCCGACGAGGCCGCAGCCGTCCTGCTGGACTGGGGACTGGACGTCCGCCGGCAGTCGGCTCCGGCCGACCGCTACGGCGCCGTCATCGCCTGTTATGACGACGCCGGCACGCCGGCCGACCTGTCCGCCACCACCCTGCAGCTCGGGGCCGTGCAGCGGAAATTGGGCCCGTCCGCCCGCGTGATCACCATCTACCGTGATCCGCTCGGTTCGGACCGGCCCGCCGTGCGGG
The DNA here is from genome assembly GCF_042433045.1 of Citricoccus parietis. NCBI lineage: Bacteria > Bacillati > Actinomycetota > Actinomycetes > Micrococcales > Micrococcaceae > Citricoccus > Citricoccus parietis. The sequence goes on along the minus strand of NZ_JBHLWH010000022.1, from coordinate 44,516 downwards.
CGGCCCGCCGGGGCGTCGAAGGCCTGACCCGTTCGCTCGCCCACGAGATGCGCCGCGGGGCCACCGCCAACGGGATCGTGCTGGGCGAGCACACGGCGCTGTCCGCCCCGGGGGCCACGGGGGCCCTGCGCTTCCTGCTCTCGGCCAAGAGTGCCTTCGTCTCCGGCCAGTTCATCCCCGTCTCCTCCGAAGCCGGTGCCCTGCCCCGGGACTGGGAGAAGCCCCTGGCGGGCAAGGTGGCCGTGGTGACCGGTGCCGCCCGCGGCATCGGTGCCGCGATCGCCGCGACCCTGCACCGTGATGGGGCGACCATCGTGGGGGTCGACGTGCCGGCCGCAGGGGAGGCCCTGGCCGGCGTCGTGAACTCGCTCGCCGGCACCGCACTGCAACTGGACATCACCGCGGCGGATGCCGGGGAACGGATCCTCGCGCACTGCGCTGAGCGCCATGGGCGGCTGGACATCGTGGTGCACAACGCCGGGATCACCCGGGACAAGAAGCTCGCCAACATGGACGCTGCCCGGTGGGATTCCGTGCTCGCGGTGAACATCGAGTCCCAGCTGGCGATGAACCAGGTCTTCCTGGCAGCGACCGGCCAGGGTGTCGTGGCGGACGAGCTGCGGATCTCCTCTCTCGCCTCGACGTCCGGGATCGCGGGCAACGCCGGCCAGACGAACTACGCCGCGTCCAAGGCGGGCGTCATGGGAATGGTCTCCGCCACGGCGGAGCTGATGGGCCCTGCCGGGACGGCCGGCGGAGGCAGCATCAACGCGGTGGCCCCCGGCTTCATCGAGACCGAGATGACCGCCCGGATGCCGATGGCCACCCGTGAGGTCGCGCGCCGGTTGAACTCCCTCCAACAGGGGGGCCGGCCCGTCGACGTGGCGGAGGCCATCGCCTACCTGGTCTCCGATGCGGCCGGGGGGACGTCCGGCGCCACGCTGCGTGTCTGCGGCCAGGGCATGATGGGGGCCTGAGATGGAACGAGAGACCATGACCCCCCTGAGCTCGAGCTACCGGGCTGCCCTGTCCACGGCAGCCAAGGACGCGCTGGTCAGACGGCGCCGCCCACAGCAGCTGCCGGGACGGACCGTGGTGGTCCACGACCACGAGATCGGCGCCGAGCTCGCCGCCCGGTACGCCCGGATGTTCCACCGGAACGGTCCGGTGCTGGATCCAGCCGACCTGCCCTCGGTGCTCGTGCACGTCGCCTCGTTCCCGGCGGCCATGGAACTCATGGCCGATCCGGATTTCCCGCTGCCGCTGCTCGGCATGGTCCACCTCCACAACCGCGTGGTCCACCATGCCCCGGTGCCGGCCTGCACCCCGGTGGAGGTGGCCGCCTCCGCCACCCGCCTGAGCCCCCATCCGTCTGGGACCACCGTGGACCTGGTCGTCACCGTCCACGGGCCGGCACGCGTTGACCGCCCCGCCGACGGCACCGTCAGCAACCCGGGCGACGGGACCGGGGAACTGGAGCTGTTGTGGGAGGGCACGTCCACGTACCTGGCCGCCGGAGTCCATCTGCCGGCCCACGAGCGCCCGGCCAAGGCCGTCCACCCTCCGTTCACTGCTCCTCAGTTGACCGCACAGTGGCGCCTTCCCGCGTCCACCGGCCGGGAGTATGCCGCCGTGTCCGGGGATTTCAATCCGATCCACCTGAATCCGGTGACCGCCAAGCTCCTGGGACAGAAGGGCATGATCGCCCACGGGATGTACCTGGCCGGGCGGATGCTCGCGGGCCGGGAACCGGCGGGTGCCGGCCACGAGTGGGAGATCTCCTTCGCCACCCCGGTGCTGTTGCCCGGGACGGTGTCGGTAAGCGTCGTCCACGCGGGTCGCCGCAACGCTGACGAAACGACCGAGGTCACGGCGTGGAACGGCCGCACCGGAAGGCCGCACTTCACCGGCTCCATCACGATCCCGGGCTCGCGTCCGGGACAGAGATCGGGGCCGGGGCAGGCGTAGAGGACAGGAGCGCGGCCCTACCGTTCGGCGGAGAGCACCTCGTACGCCTCTGACATCTGGGCCGCCATCGCTTCCCAGCCGAAGGTCCGGGCCCGGCGTGCCGCCGCCTGGCCCATCCTCCGCCACGCGGGCAGGTCTGCCACGATGCGCTCCAGCTCCTGTGCCCAGGTCTCCGGGTCCAGGCCGTCCACCAGCCGGCCGGTCTCACCGTCCGCCACGGCGTAGGCGAGCCCGCCCACCCGGTGCGCCAGCACCGGGGTCCCGCAGGCCTGGGCCTCGAGGGCGACCAGGCCGAAGGACTCCGAGAAGCTCGGCACGACCACCACGTCCGCAGCCCGGTAGACCTCAGCCAACTCCTGCGCGGACACGGGACCGGAGTCCGTGCACTGGCCCCCCAATCCGGCGGCAGAGACCAGGGCGGGGAGGTCGAGCTCATCCGCGCCCGAGTGGGCACCGGTCAGGTGGAGCTGAACCGGCGGAACACCGGAGGCCCGCCGGTTCACCAGGCCTGCGGCCCGAATGGCCACCTGCGGTCCCTTGTGCCCCTGGATACGCCCGGCGAACAGGACCTTGAGCCCTGCTGAACGGCCGGGCCAGTGGGCGCCGCCGTCGGGATGGAAGACGGACGTGTCGACGCCCGGCGGGACCACCCTGATCCGGGCTGGATCGGCTCCGTAGTGGCCCCTCAGCTCGTCCCGCTCGGCCGGGGTGTTGGCCACCAGCAGATCGGCCGCCGCGGCGATCTGCTGCTCGGCGGTCTCCCGTTCCTCCGACTCGCTGGACCGCGCATCCCGGGCGTTCTTGACGGCCGCCATGGTGTGCATGGTATGCACGATCGGGGCGTTCAAGTCTGCTGCCACTGTCAATCCGGCCAGGCCGGAGAGCCAGTAGTGGGAATGCACCACCCAGCGGCAGTCGTCCCCGTGGCATCCGCCCGCGGCAGTCAGGGCACCGGGGGCCGCGGCGGCGAAGTCATCCACCCACCGCGGCAACTCCTCCTTGGGGACGTCTGTGGCCGGGCCGGCGGGGACCGGGACCACCCGGGCCCGGACCGCTCCCGGAACGCCGGGCACCGGCAGGTCCTCGACGCGCTGGCCGGTCCGGTCGCGGCGCGTCAGGACCCAGACCGGATGTCCAGCCGCGGCCAGGGTGATGGCCAGCTGGCGGACGTAGACGTTCATGCCACCGGCATCACCCTGGCCCGGCTGTGCCAACGGTGAGGTGTGCAGGGACACCATCACCACGCCGAACGGCCGCATCACGGTGAGGGAATCCCGTGGTCGGACTGCCGGTCCGAGGTCGCGCGGAAGTTCAGCTCGTGGTGCACCGCGTCCAGCAGTCGGGCGAAACCGGGGACGGAGTCCAGGTCGTCGATGAGCACGGCCCGCCCGGCTGCGTCCGCGAGAGGGATCTCCCAGTTCGGGTATTCGTGCTGCTGGGTGCCCGGCTGATTCTGGATGCGCCGTTCGCCCAGGGCGTCCACCAGCGCGACGCCGTGCAGCAGGGAGGGCGCCTGGGCCAGGTACCGGTGCAGGGCCACCACGATGTCAGCCACCACGGCCGGATCGGCCGGGTCAGCCGAGCCAGCCGAGCCAGTCGAGGTGAGGGGTGCGGCGGCATCGGCGGACAGAAATCCCGCCTCCACGACGGCCTGGAGGAACGCCCGGCGCTCGGCACCGGCCCGGCCCCGCTCGGCGTGGGGATCGCCGGCCACCAGATCGAGGCGTTCGCGCAGGTCCAGGTGCGTGCCGGCCAGGTACCCGGCGGTCGGGGGCAGGTCATGGGTGTTGACGGAGGACAGGCACTGGACCCGGTAGTCCTGGGGCGGCCGGGGCCGGCCGTCCTCCTGCTCGAACCACAGGATCGAGGTGCCCAGCAACCCGCGGTGCGCCAGGTAGTCCTGGACCCACGGTTCGAAGGTGCCCAGGTCCTCGCCCACGACGACGGCCCCCGCGCGTTCCGCCTCGAGGACCAGGATGCCGATCATCGCCTCGTGATCATAGGTGACGTACGCACCCTCGGTGGGGGGCTGGCCCACCGGGATCCACCACAGCCGGAACAGCCCCAGGATGTGGTCAACCCGGATGCCGCCCGCGTGGCGCAACACCGAGCGGAGCATGTCGCGGTACGCGCGGTAACCGGTCTCGGCCAGCCGTTCGGGGTGCCACGGTGACTGGGACCAGTCCTGACCGCGCTGGTTGTACATGTCCGGTGGGGCGCCGACGGACATGGACGCGACGAGTTGGTCCTGCAGCATCCAGGCGTCCGCGTTGTTGCGGTCCGCCCCGACGGCCAGGTCCTGCATCAGTCCCAATCGCATGCCCGACTCCCGGGCCGCCCGCTGCGCCGTGGCCAACTGCGTGTCACACAACCACTGCATCCAGCGGTGGAAGTCGACGTCCTCGACCAGCTCCTGGCGATACCGCTCGGCCAGCCGACCCCCCGGCGTGAACTCGAGGTCCTGCCAGACCGGATCGGTGGCGTCGAAGACACTGCGCAGGGCACACCACAGCGCGAAGTCCTCCAGACCCTGGCCCTCCTGCTCCCGGTAGGCGCGGTAGGCGCGCGCCCGTTCCGGCGGGGGAGTGACCTGATGGAGCCGGCGCAGGGCCGTCAGCTTGGCGGCGGTGGTGGCATTGCGGTCCAGGGAGTCGGCGGTCGCGTTGTCCGCCTGGCGGGCGGCAGCCAGGCCGTCCACCTCTCGGCGATCACGAGGGTCAAGAGCGGCGTACTCGGCGAGGTCCTCGATTCGCAGGTACATCGGGTTGGTGAACCGGCGGGTCGAGGGGGAGTACGGCGAGGAGACCACCGGCGGTTCCGGCACGGTGGCATGCAGGGGGTTGGACAGGACGTAGTCGCCACCGTGCGCGGCCGTCTGGACCGCCAGTGCAGTCAGGTCCCCGAAGTCGCCCAGGCCCCAGGAGGACGAGGACCGGGCCGAGTACAGCTGGACGGACAGCCCCCAGCCGCGCTGATGGTAGTAGGGGTCTGCGGTCGTCAGGCGTTCCGGCGTCACGACGAGGGTGGCCTCGACCGCATTGCCGTTTTCCACCCTGGCATCCAACCGGTGCCATCCCACGGGCAGGTCCCGGGGGAGGCGGAAGGTGGCCTGCCCGATCAGCTCGCCGTCGATGACCTGGGGTTCTGTGAAGTCTTCGAGTTGTTCGAGGGGACGGGTCTCTCCGGTCTCCAGCAACGCCTCGACCGTGACGGCGTTACCGTGGGGGACGTGGACCTGGACGGAGGATCCCGATCCCGCATGGGAGACCGTGGTGTGCGGCAGCATGCGGCGCCACGGGGCCAGCCGCCGTCGCTCCAGCGCCGCCTCGAGCCCGGCTGTGCCGTCCGGTTCGACGGCGCAGCCCAGGGCCGCCAGCACCCTGGTCAGCGTGAGGTCGGTGACCGGGTGTTCGTGTCCGTCGTGACCCCGGTAGGAGGTCTGGATGCCATAGGCGTGGGCCAGCCGCTGGAGCAGGTCGCGGGCTTCGGTCATGGCTGGTGGGCCTCTTTCACGTGCGGGTGCGGCCGGGCCACCGGATCCGGTGTCCCGGTCCGATTATGGCAGGCCGCCGCCAGGGCCGGCTCAGCCGCAGGCCAGGGCCGGAGGCAGACAGGCCAGCTGGCGCCCGGACAGTCCCGTCCGGATGCGCCGGGCCTGGTCCGGGGTGTAGTCAGGGGCCGCCTCCGTCTTCATCGGTGTGCGCGAGGACCACGTGAAGGTCACCGAGAAACGGTCCCGGGCGATCGGCGGCGTGGCCCGGTGGAGCAGACGGCAGTTGTCTGCCACCACGGCCGTCCACTTCGGCCCGGTCGCCGCAGTCACGGCGCCCGCGGGGACCATGTCCGCCACCCGGGCATCGTCCACGAATCCAGCCACGTAGTGCAGCCTCTCCACGGCGTACAGCGTCTCGGCCAGCGGGATGTAGGCGTACGGCCCGCCCTGGTCGTCGACGTCGTTGAGCCACACCAGGATCTTCACGGTGCGCCGGTCCTCGGCGTCACGGTGCCATCGGCGCACCCCCACCATCTGGTTGTTGCCGACCTCGCGGCGCACGTCCGCCCCGTAGTAGCGGGCCGGCACGCCCAGGTAGTTCTCGACGATGTCCAGCATGCGGTCCTGCAGGCCCCACTGCCAGATGGTCAGGTCCGCCAACAGGTCCTCCGTGGAGGGACGCAGCGTACTGGCACCGCCCGTGGGCAGGTCCGCCAAGGGGGCCATAAGGCGGTCCAGGGCCGGCTTGAGCGCGTCCGTGGTGGGGATCGCGAGATCGTCCAGGGGCCCGATGCGGACACCCTGCCGCTGCAGGGTGGAGACCAGCCCGGCCTGGGCCAGGTCGAGCGGCGGCAGATGCGGCGCCCACTTGCGGCGGCGCTCCTCGTGCATGCCGTCGGCGGCCCAGCGGACCGGCGTGACATTGGTCAGGATCTCTCGCTTGAGGCGATTCGCGAACCGTCCCAAGGGGCCCGCCACTGTCTCGGATGTGATCATGGGACTGAGATTACAAGCGCGGATCGGCGGTGACGACGGCCGTGGTGGCCGACGAGTAGTGGTGGGGTACCAGAGCGTCCGGTGATGTCCCCTATCACGTAGGGACAGCAGGTGCCCAGGCCCTTGGGCCTGGAAATACCTCAGAAGACCGTCAGAGCCGGTCGAAGGGCGCCGCGTACCGAAAGCGGCCGGTGTGATCGTCGAATGCGGTGAGGGTTCTGACCTGGAAGTAGTCGCCCCACGAAGGATCCGGCCCGATCACTCCGGTCGACGCCGCCGGGACGAAACCGAAACGGGAGTAGTAGGCGGGTTCGCCCAGCAGTCCCACCAGGGCCTCGCCTCTCGCCTCGGCCGCACCGAGGACCGCATGCATCAAGGCCGAACCGATGCCGGAACCCTGCCGGTCGGGATGAACACTCAGCGGCCCGAGGCCGAGCACGGGCAGCTCACCCACAGAGGCACGGGTCGCGACGACATGGCCCACCACCAGACCATCTTCGACGGCGACGAGCGACAGACCGGGGATCCACCCGACGTCTTCGCGCAGCCAACCGACCAGTACGGCCTCGCCCGGGTCTCCGCCGGGCTCCGCGGACGGCGCATGTCGATCGGCGCCACGGAAGGCAGCAGCCGTGACGGAGCGGATCGCCTCACGGTCCTCGGCGCGCTCCGTTCGAATGTTCACCATGGACGCCTCCTTGAGTTCGACCTGAGTCCGATCTGGGTTCGTCGCCGAGGTCCTGAAGAACGACAGGACTCCTCTGCGGACTCTGCGGACGCGTGGTCGGGGGCATGTTCCCAGAAACACGTCCCACGATGACAAAAACGGGGCTGGTTGTCACCAGCCCCGTTCCTGTTCGCCCTGAGGTGGGCGTTCGATGTGCGCGGAGGGGGACTTGAACCCCCACGCCCTTGCGGGCACAGCGACCTCAACGCTGCGCGTCTGCCAATTCCGCCACCCGCGCGCACAATCCGGTTCGCACCGGATTCCGCTGCCTCGAAAGGCAGCGCTGACCATCCTAACACCCTTTTCGCATGCCTCCGTACACGGTCCGGACACGGGCCGACCCACCTCGCTAGGGTGGCACCATGAGCGCCACCTCCAGCCACGACTTCACGGACGACGTCGTCCGCATCTGCCGAGACCTGATCCGGATCGACACCTCGAACTACGGCGGCAACGATTCCCGGGGTGAACGCGAGGCCGCCGAGTACTGTGCGGCCCTGATGCGGGACGCGGGAATGGAGCCGACGGTCTACGAGTCGTCCCCCGGCCGGGCCAGCGTGGTGGGTCGCGTCGCAGGGTGGGACACCCAGGCTCCCGCCCTGATCCTGCACGGCCACCTCGACGTGGTCCCCGCGGACGCCAGCGAGTGGACGGTGGACCCGTTCTCGGCCGAGCTGAGGGACGGGATGATCTGGGGTCGGGGGGCCGTGGACATGAAGGGCATGGATGCCATGATCCTCGCTGTCCTGGGCCATCTGCACCGCACCGGACAGCAGCCGCGCCGGGACCTCATCGTCGCCTTCTTCGCGGACGAGGAGGCCGGCGGCGTCTACGGTGCCCGCTGGATGGTGGACCACCATCCCGAGGTCTTCGCCGGGGCGACGGAGGCCATCAGCGAGGTCGGCGGTTTCTCCACGGACATCCGCGGGCAACGCGCCTACCTGCTGCAGACCGCCGAGAAGGGCCTGGCCTGGCTCAACCTGACCGCCACGGGAGCACCGGGCCACGGATCGTCCGTGCATCCCGACAATGCCGTGACCCGGCTGTCCGGGGCCATCGAACGGATCGGCAACCACGCCTGGCCCCTGGACTACACGAAGACCACGCGCGCCCTGCTGGAGCAGGTCGCCGAGATCTGCGGGGTGGATTTCGACGAGGCGGATCCCACACCCCAGCTCGAAGCCCTCGGCACGGCGTCCCGGTTCGTGGGCTCCACGCTGCGCAACAGCACCAACCCCACGGGGCTGACCGCCGGCTACAAGCACAACGTGATCCCGGGGAAGGCGCAGGCCACCGTGGACGTCCGTTTCCTGCCGGGGCAGGAGGAGGAGGTCATGACCACCCTGCGTGAACTCGCCGGCGAGGGGGTGGACTTCAGTCATGAGCATCGGGACATCTCCCTGGAGGTCCCCTTCTCCGGCGACCTCGTGGACCTCATGGTCGACTCCATCCAGGCCGAGGATCCCGGCGCCCCGGTACTGCCGTTCATGATGTCCGGCGGCACGGACAACAAATCCCTGTCCCGGCTCGGGATCGCGGGCTACGGCTTCGCCCCCCTGCAGCTCCCCGCCGACCTCGACTTCACCGGCCTGTTCCACGGCATCGACGAGCGCGTCCCCGTCGAGGCCCTCGACTTCGGCTGCCGCGTGCTGCACCGGATGCTCGAACCCCGCTGAGACGCCGCTGAGACCCGGCCGACACCCCGCCATGGCGGAACCGTCACCACCGAGCCGACCGGCCGCCCGAACCCCAGGAGGATCCCCTCATGCCCACCCCGCAGAATCCCCAGCTGGCCGCCGTCGGGACCATCCTGACGGACGACCTCCTCGCCGGGATCCGCGACCGCGCCCCCGGTTTCGACGAGGCGAACGCCTTCCCGCAGCAGGACCTGGAGGTCCTGCGGGAGGCGGGCTACCTCGGGGCCCTGGCCCCCACGGCGGCGGGCGGACTGGGCTGGGACATCTCGACCGTCGTCGCCGCCCAGAGGGTGCTGGCCATGCATGCACCAGCGACCGCGCTGGCCGTGAACATGCACCAGATCTGGAACGCCGTGGCCTTCATCCTGGGACGCCAGGGAGATGACTCCCTCGACTTCATCCACCGCGAGTCGGCAGCGGGGGAGGTCTTCGCCTTCGGCATCTCCGAGGCGGGCAACGACGCGGTCCTGTTCGACTCGGACACCGTGGCCGAGCCCCAGGGTGACGGCTCCTACCGGTTCATCGGGACCAAGATCTTCACCACCCTGTCCCCGGTGTGGACCCGGCTCGGAATCTTCGGCAAGACGCCCGACGGCGGCCAGCTGGTCTTCGGCTTCCTCGACCGGTCAGCGGACGGCTGGGAGGCCGACGCCTCCTCCTGGGACATGTTGGGCATGCGGGCCACCCACTCTCACACCACCCGGCTGCAGGGTGCCCTCGTCCCCGCCGACCGGATCGTGCGTTACATCCCCACCGGGCCGAACGCCGACCCGCTCACGTTCGGGATCTTCGCGTCCTTCCTGACACTGGTCGCGGCCGTCTACACGGGGGTGGGGGACCGGGCCGTGGAACTGGCCACGCAGAGCCTGGCCCGGAGGACGTCCAAGGTCTCCGGGCAGGCACTGTCCCAGGATCCGGTGCTGCGGTACAAGACCGGCGAGGCTGCCCTGCGGCAGCTGGCCGTGGACACCCAATTGCGGGCGGTCGCCGCGGACATCGACGCCGGTGCAGACCTGGGTGCCGAGTGGTTCCCGCGACTGGTGGCGAACAAGACCACGGCCGTCCGCACGGCCAAGGCCCAGGCGGACTTCGCACTCGAGGCCTCCGGGGGCGCCTCCTACCACCGTGGCAACGAGCTGTCCCGCATCTACCGCGATGTCATGGCCGGGGTGTTCCACCCCTCGGATGACGAGTCGGCGCACCAGACCCTGGCGAACCACCTGCTGGGGCCGGTCCAGGGTCCGGAGGCCTAGGCTCAGGCCCGCACGGCCAGGGTCGAGCGGACGCGGATGATCCGGCGGCGCAGCCAGTAGCGCCGGGCACCGCCGCGATAGAGGACCGTGCGCTGCAATTCCCACTTGCCGTACTCCGCATGCTCCACCACCCGACGCCGGGCCTCGGCCACCGAGTCCCGTGGGGCGACGGTCATCACCAGGTACTCCCAGTGGTCCCGCTGCTCCAGCGACTCCAGGCCGCTGGTGATCTCCTGTTCGCGCATCCTTCTCCTTGGGGAACTGGCGGGACGACGGACCCGGTCTCCGTGGATCGTGGCCGGTCCTCGACCAGTATCCGGCACGAGCGGGCCCGCTTCCGTGAAACCCTATGCCAGGCCGGGAAAAAACGGCTACCGTGGTGCCATGAGCATCGACCCGCGCGTGGCCCTGGAGGCCCTGGTTTCCGCATTCGAAGAACATCTGGCGGCCGCCACCGGCAAGCGTGACGATGACGATCCCGCTGTCGAGTCGGCCTTCTTCAACGTGGCCGACTCCTTCGAGGCCTACGAGGACGCCCTGTATGCCGCCACCGGTGAGTTCACCCCGCTGGACGTCTACGACGACGAGGACGACGACGAGGACGATCAGGACTCCGGCAGCTGACCGGTCTGCCGGCCGGACGACGAGCACACCCGCGAGCGGGTCTAGGAGCGGATCTACGACCACGGGATGATCTTCGTCGCGATCTTCCGGCGCGGGTGCGTCGCGGGGACGGGGTCCTCGAGCCTGTGACGTAGGGTTCTCTGATGTGAACTGGTTAGAAGCGATCATCCTGGGCCTGGTCCAGGGCTTGACGGAATTCCTTCCCATCTCGTCCTCGGCGCACCTGCGCATCGTCGGCGAATTCCTGCCCGGAGCCTCCGATCCGGGGGCGGCGTTCACCGCCATCACCCAGATCGGCACGGAGCTCGCGGTCCTGATCTTCTTCTGGAAGGACATCGTCCGGATCATCTCGCGCTGGTTCGGCTCCCTGTTCGGCAAGGTGGAACGCAACGACCCGGACGCCCGCATGGGCTGGCTGATCATCATCGGCTCCATCCCCATCGGCGTGGCCGGGCTGCTCTTCGAGGACTACATCGACACCTCGTTCCGGTCACTGTGGATCATCGCCACGACGCTGATCGTCTTCGGCCTGCTGCTGGCGGTCGCCGACTCACTCGGGCGGCAGACCAAGCCCCTGGAGAAGCTCACGCTCAAGGACGGCATCCTGTTCGGCCTGGCCCAGATGATGGCCCTGATCCCCGGTGTCTCCCGTTCCGGCGGCACCATCACGATGGGCCTCGCCCTGGGCTTCACCCGCGAGGCCGCCGCCCGGTACGCCTTCCTGCTGGCCGTTCCGGCCGTCTTCGCGTCCGGCTTCTACAAGCTGTTCCAGGCCCTGGGGGAGCCCGGCGCCTCTGCCGCCTATGGCATGGGCGAGACCCTGGTCGCCACCCTCGTCGCCTTCGCGGTCGGCTATGTCGTCATCGGCTGGCTCATGAAGTTCATCTCAACCCACTCGTTCAGGCCCTTCGTCTGGTACCGCATCGGACTCGGCCTGCTCCTCTACATCCTGCTCGGCTTCGGAGTGATCAACGCCTGATGGAATCCTGGAACACCCCCCTCCCGGCTCGCCTGCCCGTCCAACCGGACCGGCTCAAGATCCATGACACCTCCTCCCAGGCGGAACGCCATCCGGGCAACCTGGCCGAGGCGTCCCTGTACGTCTGCGGGATCACGCCCTACGACGCGACCCACCTCGGCCACGCGAACACGTACGTGACCTTCGACCTGCTCAACCGCTACTGGCGCGCCTGTGGCCTGCCGGTCACCTACGTGCAGAACGTCACCGACGTGGACGATCCGCTGCTGGAACGGGCCACCGCCACCGGTGTGGACTGGCGGGACCTGGCGGCAGACCAGACCGAGTTGTTCCGCTCGGACATGGAGGCCCTCAACGTCCTGGCGCCGGACCACTACGTCGGCGCCACCGAGACCGTGGACTGGGTGGTCCAGTCCGTCGAGGCCCTCGTGGACAACGGGACCGCCTACTCCGTGCCAGGTGTGGACGGAGGGCCCGACGGCGACGTCTACTTCTCGATCGACGCCGCCGAGGAGGCCACGGACTGGACCCTCGGCAGCATCGGCCGGCTCGGCTCCGAGGAGATGTCCACGGTCTTCCCGGACCGCGGCGGTGACCCGGAGCGCCCGGGCAAACAGCACCCGCTGGATCCATTGCTGTGGCGGGTGGCCCGCCCCGGCGAACCGACCTGGGACGGCCGCTCCCTGGGCGCCGGCCGGCCGGGCTGGCACATCGAGTGCTCCGCCATTGCCCGGCGGCTTCTGCCGGCCCCCTTCACCGTGCAGGGCGGGGGCTCGGACCTGCGCTTCCCGCACCACGAGTTCAGTGCGGCCCACGCCACCGCCGCGGACGGGAAACCCCTGGCCGGTACCTTCGTCCATGCCGGGATGGTCGGCTACGAGGGCGAGAAGATGTCCAAGTCCCTGGGCAACCTCGTCCTGGTCTCCCGGCTGCGCCAGCAGGGCGTGGAGGCGGTGGCCATCCGCGCGGCGCTGCTCTCCCACCACTACCGTGCCGATTGGGAGTGGACCCCAGAGCTGTTGCGGCAGTCGATGGACCGGGTTGCCCGGTGGCGCCAGGCCCTCGGCCTCGAGACGGCCGAGGATGGTACCGCCGTGCTGGCCGCTGCCCACCGCGCGCTGTCCCACGACCTGGATGCCCCGGCCGCACTGACCGAGCTGGACCGCTGGGCGGACCAGGCCCTGGCCCGGGATGCCGTGGACCCGGACGACGCGGCGCACTCCTCGGACCACTCGGCACCGGACGTCCGGACGGTGGCCAGCGGCCTCCTCGGCCTGATGCTCTGAGCCGACGTGGTGCCCTGACGGGATCCGCCGGTGACAGGTCCGGGTCCGGCTAGTCCCGACCGCGCCGGCGCAGGTACCGCTCGAACTCCTGGGCGATGGCCTCACCAGAGGCCTCGGGCAGTTCCTCGGTGTCCCTCGCGCGTTCCAGCTGTTCCACGTAGGCGGCCACGTCTGGGTCCTCTCCGGCGAGTTCGTTCACGCCGCGCTCCCAGGCCTCGGCGTCCTCGACCAGCGGCGTGAGGTCCAGGCCCACCTGGACGAGGTCCTCGATCCGGCGCAGCAGAGCCAGTTCCGCCTTGGGGGAGGGAGCCTGGGAGACATAGTGGGGGACCGTGGCCCACACGGACACCGTCGGCAGACCCGCCCGTGCGGCCGTGTCCGTCACCACTCCCACGATCCCGGTCGGGCCCTCGTACGTCGGCCGTTGGGCGCTCAGGGCCTCCCGGAGCTCGGGATCGGCGCTGGTGGGCCTGGCCGGCAGTGGCCGGGTGTGCGGGACGTCGGCCAGCAGCGCCCCCAGCATGATCACGGCGTCCACGTTCTGTTCGGCGGCATGCGTCAGCAGTTCGGCCGTGAAGGCCTGCCATCGGTAACTGGGTTCGGCCCCGGACACCAGGATGACGTCGAGGCCCTCCACGTCGGTCGCCCGGAACATGCGCGTCTGCGGCCAGGACAACGTGCCGAGCCCGTCGGCGTCGCGCACCACCGTGGGACGGGTGAACTGGTAGTCGTAGTAGTCGCCGTCCGTCAGGGAGCCGGCCGCGGCCGCACCCCACTGGCGGCGCAGCAGGTCGATCGCGCTGGTGGCCGCCTCGCCGGCGTCGTTCCAGCCCTCGAAGGCCGCGACCATGACCACTGGCCGGCGTCCGGAGACCATTCCGGCCAGATGGTCGCGCAGTCCCGGCTGCCGGGCTGGTGTTCCGTCCATCTCTGCCATGATGGCCACCCTAGACCCGTGTGAACGTGAGGTGCCAGACGTGTGCCGGACGTAGGCCTAACCAGAACCGGACCCGGCCTCTCCGGCTCGGCTCTCGTCAGGAGCGCGTCCGTCCGCCACTAGACTGGCAGGCATGCCCATCCGATCCTCCGCAGGCGCTCCGCGCCCCCAGGACCGCCCGACGACCCCGTTGCCCGAGCACGGCCCCGGCGGGGAGGCTGTGCCCGCAGCGGTCCTCTGGGACATGGACGGCACCCTCGTGGACACCGAACCGCTGTGGAACGAGAGCCAGCGTGCCCTCGTGGAGGCCGCCGGTGGACGGTGGACCACAGAGCTGGCACACGGGCTGGTGGGCCAGGCGCTGGACCACGGCGCCCGCCTGCTCCAGGAAGCCGGGGTCACGCTCAGCGTGGGGGAGATCATCGAGCACACCATGTCGGACGTGGTCAACGGCGTGCGCCGAACGGTGCCGTGGCGCCCCGGTGCCCGGGAACTGCTCACCTCGCTGCGGGATGCCGCCGTGCCCTGTGCCCTCGTCACCATGTCCCACGCCCCGCTGGCCGCCGTGGTCGCCGAGTCCGTCCCCACCGGTTCACTCGAGTTCCTCGTCACGGGGGACATGGTCCTGCGGGGCAAGCCGGACCCAGAGCCCTATGTGACGGCACTGGATGTCATGGCGCGCCGCCACGAGGGCCTGGACCGGAGCGCCTGCGTCGCGGTCGAGGACTCGATGCCCGGATTGCTGTCCGCAGCCGGTGCGGGCCTGGCCGTCGTGGCGGTCCCGCACGTCCTCGCGCTACCCGATGACCCACGGTGGGAGAAGTGGACCACCCTCGCCGGCCGCACCCCCCGTGACCTCGCCACGGTGGCGGCGCGGATGTCGGCGGCCTCGTGAGCGGCGACGCCCTTGAGCCCGTTTCCGACCGCCGCGGGAAGTTTCGCCTCGGCTCACTGATCGGGGTTCCGGTCTACCTGTCCTGGAGCTGGTCGCTCATCGCCCTGTTCGTGGTGGTGCTGTTCGGGCCTCAGGTCCAACGGCTGTTCCCCGAGCTGGGGATCGGTGCGTATGGGATCGCCTTCCTCTACGCCGTGCTCCTGTTGCTCTCCGTCCTCGTCCACGAGTTGGCCCATGCCGCCAGCGCGCGGGCGTTCGGCTGGCCCACCACGGAGATCGTCCTCAACCTGTGGGGCGGCCACACCCAGTTCGGCAGTTTCCAGGCCACGCCGGGCCGCTCCCTCGTCACGGCGCTGGCGGGACCCGCCGCCAACGTGCTGCTGGCCCTCGGCGGCCAACTGCTCATGGTCACGTGGGCCCCCGACGGCGTCGGGAGCCTGCTGCTCGGCATCTTCACCTACGCGAACTGGCTGGTGGCGGTCTTCAACGCTCTCCCGGGTCTTCCCCTGGACGGTGGCCGGATCGTCGAATCAGCCGTGTGGGCGGCCACGGGGGACCAGGACAAGGGGACCATCGCCGCGGGCTGGGCCGGACGCCTCATCGTGCTGGCCCTGGTGGTCGGGGTGGTGGTGGTGCCCCTGGCGCAGGGGCGGCCGGCCGACATCCCGCTGATCGTCATCCTGGTGATGGTCGGCTACTTCCTCTGGACCGGTGCCACCGAGTCCATCCGCGGTGCCCAGCTCCGGCTGCGGGTCCCAGGCCTGACCGCCGCCCAACTCATGCATCCGGCCATCGGCCTGCTCAACACCGCCACCGTGGCGGATGTCCGGGGCCGGCCCTCGGGCACGCTCGCGGTGCTCGTGGCCCCCACCGGCCAGCCGGAGGCCATCGTGGACGAGACCGCTCTGGCCCGCGTCCAGGACCGCGACGCCTCGTCCGTCCTGGCTGCGGCCACCGCCCGGGCCCTGACCCACGGCGCCGTGGTCCGCGCCACCGACGCCGGCCGCCCCCTGGTGGACCGGCTCGCCGCAGTGGACGGCGCGGAATACGCTGTACTGGCGCCGGACGGCACCGTCTGCGGCGTGCTCCGCCAACCCGATGTGGTCCAGTGGCTCACCACGGGCCGCCGTCGCTGACCCTCACCACCCACCAGAAGGACCACCGCCGCATGACCGACATCCCCAGCCCCACCGGCGTCAACGAACGCCGTGGCCCCCTGCGCCCCGGCCAGCGGGTCCAGCTCAAGGACGCCAAGGGACGCCTGAACACCATCACCCTCACGGAGGGCGGGCAGTTCCACAGCTATCAGGGCGTCCTGCACCATGACGACCTGATCGGCGGCCCGGACGGCGTGGTGGCGAGGAACTCGGCTGGTCACGAATATCAGGTCCTGCGCCCGCTGATCAGCGACTTCGTTTTGTCCATGCCGCGCGGGGCCACCGTCGTCTACCCCAAGGACTCCGGTCAGATCGTGCAGATGGCGGACATCTTCCCCGGCGCGCGGGTGGTGGAGGCCGGCGTCGGCTCCGGCGGCCTGTCCATCTCCCTGCTGCGCGCGGTGGGGGACGCGGGGGAACTGCACTCCTACGAACGCCGCGAGGAGTTCGCGGACGTGGCCCGCGCCAACGTCCAGACCTTCTTCGGCGGGGAGCACCCGGCCTGGCAGATCCACCTCGGCGACGCACAGGAGGAGATGACCACGGTCCATGAACCCGGTTCCGTCGACCGCGTGGTGCTGGACATGCTGGCCCCGTGGGAGTGCCTGGACGCGGTCGCGACGGTGCTGGCGCCGGGCGGCGTGTGGATCAACTACGTCGCCACCGCCACCCAGCTCTCCCGCGTGGCGGAGGCGATCCGTGAGGACGGACGATTCACCCAGACCGAGGCCTCAGAGACCATGGTCCGCGGCTGGCACCTCGACGGCCTGGCCGTGCGGCCCGATCACCGCATGGTCGCCCACACCGGTTTCCTGCTGGTCTGCCGCCGCCTGGCCACCGGCCAGGAGGCCCTGGCGCTGAAGAAGCGCTCCAAGGTCTCCGAGTTCAAGGCCGTGGACGTGGAGGCCTGGCAACCGGCAGACGAGTCGCGTTGGACCCCGCAGGCCCTGGGCGAACGCCCCGTGACGGACAAGAAGGCGCGCAAGGCGGCCCGCGAGGCGGCGTCCATGGAGCAGAAGGGCGCGCGACGCCACCTCGCGGACACGGATCCCGGTGAGGGCCCGGCCGCCGCTGCGGATCCGATGGCGCCGGTGGAACCGGTCGACCCGGCAGACCTCTGACCGGCAGACCATCCACCGGCCGGGACCCTGGTTACGCCACCAGCCAAGCGCACCGCAGCGTTCGCGGACAGGCCTAGGATGGATAGGTAAGGCTGACCTCAGGCATTCCCCGATCCGGTTGGCCGGAAAGGTATCCGTGAGCGATCCCACCACCGCCGGAACCACGCCGATGGAGTCCGGCCAGACGCACCAGCTGGATGCGGCGAAGCGTCGCGCCGCCACCCTCGTGGAGAAGAACCGGACGCTCGAGTACCAGTTGCAGACCGCCGCCCGGAACAACCGCCGCATGGTCGACCTGCTGGAGGAGACCCGGGACGAGATCACCACGCTCAAGGCCGCGCTGGAGCTGGACGGGGAGGCCCCCTTCGCCTTCGCCACGGTCCTGGAGGTCCACCCGGCCCGCGAGCCCGTCGAGGGTGTCGAGATCGCGGCGACCGTGCAGGGTGGCGTGGACGTCATCCACAACGGCCGCCGGATGCGCGTCACCGTGTCCCCCCTGTTGGAGCCCGCCCGGATCACCCCCGGCTCGGACGTGCTGCTGAACGAGTCCCTGACCATCGTGTCCGTGCTCGAGGCCGAACGGGCCGGGGAGCTGGTCCGGGTGAAGGAGACCTTGGACGACGGCCTGCTGGTCGTCGTCGGGCGCGGGGACGAGGAACGCGTGGTGCGCCGGTCACACCGCCTCTCGGGTCAGCGCATCCGTGTGGGGGACGCCGTCACCTATGACTCGCGCACCGGCCAGGCCCTGGACGTCGTCCCGCTGAACGAGGTCCAGGACGTGGTCCTCGAGGAACTCCCGGATGTCAGCTACGAGGACATCGGAGGCCTGCGGGACCAGATCGAACAGATCCGCGACTCCATCGAGATGCCCTTCCTGCACCCGGGCCTGTACCGCGAGCACGGGCTCAAGGCCCCCAAGGGCATCCTGCTCTACGGGCCTCCCGGTACCGGCAAGACCCTGATCGCCAAGGCCGTGGCCTCCTCCCTGGCCGCCCGCTCCACGGAGGAGCGCCGCTCCTACTTCCTCAACATCAAAGGCCCCGAGCTGTTGAACAAGTATGTGGGGGAGACGGAACGGCACATCCGCACCATCTTCGCCCGCGCCCGCGAGAAGGCCTCCGACGGGTACCCGGTCGTGGTGTTCTTCGACGAGATGGAGTCGTTGTTCCGCACCCGCGGCTCCGGCGTCTCCTCGGACGTGGAGACCACGATCGTTCCGCAGCTGCTGGCCGAGATCGATGGCGTGGAACGGCTGGACAACGTCATCGTCATCGGCGCCTCGAACCGCGAGGACATGATCGACCCGGCGATCCTCCGCCCCGGCCGCCTGGACGTGAAGATCCGTGTCTCCCGGCCGGATGCCGAGGGCGCCGCGGACATCTTCGGCAAGTACCTCACCACCGCCCTGCCCCTGCACGCCGCCGAACTGGAGCGTCACGGCAGCCGGGCGGACACCGTCGCGGCGATGATCGCCGCCGTCACCGACCACCTGTTCGCCCGCGGCCCGGAGACCGAGTACCTCGAGGTCACCTACGTGGACGGCACCACCCGGACGCTGTACTTCGCCGATTTCACCTCCGGTGCCGTCATCGCGAACATCGTGGACCGGGCCAAGAAACAGGCCATCAAGGACTACCTGACGGCCGGCTCCGCCGAGGAGGCCAAGGGACTGCGCACCGAGCACCTGCTGCAGGCTGTCCGGGAGGAGTTCACCGAGCAGGAGGACCTCCCGAACAACACCTCACCCGAGGAGTGGGCTCGGGTCTCCGGTCACCGCGGCGGACGCGTCGCCGGGATCCGCATGCTGGTCCGTCACGGCTCGGCCGACCAGCAGGAGTCACGGTGACGCCCGTGCCCACACCCCCGGACAGATCGGCCGGCGTCGGGCCCGTGGTGGCAGACCGGCACGGGCTGGTCCCGGCCGATGCCGTGCTTCCGGCCGGACGCGACACCGCAGGATGGGGAGTCCACCGGGTGATGGGGCTGGAGACCGAGTACGGCGTCCATGCCCCCGCCAACCCCGGCGCCGGCCACTCTGTGCTCTCCGTGGAGGTGGTGAACGCCTATGCGGACCTCGTGACGTCCCGGGGCGGGACCGTGGCGGGCACGGAATGGGACTACGGGGAGGAATCCCCGCTCGTGGACGCCCGCGGCTGGCAGCTGCCCCGCTCGGCGGCCCATCCCACGCAGTTGACGGATCAGCCGCTGATGGACGAGGACGGCAGTCCCGTGCACCTGCTGACGAACCTGGTGCTGGCCAACGGGGCCCGACTCTATGTGGACCATGCCCATCCCGAGTACTCCTCACCCGAGACCACGAACCCGTTGGACGCCATGGTGTGGGACCAGGCAGGTGACCTGGTGGCGTTGGCCGCCTCGCAGCGCATCGCCGCGGCGCCGGGGGAGCCCCAGGTGCTGCTGTACAAGAACAACACGGACAACAAATCGGTGTCCTACGGCGCCCACGAGAACTATCTGGTGACCCGCAGCCTGGACTTCGACGAGCTGGCACAGCGCCTGGTGCCGTTCTTCACGGCCCGGCAGGTGATCTGCGGGTCCGGTCGAGTCGGGCTCGGTGTCACCGGGTCGAGCCCCGGGTTCCAGATCAGCCAGCGGGCGGACTTCTTCGAGGAGCAGGTCGGCCTGGAGACCACGGTGCGGCGGCCCATCGTGAACACGAGGGACGAGCCGCATGCCGACGCCGACCGGTACCGCCGGCTGCATGTGATCATCGGGGACGCCAATCTCTCCCAGTACGCGACCTGGCTGCGCTGCGGCATGACCGCCCTCGTGCTCTCCATGATCGAGCTCGGTACCGCGCCGGAGGTGGAACTCATGGACCCCGTGGCGGCCCTGCAACGGATCAGCCACGATCCCACCCTGCAGGCGACCGTCCCCCTGGTGCGTCCCCTGGAGGGTGCGGGCCCGGGCGGCCGCCGTGAGGCCACCGGGCTGGAGATCCTGCGGGTCTATCTCGAGGCCGCCGAGCGGCATGTCCACCATTTCGGTATGGGCGACGAGGCCACGCTGGACGTGCTGAACGCCTGGCGGGAGTCCGTCGAGACCCTCGGGACCGATCCGGCCGCCATGGCCGACCGGCTGGACTGGGTGGCCAAGTACCAACTCCTGTCCGGGTACCGGCAGCGCCACGGCCTGGACTGGGGCGATCCCCGCCTCGGCATGATGGACCTGCAGTATGCGGATCTGCGCCCGGACAAGGGGCTCTACCAGGCGATGCTGCGCCGTGGATCGCTCCGCCGGCTGGTGCCGGACGAGAGGATCCGCGACGCCGTCGGCTCACCTCCGCGGGACACCCGGGCCTGGGCACGCGGCCGGACGGTGGGCGTGTTCGGACGTCACGTGGTCGGGGCCAGCTGGGACACCCTCCTCGTGCGCGAGGACGGCGAGGGTCCCCTCTACCGGTTCCATCAGCGGGAGCCGCTGGCCGGCTCGGCAGAACAACTGTCCGGGGTGTTCGACGAGCCGGCGGCGGAGGGCTCCTACGGACGGCTGCTCGAGGCCCTGGCCCGGGTGCAGGCCGGCCCGTAACGGCATCACGGACACCCCTGACTCCGCTGAGTCCCCTCACCGACAGACACAACCATCACCACCATCAGGAGCGACCATGTCACAGCAGTACGGCTCATCCTTCGAGCGCGAGGAAGACTCCGCCAACGGTCCTGACGCGGATCCCACGCCCGCACCCACGGGCGCTGCGGGCCAGACCAGCACCGCTGACCTGGACAGTCTGCTCGACGAGATCGACTCGGTGCTCGAGACGAACGCCGAGGAGTTCGTCAAGGGCTTCGTCCAGAAGGGCGGCCAGTAGCCCGCATGGATCGCAGGATCATGGGCATCGAGACCGAATTCGGCGTGCACTACTCCCATCCGGGATCACGGCCGCTGACGCCCGAGGAGGTCGCCCGGTACCTGTTCCGCCCCGTGGTCGAGTGGGGGCGCTCCTCCAACGTGTTCGTCAGCAACGGCTCCCGGCTGTATCTGGACGTGGGCTCCCACCCGGAGTACGCCACGGCGGAGTGTTCCACCCTGGATGAGCTCGTGGCAGTGGACAAGGCCGGAGAACGGGTCATGCAGGAGTTGATCGACGAGGCCACCGGGCACATGAGGGCGGACGGCTTCACCGGGACCATCTACCTGTACAAGAACAACGCCGACTCCGCGGGCAACTCCTACGGTTCCCACGAGAACTATCTGCTGAACCGCCGGACCGAGTTCCGCCGGCTGTCCGAGGCGCTGATCCCCTTCCTGATCACCCGACAACTGGTCTCCGGGGCGGGCAAGGCCATCGGAGTCCGCACCGGGACCACCCACGGCGGACTGCACGGGGCCGGTGGGACGGAGGCGCTCATTCCCGGCCCTCCGGAACCCCACTTCGCCTTCTCCCAACGGGCCGACCACGTGATGGAGGGCATCTCCTCCGCCACCACCCGTTCCCGGCCCATCATCAACACGCGGGACGAGCCCCACGCGGACGCCGCCGAGTACCGCCGCCTCCACGTGATCGTGGGGGACTCGAACATGTCCGAGACGACCCAATTGGTCCGGTTCGGGGCCACCGACCTGCTGCTGCGCATGATCGAGGCCGGGCGGCCCCTGGGTGACCACCAGTTGGCCAACCCCATCCGGGCCATCCGGCAGGTGTCCCACGACCTCACCGGTACCGCCGAGCTCGAACTGCGCAACGGCGGCCACCGTTCGGCCCTTCAGCTGCAGCGGCACTACCTGGAGCAGGCCACCGCGTTCGTGCGGGAGAACGGATCCCACCATGACCGGGTTCCGGCCGTGCTCGATCTGTGGGAGCGCACTCTGGATGCCGTGGAGAGCGGAGACTACTCCCAGATCGACACCGAGATCGACTGGGCCATCAAGCACCGCTTCCTGTCCCGATACGCCGCGAAGAACTCCCTGGACTGGGATGCGCCACGGATCGCCCAACTCGACCTCTCCTACCACGACATCACGCCCCAGCGGGGCCTGTTCTCGCTGTTACAGTCACGCGGAGCCGCCGCCCGGTTCCTGGACGATGCCGCCATCGAGGACGCAGTGGACAACCCGCCGCCGTCCACCCGGGCCACCCTGCGGGGCCGGTTCATCCGGGCTGCACGGGATGCTGACCAGACCTATTCGGTCGACTGGACCCACCTGAAGCTCAACGACCGACCGCTCCAGGCCATCAGCATCAAGGACCCGTTCCAGACCGAGTCCGATCGACTCGATGCGCTCATCGGTCACCTGCGCCACGCGTCTGGCGGGGAGTCCGACTCATCCAGCGTCCATCCAGTCTGACGTGACAGACTGAAAAGGCCGGGCGAAGGCCCGGCCTGGGTGTCGCCCCGCCGCCCTCCTCGGCCGGGAGCTGGCCCCGTCCCGTACTACCGAAGGATCCCATGTCCCGCACCGTGTCCCGATCGCGCCGGTCCCGCGCCGCCGCGCCCCTGTCCCTCTCCCTCGTCGGCGCCCTGCTGCTGGCCGGTTGTGCCGCCCCGGAGCCGCGTGGCGCCGGTGACATCGAGGCCCTGGAGCCCGTGTCCATGGAGGTCAACGAGGAGGGCGTCCCCGAGGTCACCGTGGACGGGGAGATCCAGGCCGAGGAGGTCTCCTCCCGCGTGCTGAAGGACGGCGACGGCGCGGACGTCAACGAAGGCGACATCGCCCTGGTGCAGACCGCCATCGTGGATCCGGCCTCCGGCGAGGTCACCGCCGAGAATTTCACCCAGGGCTCCGAGGCCGTGTTCCTCAATGACGCGCTGAAGGAGGGCAATGACGTCCTCTACAACATGCTCGACCAGAACAAGGTCGGCGCCCAGATCTCCTTCTTCATGCCCGGAGCCCAGCTGGGCCAGGGGGCCCCGGACCAGCTGATGGTCTTCCAGATCGCCGACGTCCGCCCGGCCCGCGCCGAGGGCGAGCCCGTGGAGGTCACGGACGACTCTCTGCCAGCCGTCACCCTCAACGAGGACTCCGGCGAGCCGACCATCGCCGCGCCCGAGGGCGACGCCCCGACCGATCTCGTCGTGCAGCCGCTCATCGAGGGCTCCGGCGAGGAGGTCGGCGAGGGCGACTACGTCACGATCCACTACAAGGGCGTGAAGTGGTCCGACGGCGAGGAATTCGATTCCTCGTGGTCCACCGGCGCACCGGCGGGCTTCCAGCTCGACCAGCTCATCGCCGGCTGGAACGAGGGCCTGCAGGGCCAGAAGGTCGGCTCCCAGGTGCTTCTCGTCGTGCCGCCGGAGTTGGGCTACGGCGGCACCGAGGGCAACGAGCTCCAGGAGGAGACCCTGGTGTTCGTGGTGGACATCCTGCACACCATGCCACCGGCCCAGCCCGCCGAGGCACCGGAGTCGACCGAGCCGGCACCCTCAGAATCGGCACCGGCAGAGTCAGCCCCCGCGGCATCAGCGTCCCCCGAGTCTGAGTAGGCTGGGACGGACCGCAGAACTGACCCGAACTGATCTGAGCCCCACCTTCTGGAAGGAAGAAACCCATGTCCTTCGGACAGCGCAATTACGACCGCACCCGCCCGGAGATCGAGTTCCCCGGTGACAATCCGCCGGCGGAGCTGGTCATCGAGGACATCGCCGAGGGCTCCGGCCAGGCCGTCGAAGCCGGCGACCGGGTCTCCTGCCACTACCTCGGGGTGGCCTGGTCCACCGGTGCCGAGTTCGACGCCTCGTGGAACCGCGGCCAGCCGCTGGACTTCCAGGTCGGCGTCGGCCAGGTCATCAAGGGCTGGGACGACGGCCTGCTGGGCATGAAGCTCGGCGGCCGGCGCCGCCTCGAGATCCCGCCGCACCTGGCCTACGGGGACGCCGGTGCCGGCGGCGAGATCGGCCCGGGCGAGACCTTGATCTTCGTGGTGGACCTCGTCGGGATCAACTGAACCCACCGTGTCCGCCGCATCGCCAGCGCGCTCCACGGAGCGCATCGTCTCGCTGCTGTGGGTGCTCTTGGCCAGCGGCCGCCGCGGGGTCACCCGCGAGTACCTGGTCGCCTCCGTGGACGCCTACTCGCTGTCCCCGTCCGCGGCGGCGTTCGAGAAGATGTTCACCCGTGACAAGGAGGTCCTGAAGGGCATCGGCGTACCGTTGGAGTCCTTCACGGTCCAGGACGAGTCCGGCTTCGAGTCCTCGGAACCGGGCGGGGAGACCCGCTACCGGATCGACGAGGACCGGATGTACCTGCCGGCCGTCCCCTTCACCAACGGGGAGCGCCTGGCCCTGATGCGGGCGGAATCCGCCTGGGCCGGCTCGGAGATCGGCCATGCCGTGGTCCGGGCCCTCGGCCGGGTGGACGCGGGGGAGGACTGGCTCGAGGCCAGGTCCGGCTCTGACCACGAGGCCTTCGGAGTGCGCCTGGCGGGAGCGGACCGCTACCTGACAGAACTCGGGGACATGGTCCGCGACCAGTCGGTGGTGCGCTTCAGCTACCGGACGGTGAATGCCGAGCGCGCCGAGGACAGGACCGTCCGGGCCTGGGCGCTGACCAACCCGACGGGCGTCTGGTACCTCGTCGGATGGGACCTCGACCGGCAGCAACAACGCACCTTCCGGCTGACCCGCATCGAGTCCGAGCCCCGGGTGGCTGCGGCCGGCCCCGGCCATGACCGTGCCCCGCGCCGGCCCGCCGACTTCGACGTCCAGGCGGTCCACGACGTGGTTTCCGGGCAGCGGCAGCCGGCGTCCACCGTGCTGCACCTGGCCACCGGCCGGGCTGTCCACCTGCGGATCGGTGCCGAGCCCACCGGGAATCCCGCCACGGTGCCGACGGGCTGGGACGAGGTCCGGGTGACCTACACCCGCCCGGCGGAACTGGCCGGGAGCATCGCCGCGGCGGGACCCCTGGCCAGGGTTCCGGACGTCGGGGACCCGCTGCGGGCCGCCGTCGTGACGTTGCTCGAGGGCGCCCTGGCCTCCCATGCGGCCCCGCAGCCGGACTACACGCTCAGCACGCCGAAGCGGCGTCGCAATCGCCGGACCGACCGGGACAAGGTCGCCGCCGTGGTGGACGCCATCGGGCTGGCGAACCAGCGGGACGGGATCAGTCGCGCCGAACTGGCCGAGCGGCTCCAGGTCGGCGACCGCGAGCTCACCGCCATCCTCGACGAGCTCTGGTTCTGCGGCATGCCCGAACGGCAGTTCGCCGGGCAGCAGTTCGAGGTCCTGGAGCAGGACGGCCGCATCCGCATCACCCAGGCCGAACGACTCTCCGGACCGCTTCGCCTCAGCGTTCCGGAGGCCGCCGCCCTGGCCATCGGCCTCCGCGCGGCAGCGGGCATCCCGGGACTCACGGACACCGAACGGCAGGACACGGCGTCGGCGCTGGACAAGATCCTGGCCGTGTCCGGTCCCGAGGTGGAGCAGGCGGGCACCGGCATCGTCGCCGGATTCGACTTCGGTCCCTTCACCGAGCTGGCCGGCCGGCTGCACGCCGCCGTCCGCGAACAGACCCTGCTCTCGATCGACTACCACTCCGCGACCAGGGACGAGACCTCCACCCGCACCGTGGAGCCGCTGCGCATCACCAGCGAGGGCGGCCACGGATACCTGCAGGCCTGGTGCCGCTCGAGCGACGGCCGGCGGAACTTCCGTCTCGACCGGATCGCCGCCGTCCGCGAGACAGGGGAGACCTTCGAACCCCGTCACCTGCCTGTGGACGACCGCCTGTTCACCCAGCACGGTGACGAGACCGCCGTGACGATCCACTTCGCCCACCGCATCCGTGACCTGGCCGCCGGATTCGATCCGGAGAGGACCGCCGTCCTCGAGGACGGCTCGGTGGTCGCGGAGGTCAGGCTCGCCCACCCCGACTATGCCCACGCCCAGGCGGCCCGCTTCGGAGGGGAGTTCAGGGTGCTGGCCCCCCAGGACCTCGTCGAATCGACCGTCGACTGGCTCCGGCGCGCCCGGACCGGATACGTCACCGGGAATTCACCGTCACCGGGTGTCTCCACGGGCTCCGGCCCAGCGGCGTGACGTAAACTCGACAACGTTCAATCGAAAGGACGCCCCCCATGGCTGGACTTCAGGGATGGCAGCTCGTCATCATCATCGCCATCGTGCTGTTGCTGTTCGCGGCCCCCAAGCTGCCCGCGATGGCCCGCAACCTCGGCCAGTCGATGCGGATCTTCAAGTCCGAGGTCAAGCAGATGAAGGACGACGGCCCCGACAAGAAGGCCACCCAGGACACCTCTGACTCTGCGGACGGCAAGGACCCCGAGGGCTCGGACGCCGTCGAGGGCCGCATCGTCAACGGTGACACCGACGGCACGCGGAACGGTCGGAAGACCGGCACCAACGACCAGCAGTAGCAGCAGGTCACCGCCTCCATGACGTCTGCTCCCAAGGCGGCCCGCACCAAGGTCACCCGGGCCTCCCGCAAGAACAACCCCGCGGGGGAGATGGCCCTCAAGGACCACCTCAAGGAACTGCGCAACCGCCTCATCGTCGCCGGCATCGGCCTGACCCTGGGCGCGGTCGTCGGGTTCATCATCTACCAGCCGTTCTTCTCGGCCCTGATCGACCCGGTGCACCGGCTCTCCGACGAGGGCCGCATCGTCACGGTGTCCTTCAGCGCCGTGGGGCAGCCCTTCGACATCATGCTCCAGGTCGCCCTGTTCGTGGGGCTCGTCATCTCGAGCCCCGTCTGGCTGTACCAGGTCTGGGCCTTCGTGGTGCCGGGGCTGAAGAAGAAGGAGAAGCGCTACGCCCTGGGGTTCATCGGGGCTGCTGTCCCGCTGTTCATCCTGGGTGTCGCACTGGGCTGGCTGGTCCTCCCGGAGGCGGTCCAATTCTTCGTGGGACTGTCCCCGGAGGGCACCGCCAACGTGATCTCGGCGGACGTCTACATCCCCTTCGTGCTCCGGCTGTTCCTGGCCTTCGGGTTCGCCCTCGTGCTGCCCGTGGTGTTGGTCGGCCTGAACATGATCGGTGTCCTTCCCGGTCGGCAGATCATCAAGCACTGGCGCATCACCGTCTTCCTGATCGCTCTCATCGCCGCCTTGGCCGCACCGGGCTCGGACGCCATCACGATGTTCTACCTCGCGATGCCCCTGATCCTGCTCTTCGGCGTTGCCATCATCATCTGCCTGGTCAACGACAAGCGGCGGGCCAAGCGTGCCGCGAAGGCCGAGCAGGACAACGAGGAATACCTCACCACGGGTCCGGCGTCTCTCGACGAACTGTAGGCAACGGCCACCCGCCAGTCACCGCCCGTCAGCCACCGCCCGGCTCTGCCGGCCCGGCCCGGTCGGCGGCAGGGGCCGGCCATGTCCTAGGCTGGCCCCATGGCACCTTCCGCGGACAACACCACCGGCCAGCCGAGCCCCGCGGAGCGCTACGCAGCCGCCAAACGCCGGGCCGCAGACGCCCGGACCGAACTGGGACGGTTCACCACCACCCTGGGCTTCGAGTTGGACCCGTTCCAGGCCGAGGCCTGCCGTGAACTCGAGGCCGGCAACGGCGTCCTGGTGGCTGCCCCGACCGGCGCGGGCAAGACGGTCGTCGGCGAGTTCGCCATCCACCTCGCCCTGACCCACGGCCAGAAGGCCTTCTACACCACCCCGATCAAGGCCCTGAGCAACCAGAAGTTCCAGGAGCTCGTCGCGACCTACGGACCCGACCGAGTGGGCCTGCTGACGGGCGACACCGCCATCAACTCCGAGGCCGAGGTGGTGGTGATGACCACCGAGGTGCTGCGGAACATGCTCTACGCCGATTCCGACACGCTGACGAACCTGGCCTATGTGGTCATGGACGAGGTCCACTACCTGGCCGACCGGTTCCGCGGGGCCGTGTGGGAGGAGGTCATCATCCACCTCCCCGAGCACGTGCAGCTCGTGTCCCTCTCCGCGACCGTCTCCAACGCGGAGGAGTTCGGCGCCTGGCTGGACACGGTGCGCGGCTCCACCTCGGTGGTGGTCTCCGAGCACCGCCCCGTCCCGCTGTGGCAGTACGTCATGGCCGGCAACCAGCTCTACGACCTCTTCGCCACCGAGGTGGCCTTCGACGAGGTCGCCCCCGTCAGCGACGACCCGGCCTCGGATGCGCAGCCCGCCCCAGAGCCCAAGGACACCTCCGGGGGCCGCCTGGTGCTCAATCCCGAGCTGGCGCGCCTGGCCGAGGACCAGCGACGCCGCGAGGAACGCAGTGACTGGGGGCGTCCTGGCCGCAGCACCTACCGCGGCGGACGCGGCGGCCCCCGGGGCCGCGGCGGCGGCAAGACCGGCGGGGGCAGGAGCGGCGGCCGGGACGGCGGCGGTTCCGGCCGCCAGCCGCGGGACCGCCGGCGGTCCGGCCCGGCCCCCTATGGCCGGGACGAGCGCACCGCCACCACCCGGTACGACGGCGGCGCGGCCGGGTCCTCGCAGGCCCCCTCGGGCGGTGGACGGCAGGCGGAGCCCCAGCGTCACCCCGGGCAGCTGCGCATCTCCCGCCCCGGGATGGTCCGGGTGCTCGAACGGGAGGGACTGCTACCCTGCATCACGTTCATCTTCTCCCGCGCGGGGTGTGACGGCGCCGTGGAGCAGTGCCTGGCCGTCGGGCTGGACCTGACGACGCCGGGGGAGAAACAGCAGATCCAGGCGGTGGTGGACGAGGCCGGTCAGTCCCTGCCGGCTGAGGACCTGGATGTCCTGGGCTTCTGGGGCTGGCGTGACGGGTTGTCCCGGGGGTTCGCGGCCCACCACGCCGGGATGCTCCCGCCCTTCAAGGAAGTGGTGGAGAAGCTCTTCGGCCTCGGGCTCGTCAAGGTCGTCTTCGCCACGGAGACCCTCGCGCTGGGGGTCAACATGCCCGCCCGGACCGTGGTGCTGGAGAAGCTCGAGAAGTACAACGGTGAGGCGCACGTGAACATCACGGCGGGGGAGTACACCCAGCTCACGGGGCGTGCCGGGCGCCGCGGCATCGACGTGGAGGGCCATGGGGTGGTCCTCTGGCGTCCGGGACTGGATCCGGCGGCCGTGGCAGGGCTGGCCTCCCGCCGTACCTATCCGCTGAACTCCTCCTTCCGCCCCACCTACAACATGTCCGTCAACCTCATCGCCCAGTTCGGCCTCGAGCGCTCCCGGGCCATCCTGGAGTCCTCCTTCGCCCAGTTCCAGGCGGACCGCTCGGTGGTCGGACTGGCCCGGGAGGTCCGGAGCCGGGAACAGTCCCTGGCCGGCTATGAACAGTCCATGACCTGCCACCTCGGCGACTTCACGGAATACGCCCGGTTGCGCAAGGAGCTCTCGGAGGCGGAGAAGGACTCGTCGAAGGGCCGCAGCCGGGCTCGGCAACGGGCCGTCAAGGACTCCCTGGCCAATCTGCTGCCCGGGGACATCATCGAGGTGCCGGGCCCGCGCCGGCTGGGCACCGCCGTCGTCGTGTTCCCTGCAGGGAACCCGGCCAACCCCAGGGTGGGCATCATCACGCAGGAGGCGCAATTGCGCCGGATCGGCACGGATGACGTGACGGAGCCCGTGGACCCGGTCGGCGGGGCTCGATTGCCGCAGAACATCCAGGTCAAGACCCCCACGCAGCGCAAGGACATCGCCGCCGCCATGCGCACGGCCCTGCGCGAGCACCGTCCGGCGCCGGGTCAGCGCACCGCGGCCGGGTTCAGGTTCCAGGACGATGGCAGCACCGGCCGCGTCGAGGACCTGCGGCGCCAGCTCGAACGCCACCCCTGCCACGGCTGCAAGGACCGTGAGGACCACGCCCGTTGGGCCGAACGCTGGTGGAAGCTGCGCCGCGAGATCGACCAGCTGACCTCCCGGATCCAGGGCCGGACCAACACCATCGCCAAGGCGTTCGACCGGCTCGTGGGCCTGCTGACCGCCTACGGCTACGTGGCCGTCGGGGACGGCACCCGGACCGTGCCCGGAGCCGTGGCCGGCACCGAGGACTCACCCGGCGTCACCACCGCCGGGCAGACCCTGCGGCGCATCTACGGTGAACGGGACCTGCTGACCTCACTGGTGCTGGAGGACGGGCTGGCGGACGGACTCGACCCGGAGGAGCTGGCCGGCCTCGCCGCCCTGCTGGTGTACCAGGCCAAGGGGGCCGAGAACGTCGGGATCCCGCAGATGCCCACCGCCGCCCTCCAGCACGTTCTGGAGGGTACCGCCGAGCACTGGTATGAGCTGCAGCTGGCCGAACGGGGGGCCCAACTCGAGCCGACCGCGGAGCCGGATCCCGGACTGGTGTGGCCCATCCACCGCTGGGCCCGCGGCCGGAACCTGAGGGACACCCTCAAGGGCACCGACCTCGCGGCAGGCGACTTCGTCCGGTGGGCCCGCCAGGTGATCGACCTGCTGGACCAGCTGGCCAAGGTGCCCGGCCGCCCGGAGCTCTCCGGCCAGTGCCGACGTGCTACGGATCTCGTCCGTCGCGGCGTCGTGGCCTACTCGGGAGTGGATAGTCTGGAGGGATGAGCACGCTCTTCGTCAACGGGACCCTCCACTCCACCGCCGATCCGTATGCCACCGCCATGCTGGTGGACTCCGGTTCCGTGGCCTGGGTGGGAGCCGAGGACACGGCGGCCTCGATGCGCGCGCGTTCCGGAGCCGACTGGCAGGTCGTGGATCTGGACGGGGCCCTCGTGGTGCCCGCCTTCGTGGACTCCCTCGTCCTGCCCCCGGACCCCACCCACCATCCCGCCCACGACGCCGGCCCGCTCGCGCAAGCTGACACCGCCGGCTCCGCCGGTGTCTTCCTGTCCGTCATCGGCGGCACCGCCGCCGGGGCCTCCGGAGCGAGCGGAACCCGGGCCATCCACTACCGCGCCGTCGCCCCTGACGAGGCGATCGGTACGGCCGATGATCTCGCGGCACTGGTCTCCGCCGACTCGGTCGCCGGGCTGTCGGCCGTCGTCGGGCCCGGGGGACTCGACGCCGCGGCCGTGACCCGCTTGACCGCCAGCGCCACCGCCGCCGGCGTCCAGCTGTACCTGCTGCCCCAGGACCCGGATGCTTTGGCCGCGGTCATCTCCGCCCTCCGGTCCACGGCGGAGGCCCAGGGCACTCCCGCCCTCGGCATGGTCCGCCACCGCCTGTCCTGGAACGGACCGGTGGAGCAGGACGCCATCCAGACCCTGGCGGAGAACAGCCTGTCCTTCACGGCCGTCCCGGATGCCGACGGCACCCTGACCGCTCCGATCGCCTCCCTGTTGTCCAACGCCGTCCCGGTGTCCTTCGGCAGCGGCACCCGGGCCCCGGATCCGTGGTCCGCCATCCGCGCGAGCCTCGAACATGCCGATCCGGATCAGCGGATCTCCGCCCGCTCCGGGTTCACGGCCGCCACCAAGGCCGGACTGCGTGCCCTCCCGATGTCCATCGGCGCCGGCTTCACGATGGCGGGCCGGATCGCCCCCTCGTCCCCGGCCACGTTCGGCATCTGGGCGGCTGACGCCCTCAGTGTCCAGGCGCCGGACGGACGGGTCGCCGCGTGGAGCACCGACACCCGAGCGGGCACACCCCTGCTGCCCGTCCTGGAGGAGGGCACCGCCGCACCGGAATGCCTGGCCACCCTGGTGGACGGCACCGAGGTCTACCGCTCCCCGGCGTGGACCTGACCGGCGCCGCCCAGACGGTGCACGGCCGACCGGCCTATACTTGACCCCCGATGCCCTCGGACACTCCCAAAGGATTTCTTCGCCTATGCGCCTGCTGACGATCATTCCCACCTACAACGAGATCGAATCGCTGCCCCGCACGCTCGACCGACTGCGTGTCGCCGTGCCGGAATCCGACGTGCTCGTGGTGGACGATGCCTCACCGGACGGGACCGGTGACTGGGCCGACCGCGCCGCCGTGGCCGATCCTCAGATCCACGTGCTGCACCGCACCCAGAAGAACGGTCTGGGCGGAGCCTATATCGCCGGCTTCCACTGGGGCCTGGACCAGGGTTACGACGTCCTGGTCGAGATGGACGCGGACGGCTCGCATCAGCCCGAGCAGCTGCCCCGCCTGATCGAGGCCATCGACCGTGCCGACCTGGTGATCGGCTCACGCCGTGTGCCGGGGGGCAAGATGGTCAACTGGCCTGCCCACCGCAAGCTGATCTCGATCTGCGGCTCCCTGTACCCACGGATCATGCTGGGCCTGAACCTGACCGACGTCACCGCAGGCTACCGGGCCTACCGTGCGGACACCCTGCGGGCCATCGACCTGGACGACGTGCAGTCCAAGGGCTACGGCTTCCAGGTGGACATGACCTTCCGCACGGCGCTGCTGGGCAAGAAGATCGTCGAAGTGCCGATCACCTTCGTGGAGCGCGAGTACGGCGAGTCCAAGATGAGCGGCAACATCGTCACCGAGGCCGTCACGTCCGTGACCCAGTGGGGACTCGCGGCCCGCTGGAACGTCCTGAAGGGCAAGCTCGGCCTCTGACCGGCCGCCACCAATGCAAGAACCCCCGACCATCCGGTCGGGGGTTCTTGCGTTCACGCGGGTGGTGGGAGGGTCAGGAGACCTTCTCGCCTCGGCGTTCGCGCAACTTGTCCAGTTGTCCCTTGAGGGTGTCCTCCAGCTCCTCGATGCTGCGGCGCTCGAGCAGCATGTCCCAGTGGGTGCGCACGGGCTTGGCATCGGACTCGTCCGGCTTGTCGCCGTTGACGAGGAAGGCCACCTTGCCGGTCTTGGAGGTCCAGGTCGGGGGAATATCCGCATCGGTGGCGAAGGTCACGAGGACCTTCTCCCCGTCCTCACAGCGGTATTCGACCCGCTGGCGCGGTGCGGGCTCGACTCCGGCCTCGGACTCCATGGACTGGGCACCAAGGCGCATGCCGCGCAGGCTACGGTCGCTCATTCGATCTCCTTCCGGCCCCATCGGCGGGGCGGTACAACGTCGACCACCCAGTCTAGTGGGTGTGGGGGTGCTCTCCGGGCCAACGCCCCGGCGGCGGGTTTTGTTCCCGCCGCCGGGGCCCCTGGCAGAGGGTCAGGCCGGGTTGCCGCCCTGGCCCGGTTCCCGCTCCGGTTCCTGTCCGGTGTCCTGACCCGGGGTCCGCGCCGGCCGGGAGGGCAGGTCGGCAGGATCGGACTTCGCCCGGAGCGCCCGTTCCGCCGTCTCCGAGTGCTCATCCTCAAGGATGGCGGGCGGTGCCAGCGCCTCCTCCAGCGGGGTGTCGACGATCTTGGCCACACTCTGGCTCGACTCGTTCAGCTCCGCGGCCGTGGTCGGACGGGGTTCCCGACGCCGGCGCCCGGCACCGGCGGTCACCTCACCCGGGCGGTCCGCGTCGTCCGCCTCGTCCGAGCCGTCGGCGGTGCCGGACCCGGAGGTCCGGGACAACAGATCGGAGACCCCCGCGCCGCCGGCGGCGCCGGAGCCGCCGAAGGCGTCACCCAGGCGGCCGAGGGCATCGGTGAGTTCGGCCGGGATGACCCACATCGTGTTGGCGTCGCCCTCGGCGATCTTCGGCAGGGTCTCCAGGTACTTGTAGGCCAGCAGGTCCGGGTCCGGACGGCCCTCATGGATGGCCTCGAAGACCACGTGGATCGCCTCGGCCTCCGCGTTGGCCCGCAGGATGCGGGACTGGGCGTCACCCTCCGCCTCGAGGATGGCGGACTGGCGCTGGCCCTCGGCGGTGAGGATCTCGGCCTGCTTGGTACCCTCCGCGGTCAGGATGGCGGCACGGCGATCACGCTCGGCCCGCATCTGCTTCTCCATGGAGTCCTGGATGGACAGGGGCGGGTCGATCGCCTTGAGCTCCACGCGGGAAACACGCAGGCCCCACTTGCCGGTGGCCTCGTCCAGCACCCCGCGCAGCTGGTTGTTGATCGAGTCACGGCTGGTGAGGGCCTGTTCCAGGTTCATGCCGCCCACCACGTTGCGCAACGTGGTGGTGGTCAACTGCTCCACGGCATGGATGTAGTTGTTGATCTCGTAGGTCGCGGCCTTGGCGTCGTTGACCTGGAAATACACCACGGTATCGATGGACACCACGAGGTTGTCCTCCGTGATCACCGGCTGCGGCGGGAAGGACACCACCTGTTCACGCATGTCGATGAGGGGACGCATGCGGTCGATGAAGGGAATCATCAGCGTCAGGCCGGCGCCCTTGGTCGACTGGTACTTGCCTAGGCGTTCCACGATGCCGGTCCGCGCCTGGGGCACGATGCGCACCGCTCGGATCAGGATGATGGCCACGAGGACCGCGACGACTATGAGCACGATGAGGACTTCCACGCCGATGCTCCCTCCTGCGGCCCCGTTCGGGCCACGTTGTGAGTCTGCTGGTGGTGCAGACGTTGTGCCGCGGCGGTCGCGGCGTCAGGTTCCTTCAGGGAGTCCGGCGGTGCCGGAATCCCAGTCGATGGCGGCCTTCGGGTGGATGATCAGCGTGGCGCCGTCCACCTCGTCGATCTCCGCTTCGTTGCCCGCAGGGATGGTCACGCCCGTGGCCGAGCGTGCCGTCCAGGTCTCACCGTCGATCTTCGCCAGGCCGGCGGTGGACCCGGTGTCCTCCAGGACCACCACGGTGCGGCCGGGCATCGAGTCCACGTTGGTCAGTTGGTCCGTTGACCCCTTCTTCAGGTGCCTCAGCGCCGTGGGCCGGACGGCCGCGAGCATCAACAGCGAGACCCCGGCGAACATTACGATCTGCAACCAGGCCTCGCCGCCCACGAGGGCGGTGGCCAGCGCGGCGGCGGAACCCGCGGCCAGCATGAGGAAGACCAGATCCAGCACCATGGTCTCGACGACGGCGAACACCACGGCGAGGCTCAGCCACAGTACCCACAGGTTGTCACCCACCCATTCGATCACTGCGGCCTCCTCGATTAGCCTTCTCCCCCCATCCTGCCTGCTCAACGGGCGGGGGACAACGTAGGTTATGGACATGCGACCTGATCAACTGGATCTCCTCACCACCGTGGACGCGCCGACGCTGACCCCGGACGGCGGCCGGCTGGTCGTCGGCACGTCCCGCCCGGACTTCACGACGGACGGCTACACCGGCCAGTTGTGGGTCATGCCCACGGACGGTTCCTCCCCGCCACGGCGCCTTACCCAGGGCTACCGGGACTGTGGAGCGCAGCTGTCCCCGGACGGCACCACCGTGGCGTTCCTGCGGTCTCCGGCGCCCGATGCCGACTCGGCGGCGTCATCCTCCCCGCAATTGGCCCTGATTCCGCTGGACGGCGGCGAGGGCAGGATCGTTACCGATCGTCGGCTAGGAGTCACGGGGTTCACCTGGTCTCCGGACTCCCGCTGGATCACGTTCTCCTCGCCCGAACCGGAACCGGGCCGCTATGGGACCGTGGCCGGCGTCGGGCCAGGGCAGGAGGATCCGCGTCTGGTGACGGGCCCGGATCACCGGTTGAACGGGGAGGGGTACACGGCGGACAAGCGTCCCCGGCTGTTCGAGATCGAGGTGCCCGATGCGGCTGGCGAACCGGTCTTCGCGGCCCGGGGCCGGATGGCAGAGCCTCAGGGCTCTCAGGCCGTCCCGCCGGCGTTGCCCACCGCGCGTCCGCTGACCGGGGGAGAGCGGGCAGCCTCCGACCCCGTCTATGCCGCGGACAGCCGCCACGTCTTCTTCGCGACCACCCCGGAGGCAGGGTTCGGCCAGAGCCTGCGCACCGCCGTCGCCGTGGTGGAGGCGCGCCGCGGTCCTGCCGGAGTACCTCGACCGGCGGGCTCCGGTCCTTCAGCAGATCCCGACGCCGGCCCCGTGCGCCTCGTGGCCGGCGGTACCGACGTGCGCGTCGGGTTCGGGTCCCCGTGCGTCTCCCGGAACGGGGAGTGGCTCTACGTGCTGGGCCAGGACCTCGGGGAGTCCGGCCTGGAGTTCGTGGCGTCCAACGGTGCCGTGTATGCCCTCCCGGCGGCCGGCGCCGTACGGGAGGCCAGCACCGGATGGGACCGCCCCGTGGCCGGCCTGCAACCCCGGTTGTTGACGGATCCCGCGGCCATGGGTTTTGCCGGCCCCTTGCGGCCCACCGGCCAGGACCAGGTGCTGGCCCTGGGGGCGAGCCGCGGCAGAACCATACTGGTGCGGGTGTCCCACCATGGCCAGCCCGAGGTGATCGTGGACCAGCAGGGTGAGGTGATGGGGGCCTGCGAGGCGGGCGGCACGCTCGCCGTCACCTCCACGAGTGCGGCCTCTCCGGGCGCGGTGTCCATCCAGCACCGGGGCAGCGGCCTCCAGGAGCTCTTCGACCCGAACGCCGCCTGGCGTGCGGACCTCCCACCGGCCGCCGGACTGGAGCGCGAGTACGGTGCTACCGGTGATCCACGTGGTCACCGTCCGGACCAGCCTGCTGTCCACGGCTGGGTGTTCCTGCCGGAGGGTTCGGGGCCCCACCCGGTCATCCTCAACATCCACGGCGGACCGTACGCCCAGTACACGTGGTCCTGGTTCGACGAGACCCAGGTGCTCGTGGCCGCAGGATATGCCGTGGTGATGTGCAATCCCCGCGGATCCGACGGCTACGGCGCGGATCATGGGGCCTCCATCCAGGGGCGCATGGGGACGGTCGACCACCAGGACATCATCGCCTTCCTGGACGGGGCGCTCGAGGAGTTCGGGCCTGCGGGCAGCGGCCAGCTGGACGCCGGCCGGATCGGCATCCAGGGCGGATCCTATGGCGGCTACATGACCGCGTGGATCACCGCCCATGACCACCGGTTCACCGCTGCCATCGTGGAACGTGGCTACCTGGACCCCGTCTCGGCGCTGGGTTCCAGCGACATCGGCTGGTTCTTCAGCGAGCAGTACATGGGCTCGGATCCCGAACGCCTGCGGCAGCAGAGTCCGCTGCATCACGTCGACCAGGTCCGCACACCCACCCTGGTGATCCACTCGGAGGAGGACCTGCGCTGCCCGATCGAGCATGCGCAGCGCTACTACAGGGCCCTCTGGGCCCGGGGAGTGGAGGCGGAACTACTGATCTTCCCGGGGGAGGACCACGAGCTGTCCCGGTCCGGCACACCCTGGCACCGGCGGGTGCGCTTCGAGCACCTCCTCCGGTGGTGGGACCGGCATCTCGCCACACAAGTTACCGATGAGTAGTATTAGTGCATGACCCTCCCCACCCAGACCTCCCCGGGCAGCCCGTCCCCGCCGTACCCGCACCTGTTCCGCCCCCTCGAGGTCCTCGGGGGCACCCTGCCGAACCGGATCATCATGGGCTCCATGCACCTGGGCCTCGAGGACCGGCGTGCGGATGCGGCCAAGCTGGCCGCGTTCTACGCCGAGCGGGCCCGCGGGGGAGTGGGGCTGATCGTCACCGGGGGCTACGCACCCAACCTCACGGGGCGTCTGACGCCCTTCGCCGGGACCATGCGCTCGGGGCGGGATGCCACCACCCATCGGGTCATCACCGACGCGGTGCATGCCGAGGGCGGGCGGATCGTCCTCCAGATCCTGCACGCCGGCCGTTATGCCTACCACCCCTTCTCGGCCGCCCCCGGGACATCTCCGTCCCCCATCACCCCGTTCTCGCCGCGGGCCCTCTCCACCCGGGCCGTGGAGCGTACCGTCGAGGCCTTTGTCCGGTCTGCCGGGTACGCCCGCCAGGCCGGCTATGACGGCGTGGAGATCATGGGCTCCGAGGGGTACCTGATCAACCAGTTCCTCTCACCCCGGACCAACTCCCGCACCGATGCGTGGGGTGGCTCGGCCGCAGGGCGCCGCCGCTTCGCCACGGAGATCGTCCGCCGCATCCGCGACGCCGCCGGAGAGGACTTCATCATCACGTTCCGGATGTCCATGGTGGATCTGGTCCCGGACGGTCAGACCCTCGATGAGACCCTGGAGCTGGCACGGGAACTCGAGCGGGCTGGCGTGAGCCTGCTGAACACCGGGATCGGCTGGCATGAGGCGCGGGTGCCCACCATCGTCACATCGGTGCCCCGCGCCGCGTTCGCGGACTTCACGGGCCGCATCCGGGAGGCGGTCTCAGTTCCCGTCGCCGCATCGAACCGCATCAACATGCCCCACACGGCGGAGCAGATCCTCGCCGAGGGCCGGGCCGACCTCGTCACCATGGCCCGGCCGTTCCTCGCCGATCCGGACTGGGTGCTGAAAGCGGATGCCGGGACACCGGAACGGATCAACTCCTGCATCGGCTGCAACCAGGCCTGCCTGGACCACACGTTCCAGAACAAGCCGGCCTCCTGCCTGGTCAACCCGCGCGCCGGACGGGAGACCGATCCCGCGTTCCCCCCGCTGCCGGACCGGGCCCTCCTGCCACTGACCCCGGTGGCCACGGGTCATCCGACCCCTGCCCGACACCGTGACTCAGCCCGCGCAGACGCCGTCCGCGCCCGGACAACGGCACTGCGCGTGGCCGTCGTCGGCGCCGGGCCGGCAGGGCTGGCCGCCTCAACCCAGGCCGCTGCCCGGGGCCACGAGGTGGACCTGTTCGAAGCCTCGGACACCATCGGCGGACAGTTCCGACTCGCCCGGCAGATCCCCGGCAAGGAGGAGTTCGCCGAGACCCTGCGCTACTACGAGCACCGGCTGATGGAGACCGGGGTGAATCTGCGCCTGG
The DNA here is from genome assembly GCF_042433045.1 of Citricoccus parietis. Lineage (NCBI taxonomy): Bacteria > Bacillati > Actinomycetota > Actinomycetes > Micrococcales > Micrococcaceae > Citricoccus > Citricoccus parietis. The sequence goes on along the minus strand of NZ_JBHLWH010000022.1, from coordinate 5,881 downwards.
CCCACCGAGTCACCGCCACCGAGCTGCTCGACGGCGGATACGACCGCATCCTGCTGGCCACCGGGGTGGCGCCCCGCACCGTGGACCTCCCCGGCGCGAACCGACCCAACGTGCACGCCTATCCGGATGTGGTGGACGGCCGGGTGCAGTGCGGTCCGCGCGTGGCGGTCATCGGTGCCGGCGGCATCGGCTTCGACGTGTCCGAACTGCTGACCGAGCCGCACCGCGAGGGCCGGGAGGACCGAGACGGTCACGAGAACCGCGAGGACCGCCAGTACCCCGAGAGCGGGACGCAGAGAGGTGGGCCAATGCCCGGCACCCCACCGCTCGAGGACTGGCAGCGGCAATGGGGCGTGGACCCAGAGTTCTCCGGACGCGGCGGCCTGGCACCGGCCAGGCCGGAGGCACCGGCCCGGACCGTCCACCTCATCCAGCGCAAGGCCACCAAGATGGGAGCGGGTCTCGGCAAGACCACGGGCTGGGTCCACCGCGCCACCCTGAAGGCCCGCGGTGTCGACTTCATCACCGGTGCCAGCTACGTCAGGATCGACGACGACGGCCTCCACCTGGACGTCGACGGCGCCCGCCGCATACTGGCGGTGGACGATGTCGTGGTGTGCGCCGGCCAGGTCTCCCAGCGCGAGTTGTACGGGACGCTGGAGGCCGCCGGGGCCGACGTCGTGCTCCTCGGCGGAGCCGATGTGGCCGCAGAGCTGGACGCCAAGCGGGCCATTGAGCAGGCGACGCGGGTGGCCGCGGCGCTCTGACGGCCTACGGTCCCTCTCGGCCTCCCCGTACACTGGGGCCCATGGCTACCGTCTACCAAGCAACCCTGGTGCCCTCGAAGCAGGAGCTCCTGGAGTCCTGGCTGGCCCAGCAACCGTGGTCCGGTGAGGGCGAGCTGGTCAGGGTCGGCGCCTACCGCTATGACGATCCGGACGGCGAGGTGGGAGTCGAGGGACATCTGGTCCATCGGGAGGGCAGCGACCAGGTCCTGCACGTGCCCATGTCCTACCGTGGTGCCCCGCTCGAGGGCGCGGAACCCTACCTGATCGGCACCGTGGACCACTCCGTGCTCGGACAGCGTTGGGTCTACGATGCCATGGCGGACCCGGTGGCCACCGCCTGCTTCCAGCGGGCCCTCGACGGGCTGCAGCAGCAGGCCGAGGTGCACCTCTACGAGGAGGACGGCCAGTACATCGGTCACGAGGCTGACGAGGTCAGCGTGACCGTGCTCGGCCCCCTGGCCGACCAGCCGGGACGGGTCCAGGTCCACCGGGTGGTCTCCGACCCGGAGACGGCCGGCTCCGAGCACCTCGCCGAATCCCGCCGGCTGTGGGCCACCTGGCCCGGTGGTGGCGGCATCATCTTCAGCCTCAACACGGACGAGCCCGCCTGAGCCGTTGCCCGGCACGGTCGAGGAGCGCCGGTCAGAGGACGGTGAATCCGTCCGAGAGTGGGCCGCGGCCCGTCAGGGCCTCCGTGACCACCACGCCCGCGCCCCGGGCGACCGCGAGATCGGCGGCCAGCCGCACCTCTCGCGGCACCACGGGATCCAGTGCTGCGGGCATCGTCTGCCCGGTGGCGCGCGCCACGTCCACGGTGTGCACCGCCAGCTCGAAGATCCGCGTGGCCAGGTAGCCCGCCAGGGTCATGGTGCCCGCCGGCGTGCGCAGTTCAACGTCCAGTGCCGTGGATTCGAGGAGGGCCAGCACCTCTGCGCGATCCCGTTCGATGACGGACAGCGGCTCCTGGCCGAGGGCCTCGCCTGCGCGCCGGCCACGCTCAGCGACCTCTTCGTCGTCACGGGCGTTCCGCCCCGGCTGGGGCGCCCAGAACGCGGCGAAGTACCCAACGGGCCCGTCCACCGGGACTGCACCGGGCTCCGGTCCAGCCGTGACGTAGCGGGTCACATTGGTGTGGGAGCGATTGGTGTGGCCAGCCAGGGACCGAACCGACCACACGCCCAGTCCGGGCGCCTCCCAGTCGGTGACGCCGCGGCAGGCTTCCAGGAAGGCCGCCGAGGCCGCGCGGTAGTGCTCGATCGTCTCGCTGTCCGGTCCGTCCTGTTGCGGGGTGGTCACCATGGCCCACAGTGTGGCATCGACGCCACGTATGTCACCAGAGCCGGTCACGGGGCTTTCTTGTCGGTCATGCAGAAATCCGGGTGTCGCGCTGGAACTGCCGGGAGACACCCGGATACATGCATGAAGAATGCCGGGATGCTGGGGGCCATCACCTGACAGAATGGTGACGGTGACCCCCCGCCCCGCTCCGAGTACCGCGAGTCCTGGCAGCCACCAGATCCCGGTGGAGGACCTGGTGCGCCTCCGGAGGGTGCGGGATCGGATCGACCGGGAGTACCGCGAGCCACTCGACGTGGAAGCCCTGGCCCGCGGTGAGGCCATGTCCGCAGGCCACCTGAGCCGGCTGTTCAAGAGGGCCTACGGCGAATCCCCCTACTCCTACCTGATGACTCGGCGGATCGAGCGGGCGATGTCCCTGCTGCGCCGGGGTCGTCTGAGCGTGACGGAGGTCTGCTTCGAGGTGGGCAGTTCCTCCCTGGGCACGTTCAGCACCCGGTTCTCCGAGCTGGTGGGCATGCCACCGAGCGAGTACCGTGACCGGGCTTCCCGCGACCCGGACGGGCTGCCCACCTGCGTGGTGCGGCACGCCACCCGGCCGCTGCGGAAGCCTCCGGGGGATCCGGCGGAAAATCCCGTGGACCATCCGGTCAGGAATCAAGAAGCGCCCGTCTCCGGCGGCGTCCTACGCTGAACCCATGACCATCACCATTCACTCCAGCTTCCTGCCCCACACTGACCCGGAGGCCTCCCTGGCCTTCTACCGTGACCTGCTCGGATTCGAGGTGCGCCTCGACGTCGGTGAGGGCACCATGCGGTGGATCACGGTCGGTCCGGCCGGCCAACCGGATACGGCCATCGTGCTCACCCCGCCGAAAGTGGATCCGGGACTCAGCGAGGCTGAGCGGCAGGCCATCACCGAGATGATGGCGAAGGGCACCTACGCCGGCATCAACCTCGCCACCGACGATCTGGACGGCTTCTTCGAGCGGGTCCAGGCCGGCGGAGCGGACGTGGTCCAGGAGCCCATCGAACAGCCGTACGGCCTGCGTGATTGCGCCTTCCGTGATCCATCCGGGAATATGGTTCGCGTCCAGCAGTCCAGCTGAACCCACCGCACCACAGTCCCACAGTGGCGGGCGCCTCGTCCCGGCACCACGTTCCCGTCCGCCCACACATCCCGCATCGGAGCCCGCATGAGCACATCCACCGGCCAGTCCATCGAAGCTGCACCAGACCACGTGGCCGATGCGCATGACACGATCCGCGTGGTCGGGGCACGGCAGAACAACCTGAAGGACATCAGCGTCGATTTGCCCAAGCGACGGCTGACCGTCTTCACCGGGGTGTCCGGGTCCGGCAAGAGCTCCCTCGTCTTCGGCACCATCGCGGCCGAGTCGCAGCGGCTCATCAACGAGACCTATTCGGCCTTCGTCCAGGGGTTCATGCCGTCCATGGACCGCCCCGAGGTGGATGTCCTCGAGGGTTTGACCACCGCGATCATCGTGGACCAGGAGCGGATGGGCGCCAACCCACGGTCCACCCTGGGCACCGCCACAGACGTCAATGCGATCCTGCGCGTCCTGTTCAGCCGTGTGGGCCAGCCGTACGTGGGCCCGCCCAACGCCTTCTCGTTCAACGTGCCCTCAGTCTCGGCTTCCGGGGCCATCACGGTGGAGCGCGGCGGCAAGACCATCGCCGAGAAGGCCAGCTACAACATGCTCGGCGGCATGTGCCCGCGCTGCGAAGGCCGCGGCTCGGTCACGGACTTCGACCTGACCGCCCTCTTCGACGAGGACAAGTCGCTCCGCGAGGGGGCCCTGACCATCCCCGGCTACTCCATGGACGGCTGGTACGGCCGGATCTTCGAGGGCTCCGGCTACTTCGACATGGACAAGCCGATCAAGAAGTTCACCAAGAAGCAGATGCACGACCTGCTCTACCGTGAGGCCACCAAGATCAAGGTCGAGGGCATCAACCTGACCTACCTCGGCCTGATCCCGCAGATCCAGAAGTCCATGCTGGTCAAGGACCGGGACGCCATGCAGCCCCACATCCGCCGCTTCGTGGACCAGGCCGTCACCTTCACCACCTGCCCCGACTGCGAGGGCACCCGGCTGGCCCCGGAGGCCCGATCCTCGAAGATCAACGGCAAGAACATCGCCGAGGTGTGCGCGATGCAGATCTCGGATCTCGCCGCCTGGGTGGGGAAGCTGGACCTGCCCGAGGCCGCGCCCTTGTTGAGGAACCTCTCGGAGACCCTGGAATCCTTCGTGGACATCGGCCTGGGTTACCTCAGCCTCGACCGCCCCGCCGGCACGCTGTCCGGGGGCGAGGCCCAGCACACCAAGATGATCCGCCACCTGGGATCCTCGCTGACCGATGTCACCTATGTCTTCGACGAGCCCACGATCGGTCTGCATCCGCACGACATCGAGAAGATGAACCAGCTGCTGCTCGAACTGCGGGACAAGGGCAACACCGTCCTGGTGGTCGAGCACAAGCCGGAGACCATCCGGATCGCCGACCATGTGGTGGACCTCGGCCCGCGCGCCGGGACCGACGGCGGCCAGATCACCTTCCAGGGCGACCTGGACGGCCTCCGCGCCTCGGACACCCTCACCGGACGGCACCTGGACGACCGTGCCCGCCTCAAGGAGTCGGTGCGGTCCGCGTCCGGTCACCTCGAGGTCCGTGGGGCGGACGCCAACAACCTGCAGGACGTCGACGTCGACCTGCCCACGGGCGTGCTGGTTGCCGTCACCGGGGTGGCCGGCTCCGGCAAGAGCTCGCTGATCCACGGTTCGGTGGCCGGCCGCGAGGGGGTCGTGGTGGTGGACCAGTCCGCCATCAAGGGCTCCCGCCGTTCCAACCCGGCCACCTACACCGGCCTGCTGGAGCCGATCCGCAAGGCCTTCGCCAAGGCCAACGGGGTCAAGCCGGCCCTGTTCAGCGCCAACTCCGAGGGTGCCTGCCCCACCTGCAAGGGCGCGGGCGTGATCTACACCGAACTGGGGTTCATGTCCACGGTGGCCTCCACCTGCCAGGACTGCGACGGACAGCGTTACCAGGCCGCGGTCCTGGAGTACCGCTTCGGGCCCGACGGCGGCCAGAACATCGCCGAGGTCCTCGGCATGTCCGTGGCCCAGGCCGAGGAGTTCTTTGCCGAAGGCGAGGCCCGCCTTCCCGCAGCCCACAAGATCCTGGTGCGCCTGGCCGACGTCGGGCTCGGATACCTGAAGCTGGGCCAGCCCCTCACCACACTGTCCGGTGGCGAGCGGCAGCGGCTCAAGCTGGCGAACGAGATGGGGGAGAAGGGCGAGGTCTACATCCTCGACGAGCCGACCACCGGCCTGCACCTGGCCGACGTCGAGAACCTCCTGGGCCTGCTGGACCGCCTCGTGGACTCGGGCAAGACCGTGATCGTCATTGAGCATCACCAGGCGGTGATGGCCCATGCCGACTGGATCGTCGACCTGGGTCCGGGTGCCGGGCACGACGGCGGCCGGATCGTCTTCGAGGGCACGCCGGCCGACTTGGTGGCCGGGGCAGGAACCCAGCGCGAGACCCTGACCGGGCGACACCTGGCCGAGTACGTCGGGTCATAGCCGACAGGTGGTCGGCTGACGACTACCAGTACCGCCGTTGCACTCCTGACCGGTCATTGCGTTCCGGAGGAGTGGCCAAAGTTGCCCCGGGGGTTTGCGGCGTCATCCGTCGGCGTGCTGATGTTGTGGATATCTGTGACGTGGTTCATGGGGGTCTGTTTAGACTGTTCGGGAACCTGGCAGGCGGGA
>NZ_JBHLWH010000021.1:0-238859 GCF_042433045.1 Citricoccus parietis | reverse complement strand
ACTTCCCCGGCGTGTGGCGGCACGGGGACTGGGTCACCGAGCTGGACGGCGGCCAGTTCATCATCCACGGACGCTCCGACTCCACCATCAACCGCGGCGGCATCCGCATGGGATCCGCCGACATCACCCAAGCCGTGGACCGCGTGGACGGGGTGGCCGCCTCCATGGTCATCGGCGCCGAGCTCTCCGGCGGCGACTACTACATGCCGCTGTTCGTGGTGCCGATCACAGGGCATACCGTGGACGAGACCATGCGCCAGGCGATCGTGGACGCCATCCGCACCCAGGTCTCACCACGCTACGTCCCGGACGAGATCATCGAGGCCCCCGCCGTCCCCAAGACCCGCACCGGCAAACTCATGGAAATCCCCATCAAGAAACTCTTCCAAGGCGCCGGACCCGAAACCCTCAACCGCGGAACCGCAGAAGACGCCACCGTCCTCGACTGGTACGCCACCCAGGCCCAGGCCTACCGGCAGGAACGGTAGCGACGCCAGGCGTCACGGCAGGTGGTCCATGGCCTCGCAGGGGTTGGAGCCGGGTTGAGCACGGTGGACGTCCATGGCCAGGCGTCCGACGAGGCTGACGAGGCTCTTCGCCTCCTCGGGCATGAGTCCGGCCAACAGGGTGGACTCAGCTGCGCCGACGCGTTGTTCGTACCGGGCGAGCAGTTCGCGTCCATGGTCGGTGGGCACGACCTTGCGGGCCCGGCGGTCGGAGGGGGCCGGGACTCGTTCGACGACCCCGTCCTGTTCTAGGTCGTCGAGCAGGTAGGTCAGCACGGTGCGGTCAATGCCCAGGTGTGCGCCAAGTGCCTGCTGGTTCGCGGGGTCGCGGTGGATCACCGCAGAGAGGATCTGGAAGCCGCGGATTCCTCCCGGCATTCCCTCGACCGCCTCCTCGAAGCGGGACTGGTAGCCGCGCAGCACCATCCCCAGGTGCCAGCCCAGATCTCCGGGCGGCGCGCTGATCGTGGTCGTGTCGACGGTCCTGTTACCTGCAGCCATAACGCCATGGTACTCCAAAGCACGAGGTTGCACAGATGTTCTGCTCAACATATGATCTGTTTAGCAACATACTTTGGAGACGGGAAGTTGGTCATGGAGCTAGGTGTCTACAGCTTTGGCGACGTACAGAAGGACCCGGCGACGGGGCGGTTGGGGTCAACTGCGGAGGCCATGCGGAATCTGGTCGAGGCCATCCGGATCGCGGACGAGGTGGGCCTGGACTACTTCGGAGTCGGTGAACACCACACCCGGGAGATGCCGGCCTCGGCTGCGGCCGTCGTGCTGGCCGGGGCGGCCACGGTGACGCAGCAGATCCGTCTGGGCAGTTCGGTCACCGTGCTCTCCACCGATGACCCGGTGCGGGTGTTCCAGCAGTTCGCCACCGTGGACGCGCTGTCGAACGGCCGGGCCGAAATCACCGCCGACCGCGGGTCCTCCAAGGAGCCCTACCCGCTGTTCGGGTTCGAGCTGGCCGACTACGACCAGCTCTACGCGGAGAAGCTTGATCTGCTGCAACTACTCAATCAGCAGGAAACCGTGACCTGGTCCGGTCGGTACCGGCCGGCGCTACAGGATGCCCTCGTCGTCCCCCGCCCGGAGAACGGCCAACTCAGACTGTGGCTGGGCACCGGGGGCAGCCCTGGCTCTTCGGTGCGGGCGGGCCGTCGTGGCCTGCCGGTGGTCTACGGGATCATCGGCGGTGAGCCTGCGACGTTCGCCCCATTGGCCGATCTCTACCGGCAGGCGGCGGCCCAGTCGAACACCCCTGCCGAGAATATTCGGGTGGGCATCGCCAATCCTGGATTCGTCGGCGAGGACGGGCAGAAGACTAGGGACGCGTGGTGGGGGCACTGGGCGACGCGGATGGAGATGATCTCCGCGCAGCGCGGATTCCCCATGATGAGCAGGGACCGCTATGAGCGCACTGCCACCGGACGCGGGGCCCTGTTCGTCGGCCATCCGGAGGAGATCGCCGAACGCATCATCGACCTGCACCGGGTGATGGGCCACGACCGCCAGATCCTGGAGATGGATTACGGCCACGTCCCCCACAGGGACCTGTTGCATTCCATCGAACTACTCGGCACCCGGGTCAAACCCCTCGTCGACGCCGAGCTCGGCACCGCCATGGCTTCCACCCCCTCAACCCCTGAAGGAGCTCCCGCATGAGCGCCACCACCACACCCCTGCAGACCATCGGCGTCCTCGGAGCGGGCCGGGTCGGCACTGCCGTGGCCCGCCAGGCCCTGACGACCGGATATGAGGTGAAGATCGCCACCGCCAAGCCCGCCGCCGAGATCGAGCTGATCGTGGAGATCGTCACCCCCGGCGCCCAAGCCGTGGACGCCGCCGAGGCGGCCACCGCGGACCTGGTCATCCTCGCCGTGCCCCTGCACAAGTACCGCACCCTGGATCCGGGTCTACTGGCAGGCAAGGCCGTCATCGACGTGATGAACTACTGGGCCCCCACGGACGGCGAGATCGACGACTTTGAACATGACCCCCGCACCAGCAGCGAGATCATCCAGGAGTTCCTGGTCGGGGCCAGGCTGGTGAAGTCGCTGAACCACATCGGCTACCACGAACTCGAAGAAGACTGCCAGCCAGCCGGAGCAGCGGACCGCCGCGCCCTAGCCCTAGCTGGGGAACACGACGACTCCAAGGCATTGGTCGCCGGATTCATCGACCGCCTCGGCTATGACCCGGTTGACGCCGGACCGCTGGCAGCCGGACGGGCCTATCAACCCGGCACCGAGATCTTCAACGGATCCCATACTGCCCCGGTGCTCCACGCGTTGCTCGCGGCAGCGCCCGCCCCAGCCTTCCACTGATCGGGCCGGCCATTCCGTCCACTGACCACCACTTCTGACAACAGCGAGGAACACCACCCATGGAAATCGGCGCCTACAGCTTCGGCGACACCCCCTTGAACCCCGATGGCTCCTCCCGGGCCACCGCGGAGGCCATCAGCAACCTCCACGCGGCCATCGTCCACGCCGATGCTGTCGGTCTGGACTACTTCGGGGTCGGCGAGCACCACACCGTGTCCATGCCCGCCTCCTCCCCCGGCGCCGTGATCGCCGCCGCGGCCGCCGCCACCCAGCAGATCACCCTGGGCAGCGCCGCCAGCATCATCTCCACCGACGACCCGGTGCGGATCTACCAGCAGTTCGCCATCGCGGATGCGGTCTCCGGCGGCGGCCGGATCGAGATCACCGCCGGCCGGGGCTCCTCCGTGGAGACCTTCCCCCTGTTCGGCCACGACCTGGCCGACTACGACGAGCTCTACGCCAACAAACTCGACCTGCTCATGACCATTAACAACGCGGACTCCGACGAGGTGACCTGGCAGGGCAAGCGTCGTCCCAGCATCCCAGGCCTGGCCGTGGTGCCCCGGCCGGTCCACGGCAGGATGCCGATCTGGCTGGCCACCGGCGGCAACGCCGGCTCCTCCGCCCGCGCCGGCCAGCTCGGCCTGCCCGTCTCCTACGGCATCATCGGCGGAGCACCCCACCGCTTCGCCCCCCTGGCCGATCTCTACCGCCGCTCCGCCGCCCAGGCCGGCCATACCGGTCAGGACATCAAGGTCTCCGTGGCGGCCCTGGGCCTGGTGGCGCCCACCAAGAAGGAGGCCCTCGAACGGATGTACCCGGGGTGGTACAACCTCAACGTCGAGATGGGCCGGTTGCGCGGCTGGCCGGCCCCGGACAAGGACGCCTACCTCGCCCAGGCCGAAGCCCCCGGGGCGTACTACGTCGGCGACCCGGACGACGTCGCAGAACGCATCGTCCACCTGCACGGGTACATGGGCCATATGCGCCACTTCCTTCAGATGGACATCGGCGGCCTGCCCCAGGAGCACTTCCTGGAGTCCCTCACCCTCCTGGCCACCGAGGTCAAACCTCGCGTCCAGCGTCTACTGGCCAAAGCCTGATCTCCGGCCGCGGCCAGAACAGCCTCCGTCGGAGCCCGGCACCTCAACCGCGGATGAGGCGCCGGGCCCGGGCCGCCGTGACCGCCTCGGTGCGATTGCCCACCCCGAGCTTGCCGAAGATGTGGTTCAGGTGGGTCTTGACGGTGGCCTGGGAGATGAACAGCCCCGCCGCGATCTGCTGGTTGGTCCGGCCGAGCGCCAGCTGTTCGAGGATGTCGATCTCTCGCGGGCTCAGCGCCGGCTCCTGCCCGCCCCCGCTGCCCAGGGCACGCCGGGCCAGGTCGGCGGGGAGGATCCAGGTCCCCGCGGCGGCCTTCACCACGGCGTCGCGCAGCTGATCGGGAGAGGCGTCCTTCAGCAGGTAGCCCAGCGCCCCGGCGGCCAGCGCGGCCTGGACATCGGAGACCGCGCCGTAGGTGGAGACGATGAGCACGGGAAGCTCCGGGTGACTCCGTCCCAGGCTCTCGGTGGCCTCGATCCCGGTGGGCCCCTCCCCCAGCTCGATGTCCATCACGACCACGTCCGGACCGTCATCGTGGGAGATCAGCCGGTCCACGGCGGCCAGCGCCTCGGCGGCCGTGGACGCCTCCGCCACCACCTCCAGGCGGTCCGCCGATTCCAGCACGGCGCGCAATCCGGCCCGCACCACCGGGTGGTCGTCCACGAGCAGGATGCGGATCGGTTCGTCCCGCTGCCTCCCATGACCTGTCATGCCCGTCATGACCGTCCTCCCCACCGCGGCACGCTGAGGGCCACCACCGTTCCGGTGGCCCCGTCCCCGCTGCGGGGCGCAAAGGCATCCTCGACGGTCAGGGTACCCGCGGCCGTGTTCGCCCGCTGCCGCATGGTGGTGATCCCGAAGCCCTCGGGCCGATCGCCACGGCCCGCGCCGTCGTCGAACACGTCCAGGGTCACCTCGTCCCGGTGCACCGCGAAGGTGACCACGCAGCGACTCGCCCGCGCATGCTGCAGCACATTGGCCAGCGCGGACTGGGCCACCCGCAGCACGATGGTCGCCGCCTCGGCACCCATGGGCGGATCGCCGGCCTCGCCGTCCGGGCCGGCGTCGGGCCCATGGAACTCGACCGCAAGGTCCGAGCCTGCCGACCGCGCCGTGTCCTGGGTGGCCCGGCAGGCGGCCACCAGCTCGGCGGTCAGGCCCGCGCCGGGACCGCGTTGCTCCACGAGGGCACGGGCCTGGGCCAGGTTCTCCACGGCGGAGCGTTCGATCTGCTGCAGTTGTCCGGCCAGGGGTTCGGCGGGATGCTGCTCCTGGGCGGCGCGGGACAGCAACACCACGGAAGCCAGGCCCTGCGCCAGGGTGTCATGCAGGTCCTGGGCCCAGCGTTCCCGTTCACGCATGGCCCCGGCATGGCGTTCGGAACGGGCCAGGTGGTCGCGGGTGGCCTGCAGCTCGGCCGCGATGCGCCGTTGGGTGCGGGCCTCGGCATAGAACAGCGAGTAGGCGGCGGACATGGCCACGGCCACCACTGCCCCGATGACGGGCCCCACCACCGCTCCGATGCCGAGCCTGCCCTCATGCCACCAGAACCCCAGGAACACCGTCACCGTCAGCAGGACCACCAGGGTGATCGCGACCGGCACGGACCGTGACCCCACCACGTGCAGGTGGAGGAAGAACAGCGGGAACGCGAGCCAGGCGAAGTCCACGTGCACCGCCATCAGGCCCAGCCAGGTGAGGGTGACGGCGGTCAGCCAGGCCAGCTGGGCCCGCACGACGATCTGTCCCTCGGCCCGCAGTGCAGGCTGTCCCCCGGTCTGCGCGCCGGGGCGCCCCGCGGCCGGATCGCCGCGGTCTCCCAGAGATCTGCGGTCGCTGAGTGAACTGTCGCTGAGTGAACTGCGGTCGCTGCGCCGCTTCTCCACCACGGTCCCGGCGAGGTAGATGAGCGCGAACACCGCGGCGAGGGAGACGATCTGCCACACCAGGCCGTGCTCTCCCGAGCGGATCGCGGGAATCAGTGACCGGACCAGGCCGATGGCCAGCAGTCCCGCCACGGTGACGTGCAGGATGACGCGCATGCCTCCGAGCAGTGCCGGGATGCGGGTGTCCTCCGAGGGGCCAGGCAGGGGACGGACGAGTCTCCTGGCCGGTGGTGTCATGCGCTCGGAACCCATGGGTGCAGGGTAGCCCGGTCCCGGCGGCGGCGGATGCCCCCGAATCAACCGAAGGGTTGACCCATCAGTGGCCGGGTGGTCGATGTGCGCTGCCGTCCGGGACGGAAGGCTGGATATCAGCCACACCGGCCATCCATCCACCGTTCCACTCCAAGGAGCCCCTCCCGTGTCCTCTCCAACGTTCCTGTCCCTGAGGGACGTCCGCTTCTCCGCGGGCCGCTTCACCCTGATGGGTACCGTGGTGGGCCTGATCAGCCTGTTGCTGGTCTTCCTCACCGCGCTGACCAACGGGCTGGCCCACCAGAACATCTCCGCCGTCTCGGCGTGGGATGACGCTGCCATCGATTCCACCGAGGTCACGGTGGCCTTCGGTGCCGCCCATGCCTCGGCCCTGGACGACGTGGAGACGGACTTCACGGCCTCCTCCGTCACCACCGACCAGCTCGAGGGCTGGCGCCAGGACACCCAGGTCGAGTGGGCCGAGCCGGTGGGCGTGGGCCAGGCCCGTGCCGATTCCGGCAGTGCCGTGACCGCTGTGACCCTGATGGGGCTGGAACCCGGCTCCCGCCTGGTCCCGGGGTCCTCGGGCGCCGCAACCGGCGCCGACAGCACCGGCGACTCCCTCGAGGACGGGGCCCTGATCAGCAGGACCGCAGCCGAGCAGCTCGGTGTCTCCGCCGGGGACGAGGTGTCCATCAACGGACAGGCCGTTCCCATCGCCCAGACCATCGAGGACAGCTGGTACTCCCACACCCCGGTGCTCTACCTGCCCCTGGAGACGTGGGCCAACCTCACGCATGCTCCCGAAGGAACCGCCTCGGTGCTGGTCGCCGGAACGGAGCCCGACGCCGGCCACCAGCCGGCCGCGGCCGCCGAGACCATCACGGTGGCCACGGACGTGGACGGCGCCCTGGGCGCCCTGCCGGCCTACTCCTCGGAGAACGGTTCGCTCGTCATGATGCAGGCGTTCCTCTACGGCATCTCCGCCCTGGTGATCGCCGCCTTCATGGCCGTGTTCACCCTCCAGCGCACCCGGGACATCGCCGTGCTCAAGGCGTTGGGCGCCACCACCGGGTGGGTCGTCATCGACGCTCTCACCCAGGCCGGGATCGTGCTGCTGGCCGGGGCCGCCCTCGGCGGCGCCCTGGGCCTGGGCGGGATCTCGCTGGCCTCCGGCGCGGTCCCGGTCCAGGTGGATGCGGCCGCCGTCGCCATCCCGGTGCTGATCACCGTGGCGCTCGGGATGGTGGCCTCGGTGGCGGCCGTCTGGCGCACGTGCCGGGTGGACCCGCTCGTCGCCCTCGGCGGCAGCTGAGCACTGCCCGAGACCCCTACCCAAGCCCCACTTCGAAGGAACCTCCCATGCTGCACCTGTCCAACGTCACCCTGACCTACCCCGACGGCGAGAACGGCACCCTCAACGCGCTCGACTCCGTGGACCTCACCGTCCCGGCCGGCCAGATGCTCGCCCTCGTGGGCCCCTCCGGCTCCGGCAAGTCCTCCCTCCTGGCCGTGGCCGGAGCGCTGGTCTCCCCCACCTCGGGCACCGTCCACATCGGCTCGACCGAGATCACCGGGGCCAGCCAGGCCGAGCGGGCCCGGATGCGGCTCAACGAGATCGGCCTGATCTTCCAGCAGCCCCAGTTGATGCCCTCGCTGACGGCCGTCGAGCAATTGCAGCTGGTCGGGGTGCTCCGTGGCCACCGGCCCCGTGCGGTCCGGGACGCGGCCCTGGAGTCGCTGGCCGCCGTCGGGATGTCCGCGGCAGCCCGACGGCGGCCCCACCAGCTCTCCGGCGGCCAGCGGCAGCGGGTGAACATCGCCCGGGCGCTCATGGGCGAGCCCTCGGTGCTGTTGGTCGATGAGCCGACCTCGGCCCTGGACCAGCACCGTTCCGCTGAGGTCATGGAGTTGCTGGCCACCCTGACGAGGGACCGGGGCACCGCGACAGTGGTGGTCACCCATGATCTGGAGTTCGTGGCGGTGGCAGACCGGGCGGTCACCCTGCGTGATGGGCGGTTGACCGAGCACGCGACGGTCTAAAGTGGGGAACCATGACCGATCTGACTTCTTCGCAGCAATCTTCCGAACAGCAGTTCCGCATCGAGCACGACACCATGGGTGAGGTCAAGGTCCCGGTTGACGCCCTGTACCGCGCCCAGACCCAGCGTGCCGTCGAGAACTTCCCGATCTCCGGCAAGACCCTGGAGCCGGCCCACGTCCACGCCTTGGCCCAGGTCAAGAAGGCCGCGGCTCAGGCCAATGCCGAGCTCGGCGTGATCGACGAGGAGCGCCGCGACGCGATCGTGGCCGCCGCGGACGAGGTCATCTCCGGCCAGCATGACGACCAGTACCCGATCGACGTGTTCCAGACCGGTTCCGGCACTTCCTCGAACATGAACACCAACGAGGTCCTCGCCAACCTGGCCACTCAGTCCCTGAAGGCCGCCGGCTCGGACGCCGAGGTCCACCCGAACGACCATGTCAACGCCTCGCAGTCCTCCAACGACGTGTTCCCGACCTCCGTGCACGTCGCCGTGACGGCGGGCCTGATCAACGACCTGAAGCCGGCCCTGGACCACCTCGCCGTGTCCCTGGAGAAGAAGGCCAAGGCCTTCGAGAACGTCGTCAAGTCCGGCCGCACCCACCTCATGGACGCCACCCCGGTGACCTTGGGCCAGGAGTTCGGCGGCTACGCGGCACAGGTCCGCTACGGCATCGAGCGCATCGACGCCTCCCTGCCGCGCGTGGCCGAGGTCCCCCTGGGCGGCACCGCCGTGGGCACGGGCATCAACACCCCGAAGGGCTTCTCCGCCCGCGTCATCGAGCTGCTCGCCGAGGAGACCGGCCTGCCGCTGACCGAGGCCCGCAACCACTTCGAGGCCCAGGCCAACCGTGACGGTCTCGTGGAGGCCTCCGGCCAGCTGCGCAACATCGCGTACTCGTTCATGAAGATCAACAACGACCTGCGCTGGATGGGCTCCGGCCCGAACACCGGCCTCGGTGAGATCGCCATCCCGGACCTGCAGCCGGGCTCCTCGATCATGCCGGGCAAGGTCAACCCCGTGATCTGCGAGGCCGCCATCATGGTCTCCGCCCAGGTCATCGGCAACGACACCACCATCTCGCTGTCCTCCACCAACGGTGCCTTCGAGCTGAACGTGGGCATCCCGGTGATGGCCGCGAACCTGCTCGAGTCCATCCGCCTGCTGGCCAACACCGCTCGCGTCATGGCGGACAAGATGATCGACGGCATCGAGGCCAATGTGGAACGCTGCTCGTTCCTCGCCGGCGCCTCCCCCTCGATCGTGACCCCGCTGAACAAGGTCATCGGCTACGAGGCGGCCGCCAAGATCGCCAAGCACTCCGTGGTCCAGAAGATGACCGTCCGCGAGGCCGTCATCGATCTCGGCTACGTGGAGCGCGGCGAGGTCACCGAGGAGCAGCTGGACTCGGCCCTGGACACCATGTCCATGACGCACCCCGCCTGACCCTGGACCAGAGGACTCCGGTCCCTGTGCCCGGGGCTCCCTGGCCGCCGCCTGCCTCTTGACGCCGGCCTCCTGACGCAGCCCGCCGTGGGGGGCAAAGACGACTAGTCGTCTTTGCCCCCCACAGCGCGTTGAGGACGGGTGTTGAGGCCAAGCGGTCAGAGGAGCAGGGCAACTGCCGTGCCCAGTAGCATCGCCGGCCCGAAGGGCAGATGCGTGGAGCCCGTGGCCCGCCGGGTCAGCACCAGCGCCAGAGCCACCACTCCCCCGGCCACGAAGCCCAGGATGATGGCCCCGAAGAGATGGTCCCAGCCGAGCCACCCGGCATACAGACCCAGGCCGCCGGCCAGCTTCACGTCCCCCATGCCCATCCCGGTGCGGCTGATCAGGTGCAGGAGCAGGATCAGCCCCAGATACGCCACGCCTCCGCCGAGCATGGACCAGAAACGCGACCAGCCGACGTCGTCCACGAGGCATGCCAGCCCGAGCGTGACGGCGGCCCCGGCGGCCAGGGTGCCGGTCCACCAATTGGGCAGGCGGTGCTCGCGCAGATCGGTGCCGGTCAGGACGACCGCGCACACGCTGAAGACGGCCAGGGACGCCAGGGCGGCTGCCAGCAGCAGCCAGTTCCCGTCATGGGCCGCCTCGGCCAGGATCGTCGGCATCCTCCCAGACTAGAACGACATACGCCCACCCCGGGGTTCGGCTCACTAGGCTGTGGACATGTCCGAACCCGTGAAGCGCCCCTCGTCACGCCGCCAAGTCATCGACCAGCTGCGGTCCTACCCCCTGTGGATCCAACGCGCTCTGCCCGTGCTCGGACTCGTGGTGGTCATGTGGGTACTGGAGATCATCGACCTGTTCCTCGGCGGCCGGCTCAACCAGTTCGGGATCCAGCCGCTCGACCCGGCGGGACTGCCCGGCATCCTGTTCGCACCGCTGCTGCACTCCGGTTTCGGCCACCTGCTCTCCAACACCCTGCCGTTCCTGGTGATGGGGGCCATGATCGCCTGGCTGACCCGCAAGTGGTGGTTGATCACGGCCGGGGTCTGGCTCGTGGGCGGGGTCGGCACGTGGTTGATCGGCGGCATGGGGACCAACCACATCGGCGCGTCCGTCATCGTCTACGGCTATGTGGCCTTCCTGGTGACCTACGGGATCCTGTCCCGGCGATTCACGGCGATCGCGGCCGCCGTCGTGGTGGTACTGCTCTACGGAGGGATCGTCTGGGGTTTCCTGCCGATCAACCCGCGCGTCTCCTGGCAGGGGCACCTCGCCGGCGCTGCTGCCGGTGTGGTGGTGGCGTTCGCCGACACCCGGCAGGCCCGCCGTGACCTGCATGAGCGCCGCAATGATGCGCTGGTGCCATAGCCGGTGCCACAGCCGGGACGCCAGCGGAGGGCGGCCAGAAGACTGCCCGATAGTCCCGGTCAAGACTGGCCAGAAGTCGATGGTGTGATTCTCAAGAAAGTGGTAGGCAACCGGGTCAAACGTCGGTATGCTGGAATCGCTTCCATCCGTGCGACACCGACTCATCACTCGTGAACCGTCGTGGAAGCGCTCTGAACTCCATGGCCTCCATCCCGTTTCAAGGGGCCATGGCTGCGGTGGATCATCCCCGGTCCCCTCATCCCCCCTCCGCGGGGACCCGGACGGATTCACCCTCAGGGGCCGCTGCACTCGTGCAGCGGCCCCTGTTTCTTTAACTCTTCTTCAGTTGCCGTCGATTGGCGCTCCACCCGGCTTTGACCCGGACGCCACCCGCGTCAGATGCTGGCGTCCTCCAGCAACTCCGTCACGAGCGCGGCGATCGGGGAGCGTTCCGAGCGGTTCAGCGTGACATGACCGAACAGCGGCTGGCCCTTCAGGGTCTCGACCACGGCGGCGATCCCGTCATGACGGCCCACCCGGAGGTTGTCCCGCTGGGCGACATCGTGGGTGAGGATGATCTTGGAGTTCTGCCCCATCCGGCTCATCACCGTCAGCAGGACGTTCTTCTCCAGGGACTGGGCCTCGTCCACGATCACCCAGGAATCGTGCAGGGAACGGCCGCGGATGTGTGTCAGCGGCAGGACCTCGAGCATGCCGCGGTCCACCACCTCATCCAGGACCTCCGTGGAGACCAGTGCGCCGAGGGTGTCATACACGGCCTGGCCCCAGGGGTTCATCTTCTCGTTCTCGGAGCCGGGCAGGTAGCCGAGCTCCTGACCACCGACGGCATACAGCGGGCGGAACACCACGACCTTGCGGTGCTCCCGGCGTTCCATGACGGCCTCCAACCCGGCGCACAGGGCCAGGGCCGACTTGCCGGTGCCGGCACGGCCGCCCAGGGAGACGATCCCGACGGAGGGGTCCAGCAGCATATCGATGGCCAGCCGCTGCTCGGCGGACCGTCCGTGCAGGCCGAAGACGTCCCGATCCCCGCGCACCACCTGGGTGTTGCCGTGCCGGTCCACGCGCCCCAGCGCCGAGCCCCGCGGGGAGGTGATCACCAGGCCGGTGTTGACGGGCAGGCCGTCGGTCTCCGCCAGGGCCACCGGCTCATTGTCATACAGGGCACTGATCTCCTGCTCCGTGGCCATGACCTCCGCCGTACCGGACCAGCCGGAGTCCTTCACCAGCTCATTGCGGTACTCATCGGCCTGCAGGCCCATGGCGGAGGCCTTCACGCGCATCGGCAGGTCCTTGGACACCACCGTGACGTCCCGGCCCTCGTCCGCGAAGTTCTTGGCGACGGCGAGGATCCGGGAATCGTTGTCCGCGCTCCGGAAACCGTGCGGCAGCACGTCCACGGAGATGTGGTTGAGCTCCACCCGCAGAGAGCCACCCTCCGTGCCGAGGGGGATCGGGGTGTTCAGGGTGCCATGCTCGATCCGCAGTTCATCCAGCAGGCGCAGTGCCTTTCGTGCGTAATACCCCAGATCCGGGTCATCCCTCTTCTTCTCCAGCTCGGAGATGACCACGATCGGCAGGATGACCTCGTGTTCGGCGAAGCGCAGGACCGCCCGGGGATCGGACAACAGCACGGATGTGTCCAGCAGGTAGGACTTCTCACCCACGCTCATCCGCTCGGCAGGCTGCGGGGTGGCCGGGGTGACGGTGGCCGGGGCGGCGATCAGATTCTCCACGGTGGACTCCAGACCGGGGCGCACGCCCCGATGATCGAGGGTGGGATGGGACGGTCCGGCCCGGGGCCGGAACGGCCCCCGCTGCGTGCTGTCTGGAGTGACGGCATACGGCCTGGCCTTTCCGATCAATCCACGGGATGCGGATGCGGAACCAGGTGGCCCGTTCGCTCCCGCCGGTGACTGATACCACCACCGTAGGCCTCCGGCCGGGGAAATGTCGTCAGGAATCCCGGGTGGCGGATTAACTCTGCATGAACCGAGAGAGACCGTTGCAGAGAGCGCCGGATCGGCCCGCGCGAGCCATTCCTACCGGTCACCCCTACCGATTCACCCTTACCGATTCACCCCTACCGATTCACGTCGAGACCCGGACCCGATGGGTGAATCGCGCCCCACGCCCCAGCGCGTCGCGGACTACCGGCGGAAGCGACGCCAACAGGATGAGGCAGGCGCCGACCATGAGGACGTTGAGCCCGAGCCACCAGTACCCGAGGGTCCCGACGACCCCGCCCACGAAGAAGAGCCCGACGAGGGTACTGAGCACGCCCAGTTTCTCCTTGTCGGCCGTGACGCCGACCTGGTCACCGTTGCGGTAGACCAGCCGCCCGAGCTCCACGGCGATATCGGTGACCATGCCGGTGACATGGGTGGTACGGACGGGAAAGTCGCGGATCTTGGTGATGAGGGCGTTCTGCAGTCCCATGGTGAAACACAACGGTGCCACCAGCACCTCCTCGTTCCCGGGACCGTCCACCGTGCCGGCGAACAACCCCATGAGCAGGATCAGCAGCCCCTCGAGGGTCAGGACGTTCGCATAGCGGCTGGACAGACGCCGACGCCGGCCCCACGTGAAGAGCACGGTGCAGCTCATGGCTCCGAGCACGAAGAACACGATGCTCAGCACACCGGCGCCGACCATGCCCCAGTTCGCGGTGACGATATTGTCCGCCGCCGAAGCGGTCACACCGGTCATGTGCGAGGTGTAGAGGCCCACCACCACGAAGCCCACCGAATTGAGGGCGCCGGCGATCACCACCAAGAGGAAGGCCAGGTGGCGATCGAACAGCGGGGTGCGTCGTGGTCCGGAGAGCAACAGGGCGTAGCGGGAGATCCAAGGCAGCATAGGTTCCACCCCATCCTGCCGAGGTGACCAGCAGGTTTCCGGCCGGTCAGCATTTCCCGAGGACTTCCCGAACGTTCCTGGGGCGACCGCCCTCACGGCCGGGGCCGGCGTCGTGCGTCAGGAGCCGAAGCGCCGCTGGCGGGAGGCGAAGTCCCGGAGGGCACGGACGAAGTCCACGCGGCGGAAGTCAGGCCAGAGGGCCTCGCAGAAGTAGAACTCGGAGTAGGCGGACTGCCACATCAGGAACCCGGACAACCGCTGCTCCCCGGAGGTGCGGATCACCAGGTCGGGGTCCGGTTGTCCGCGCGTGTAGAGGCGGCCGGAGATCTGCTCGTCGCTGAGTTCACCGGCCACCTCAGAGGCGGAACGGCCCGCGGCGTCCGCCTCCAGCAGGAGCTCCTTGACGGCGTCCACGATCTCCCGGCGCCCTCCGTAGCCCACGGCCACGTTCACGTGGACGCCCTCGGCGTCGGCGGTCCGAGCCTGGAGGTCGGCCAGGGTGTCGGCCAGCCCGGCCGGCAGCAGGTCTGGGGCACCGACGGCCTGGACCCGCACCCGGTGACCGTTGGCCAGCCCGTCCCCGAGTCGCTTCAGGGTGTTGCCGATGATCCCCACCAGCTGGGACAGCTCCTCCGGGGGGCGGCCCATGTTGTCCGTGGACAGCATGTACAGGGTGACGACCTTGATGCCGAACTCGTCGCACCAGCCGAGGAACTCGTGGATCTTCTCAGCGCCGGCCTGGTGTCCGTCCGCCGTCGTCGCCCCGGACGCCTTGGCCCAGCGGCGGTTGCCGTCCAGCACCACTCCGATGTGCCGCGGCAGCTTCTCCCGGTCGAGGCTGGAGGCCAGGCGGCGCTCATAGAAGCTGTAGAGGACGTTCGGGAGGTTCATGGGCGTCCCCTGTCTGGCTGATGGACGTGCCGCAGATCCGAGCGGCACCTGAAACGTCGTGGTGTGGAAGGTTCGTCCGTTCCTACGGTAGCGAACTGCCAGCCCTGCGGCGCACCAGTGGCCCTCCCGGTCCCGCAACCGACCAGATCTACCCACGGGTAATCCACTGTTTCCGGGAGTAGTCTGGGAGCCATGGTCCATTCCCCCTCGGGCAAACCGTCCGCAGGCCGCGCGGCTGCCGCGCCCCAGCATCACGCCAGACCCGCACGGGCGTGGCGGCTGGACCGGATCATGGATCCCGGGCATCCCGAGTTCAAGCCCCGGCTCCGAGGCATGAGCCACGCCGTCATGGCGCCGCTCACCCTGGTCGCCGGGATCGTCCTGGTGACCCTGGCCCCCACAGCGGGCCTGAAGTGGGCCAGCGCGATCTACGCGCTGACCGGCCTCCTGCTGTTCTCCGTCTCGGCCGTCTACCACCTCGTGCAGTGGTCACCGCAGGTCGCCCTCGTGCTGAAGCGCATCGACCACACGAACATCATGCTGGTCATCGCCGGCACCTACACGCCCTTGGCCCTGGCCCTGCTGCCGGAGGACAAGGCCACGCTCCTGCTGGCCGGCGTCTGGATCGGCGCGCTGGCCGGCGTCGCCTTCCGTGTCTTCTGGACCTCGGCTCCGCGCTGGCTGTACACCCCGGTCTACATCCTGCTGGGACTGGCGGCCCTGTTGTACATCGGCGACTTCTTCGCGGCCCAGGCCGCTGCCGCCGTCCTGGTCTGCGTGGGCGGCGCGTGCTACATCATCGGCGCCGTGTTCTATGCGCTGAAGAAGCCCAACTTCCACCGCGAGTGGTTCGGCTTCCACGAACTGTTCCACGCCTTCACCATCGGCGGCTTCGTCTGTCACTACATCGCGATCGTGCTGGCGGTCCTGCAGGCCTGACGTCCTCACAGCCTCACGCGCGGGCACCCTCCATCCACCAGCCATCCCATCCACCAGCCATCGGCCTGTTCCACCACGAGACGGGCAGTGGTGATTGGATGGGGGCATGCCCACCGGACTCCGCTCGCCCCGGCCCTCCACCATCTCCAGCATCCCCACCACGTCCACCATCCGCACCGGCACGGGAGCCTCTGCTGCCAGCGGAACGATCACCGCCGTGCGGGTGGGCAGCGTCCGCTCGGTGCGGTGGCGGGACGAGGAGGTTCTCACGGGCTCCTTCAAGGAACCGGTGGAGGGACCGGTGGACCTGGGACTCACCGGTCTGGCGGGCGACGAGCAGGGCGATGTGGTCCACCACGGCGGCCCCGAGAAGGCCCTGCTGTGCTACGGACGGGCCCACTACGCCGCCTGGCGGGCAGAGGGGCTCGACCTGCCGGAGGGCGCCCTCTTCGAGAACCTCACCGTGGACGGCCTGACGGAGTCCGAGGTCTGCCTGGAGGACGTCTGGGACGTGGAGGGAGTCCGGCTGCAGGTGACGCAGTCACGGCGCCCCTGCTGGAAACTGTCCTCCCGATGGGGCGTCCCCGACCTGGCCCGCCGCGTGCAGTCCACCGGCCGCACCGGCTGGTACCTCCGGGTGCTGACACCGGGGACCCTGCAGGCCGGTCAGGTGATGAGGCTGGTCGAGCGCAATCCGGGCGCGGTGGACCTGGCCGAGCTGTCCCGCGTGATGAACGTGGACAAGGGTGATATCCCGGCCATCGAGCGGATCCTGGCCTCCCCCGGCGTGCCGGGGCGGTGGCGGACCACCCTGCAGCGGCGCCTGGAAGTACACCGGGCACGAACGAACGGCGCGGGCAGCTCGGACGGTGGGGGCGGCCCGCGCAGCCCAGGCGACTCGGACGGCCGGCTCACGGACGAGGAGGACACCGACCGGTTGCGGGAGTGACCTCAGCCACGGCAGGAATACCCATGCCGCCCGCTTGTGTTTCCTTCAGTGAACTCTGACTCGAGAACCAACTCGAGAACCATCGGTATCGCACGCCGCGCTCCGGCTCGGGCGTGAGCCACCGCATGTGACGTACCCACGGCAAAGGAATCCATGACGACCACGGCAGTCACCCCCGGCAGCATCGGCATCCTCGGCGCAGGCCGAGTCGGGGCCGCAGTGGCCCGCCGGGCGGTCGAATCGGGCTGCGGGGTCCGCATCGCCACCGCCAGACCCGCCCGGGAGATCGAGCTGCTGGCCGAGATCGTCACGCCGGGCGCCGTCGCCGTCGATGCGGCGGAGCTGGCGGAGACAGACCTGACCGTCATCGCCATCCCGTTGCGGAGGTACCGGGATCTGGACCCGGCGCACTTTGCCGGCCGGACCGTCGTCGACGTCATGAACTACTGGGCCCCCACGGACGGCGAGCAGTCGGATTTCGAGCGGGATGCCCGCTCCACCAGTGAGATCATCCAGGACCACCTGCACGGTGCCCTCCTGGTCAAGTCGCTGAACCACATCGGTTACCACGACCTGGAGACCGATCACCGGGCCTCCGGCGCTGCGGACCGCCGTGCCCTGGCCGTCGCCAGCGATCATGAGCCGTCGCGTGCGCTGGTCGCAGCCTTCATCGACCGGATCGGCTTCGATGCCGTCGACGCCGGCCCGCTCGCCGCCGGGCGTGCCTTCCAGCCCGGGACGGAGATCTTCAACGGCAGCCATTCGGCGGTGCAGTTGCGTGGCCTGCTGACCGAGGCCTGCGCGGTGGCCGGCGTCTGACTGGCGCCCCGTCTCCACTGCGGCGCCAGCCCGGCTCGGACCTCAGTCGCGGCCGGAGTCCGGGGCCTTCGGCTCCGGTGCGGGGCTGTCGAGGTAGCCCGGGTACTTCTTCTGGAGCCGGGCCCGCTGGAGATCGACGTCGGAGGCGGCTCGCGAGTCCGGGTCCACCTCGTCGTGGGGATGGCGCACATCTTCTGGCAGGTGCCCCTGGTAGCGCTCGACGAGCATGTCCTCGGCCTGCGAGGACCGGTACTGCACCCGCCGGACCGACCGGACCATGAGGCGGATGACCACGATGGCCATGGCCACCATCAGTGCCGTGAACAGGAATCCCTCAATGCCGGGCGTGACCTCAGTCTGGTCGAGTCCGGGACGCAGCGTCGGTTCCTGCACCCCGGGCAGCGGCTGTTCCGAGGCCTCGCCACCACTGCTGGACGCGGGGGCGGCAGATGGGGATACGGCAAGGGGAAGGAAGGCGATCACGGTCACCCAGTCTACCGTCCCCACACGACGGGCCGGCCCGCGGCAGCGGGCGGCCGCCCTGCGGCAACCGTGCGGCCAGCACGCGGCCGACGCACAGCCGATACCGGCCGGCGTCGGGTCAGCGCAGTCCGGTGAAGAGGTCCGTCTCCGGCAGTGTGGTCTCCACGCGCGAATCGATCAGCACGTAGTCCTCCCACGGCCAGGTCCGCCGCAGCAGGGCATTCGGCGTGGCGAAGAATTGGCCCTCCGGATCGATCTGGGTGCGGTGGGCACGCAGGGCGTTGTCCCTCTGCTCGAAGTAGTCGGCCACGTGGATCTGGGTGGTGACCTGGTGGCGCGTCAGCCGGAATCGAGCCGGGGCGGTGGCGGACGGCACGTCCTGCTCGGCCGCCTGGGCCTCGGCCCGCTCCTGCTCTTCCAGGAGCTTGCGGAACCACTCGAGCCGCTCCGTGTACGGCGATTCCTCGCCCGCCTCCAGGTAGGCCTCGTGCAGGGCCCGGTACTTGTCCGGGTTGAAGGCACGGTCGTAGTAGAGCTTGGAGGGGGTCCAGGCCTCCCCGGTCCCGGGATACCGCTCCGGGTCCCCGGCGGCCCGGTAGGCCTCCACCGTGACCTCGTGGGATTTGATGTGGTCCGGGTGCGGGTAGCCACCGATCTCGTCGTAGCTGATCAACACGTGCGGACGGAACTCACGGATCACCCTGACCAACGGGGCCGCCGCCTGTTCCAGGGGGAGGGTGCCGAAGCTGCCGAAGGGCAGCGGGGGCATCGGATCACCCTCGGGCAGTCCGGAGTCCATGAAGCCGAGCCACCGGTGCTCGATGCCGAGAGCGGCCCCGGCCTCCTGCATCTCGGTCCGCCGCACGCCGGTGATGTCCCGGTCCAGGCGCACCGTGTCCCCGTAGCCCGGGTTGAGCAGGTCCCCCCGCTCACCCCCGGTACAGGTCACGACCATGACCTCGGCTCCGGCGGCCTCGTAGGCGGCCATCATGGCGGCGCCCTTGGAGGATTCGTCGTCCGGGTGGGCATGGACGGCCATCAGCCGCAGACCCTGGGACGCCGGCACTCCCCCGGCCTCGGGGACGGCATGGTGTTCTTCCGGCTCGACCGAGCCGTACGACGTCTGCCCCACGGACACCCCGAATTCCGGCGCAGCGATGCCGTCCCGGTGCTCCGGGTCGTCCAGGTTGGTCGGGTTCGTACTGCTCACGTGGCCTCGGCTGCTTTCCCGTCCCGGAGGTCACCCGCCGGTGTGTGCGGGGGTTCGGGACGGCATGTTCGGGGACCGGTCGGTCCGGGGAATGAACTGCGGTGGACGGTGACGCGCCGGGATACCATGGAGTGATATGACTTCTACACTCCAGACCTCGGCGGAGCCTGCTCCGGTGGACAGCCTAGCGAACCGGTATGGGCGTCCCCAACGGATCCGCCCCTCGTTCGCTCAGCGCTGGGGAAAATGGATCGCCGCCGCGGCCCTCGCCCTGGCCGTGGGGGTCATCGTGTGGTTCACCGCCTCAGCCAACGCCCAGACGCTGGGTTGGAAGGACGTCGGTTTCACGATCGAGTCGCCCACGCAGGCCTCGGTGCGGTTCCAGCTCACCAAGGACCCTGAGGACACGGTCCAGTGCGCCATCCAGGTGCTCTCGGAGGAGAAGGCCGTGGTCGGCTGGCGTACCGTCACCATCGGTCCGGAGCCGGCGTCCGAGGACTCCAGGCCAGCGGGCACCCCGACGTACTACGACGTCGACCTGCGCACCGATGCGCTCGGCGTCAATGGCGGCGTGAACGCGTGCTGGTTCCCCGAGGACTCATGAGACGCACATCACCTCGAATATGACGTATCTGAAACACATCCGTTAGAATCAAGAGCAGTACGTTTCAACCCCGCCTGTCGGGGGCCTCCCGTGGAACACCGGGTGGCTCCGCCGGCGGGGTTCTTGCATGATCGCCCCCCGGGCCGCACTAGGCGGCTCAGCATCATGCGCGCGGCAGCACCGGCAGTCCCTCAGTGGCGTACCGGATGGCCGCTGACGAGCAATTCGAAGGAGACACGCGTCCATGAGCAACACCGATAGCGCTCCCTGGCTGACCCAGGAGGCCTACGACCGCCTGAAGCAGGAACTGGATCAGATCTCCGGACCCGGCCGTCAGGAGATCATCGACCGCATCGAGCAGGCGCGCGAAGAGGGTGACCTCAAGGAGAACGGCGGTTACCACGCCGCTCGCGAGGAGCAGTCCAAGAACGAGGGCCGCATCATCGAGCTCAAGCGACTGCTCGAGACCGCCCAGGTGGGCGCTTCCCCGGAGGACAACGGCGTGGTGGAGCCCGGCATGGTCGTGGAGGCCAAGATCGCCGGCGACCTGGAGGCCTTCCTCTTCGGCAACCGCGAGATCGCCGATGACAAGGACTCCATCACCGTCTACTCCGAGCGCTCCCCGCTGGGTGCCGCCATCCAGGGCTCCAAGGTCGGCGACAAGCTGACCTATGCCGCCCCGAACGGCAAGGACATCGCGGTGGAGATCGTCTCCGCCAAGCCGTACAAGGCCTGATTGTCACGCGGGCGGACCTGGCGCTGACAGCCTGGTCCGACCGGCAGGGCCCGTTCCCTGCACACCGCTTTCCCGACGGCGGTGCACCGGTTCCCCGGTGCGCCGCCGTTCTCGTGGGTGAGGTTGCTGGTGGGTGAGGCTGCCGGTGGGTGAGGCTGCCGGTGGGGCGGGTGGCCTGCCAGGTGAGGCGGCGGGTGTGGCGACGGATGACGTAGCGGCCAGCGGAACGCGACGGCCAGCCCGGTACCTTGTTAGGCTGGTGGCATGCTCATCGTCGAAGAGATGTTCCTGCTGCTCACCAAGGACCACGGGACGGCCAGCCGAGCGCGGGGATACCGCCGCTATGGTCTCGCGGCGGCCGCCCTCGCCGACCTCGCCGAGCTCGGGACGATCGAGATCGCCCGGGAGGGCAAGGACCCGCAGGTCACGGTGGTGCGGGCCGGGATGACCGGCCACGCTCCGCTGGATGCCGTCCTGCCGGCCCTGGACTCGATGTCGGGGCAGAAGATCTCCACCCTGGTGGGCCGTTCCCAGCTCGACCCGGACACGGCCGTGGGCCGGAGCCTGGCCCGGCAGGGCATCGTCACCGAGGAGTCCCGCTTCCTCGGTGGACCTCACTTCATGACCACCAGTCCTGCCCCGGAGATCGCCCTGCGTGAGCGGCTGGGCCAGGTGCTCACCGGCGACCGTCCGGCCACCCTCGCCGAGGCGACGGAACTCGGCCTCCTCAAGGCCCTCAACGTGGCCCACGGTCTATTGGGCCCGGCCCGCGGCCAGATGGATCGGCGCGAGCTGTCCCGGCGCATCGAGGAGATCTCCCATAGCGTTCCGGCCGTGGAGGCCGTCAAGCGCCGAGTGGGCCCCTTCACCGCGTCCACCATGGCCACGGTCGTCACCAACGCTGACTGAGAATCCACAGACCCCGAGCCCGTCCCGCCTCGGTCCTCATTCAGTCCCGAGCCCAGGCCTCATCCCAGTCCTGGCCCCAGGCCTCATCCCAGTCTTGGCCCCAGCCCTCATCCCAGTCCTGACCCCAGCCCTCATCCCAGTCCTGACCCCAGCCCTCGCCCCAGTCCTGACCCCAGCCCTCGCCCCATTCCTGGGCAACCGAGTAAGCCTCTCTTGGTCCGCCTCGTCCTCCACGCTGTCCTCCACACCGCGCAGCTTGAGGCGTGCCAACCACATCTCGAGCCCTCAGCGCTAAACTCGTCCGCCACTCGTGTTCGAATACCAGTACTAGTCCATCATGGCTGGTGGAAAACGGTTCAAGGGCACAGGACGGGAGGGTCGATGGCAGATAGTGATGAGCTGGCTGAGCTGCCCCTGCCCGAACTATTGGCGCAATCCCGCGCCTTGGCCGCCGAACTCTCCTCTCGATTGGCTGACCCAAGACTGGCGGACCGATTGCCCCGCCTCCGGCGGCACCCGGCAGAAGACCGTAGCGCTGACTGGGGCCTCTACGCCCATGCGGACCGTCCCACCCCTGAGGTAGACGGTTCGGGGGACTCAGACGATTCCGGCAGAGCCGGGCAGCGGGGCGGGGACATGCACATCGGCGGAGCTTCAGACTCCGGGGACGCCTCGGTCATCGACGATGAATCGGGCAATCATGAAGATGAGGACTCCCCCTGCAGCGAGAACGTGGCCGGGTCCTTGCCGGAGTTGCATGTGGGCGTGGAGGCGCTGGCGCGCGCCATCGACTCCGCGCGGACCGCCCTGGCCGGGCACACTGACCGGATTTTCGAGGCACATCAACTTCGGGAGGAAGTGTTGGGCATCCCGCCCGGAAAGTGTGCCTTCAGGAACGGCGCAGAATACTTGCGCGACCTCTTGCGGATCGACCGTCGCGAGGCGAAAGCCCGGCTGGCCCGGGCCGCCCACACCATGGCGTCGCTGACACTGGACCGAGCCACCGTGATACCCGCCGATATGCCGGTCCTGTCCGAGGCGGTGCAGAAAGCCGAGCTGGGCGAAGCAGCGGTGGACATGATCGTGGGAACGATCGCCTCCGCCCAACGCGAGGCCGTCCTGGCAAACACGGCTCCCGGAACGGTAGACGGCCTTCTCGCGGACGGTGAACGGCTGCTCGTCGCCCAGGCCCGGGATCTGGATCCGGACACGCTGAGAAAGGTCTGCACTCACTGGCGGCAGCGTTTCGAAGCCGTGGTCAATCCAGACGGTTCCGAACCGACCGACGACCAGCTCAAGGCCATGCAGGGCCTGTTCTACCGCGGCCCGGGCAAGGGGCTGCATCAGTGGACACTGCTGGCCAGCGACGCACAGCATGAAGTCCTCAAGACGGTGATCTCCGCTGCATCCAGCCCCCGGAAGACTCGCTCTGACTGCAGGACGGACCCGAAGGGTCGAAACCATGACCACATCGGCACTGGCACTGGCACTGGCACCAACACCAACGATGCAGACTGTGCAACCGAACTGGCCGCGAATGAGGCCCTCGACGGACGCCGCCGGGCTCAGCGAGAACTCGACGGGCTCGTCAGTGCTTTGACGGGCGCGCTGGCCCTGGTCGGTATCGGTCCTGAGACGGGCATGGACGCGGACGGCCGCAGCATCGGGAACACCAACCCGACGGGCAACGCCCACCCTGGACCCAGGGGCCGGGCCCGGCCCCAGATCATGGCGGTCATCGACTACGAAACCCTGTTCGCCCGATTCGGCACTGCGGACGACGTGCATGTCGACGAACGGACTCCACGAAGCGGCTCGAACGAATCATCCGGACACCTCGGCCCACCCGGCCCATCTAGTCCACTTGGTCCACTTGGTCCACCGAGTCCACCGAGTCCACCGGGACGCCATGATCGGACGATCTCGACCATGTCCTACGTGGGAGACGTCAATCCACAGACGATCCGACAGCTCGCGTGCGAGGCCGATCTGATCCCGGTCGTGCTGGGCGGCAGCGGCGAGGTCCTGGACGTGGGCCGCTCCAAGCGGTTGTTCACGCCTCAGCTCAGGCGCGCCATCACCGCCCGGGACGGTGGTTGCACGGCACCCGGTTGCTCGATTCCGGCACCGTGGTGCGAGGCCCACCACATCCACCACTGGGAGGACGGTGGTCCGACATCGGTGGAGAACGGAGCACTGCTGTGCTCACACCACCACCACGCCGTTCACGCCGGAGCCTGGGAGATCTCCGTCCGCCGGGGCATCCCGTGGTTCGTCCCGGCCCGGTATCTCGACCCCGAACGGCGGCCCCGCCGCAACTTCTATTGGCGTCCCGGTCTGGCGGCTTAGACATGGTGCCCAAGGGTCAGGATGCGTGGGCCGCTCAGAGGAACCCGGCTAATGTTGCACGATCGGCTGGTAGCCGGAGGAGCGCAACCGGCCCAGCACCTGCTCCGAGTGCTCGGGTCCGCGGGTCTCCATGTCGATCGTGATCGTCACGTCCCCCATGCTGAGTGAGCCGCCGATGCGGCTGTGGTCCACCCGGGTGACGTTGGCCTCGGTCTCGGAGATGATCCGGGAGATGTTGGACAGCTCGCCGGGACGGTCTCGCAGGGAGATCTTGACGGTCAGGTAGCGACCGCCCGCGGCCAGGCCGGACTGGATGACCTTGAGCATCAGCATCGGGTCCACGTTGCCGCCAGAGAGCAGTGCCACGGTGTGCTGGGACTCAATCCCGAGCTCGGCCAGCTTGCCCTCCAGCAACGCGGCCACGCCCACCACGCCGGCGGGCTCGACCACCATCTTGGACCGCTCCAGCAGGAACACCAGGGCGTTGGCGATCGCGTCCTCGGATACGGTGACGACTCCGTCCACGAGTTCCTTGATGATCTGGAAGGGAATCTGGCCGGGCTTGCCCACGGCGATGCCGTCGGCGATGGTCGAGACGTGGGAGAGCGGCACCACGGCGTCTGCGGCCAGCGACGGCGGATAGGCCGCGGCGTTCTCCGCCTGGACGCCGATGATGTTGATGTGCCGGCCCTGACGGCGGGCCATCTCCTTGACGGCCACGGCCACGCCGGCGAGCAGGCCGCCGCCACCGATTCCCATCACCAGCGTGTCCACCTCCGGATCCTGTTCGAGGATCTCCAGGCCGATCGTGCCCTGGCCGGCCACCACGTCGGCATTGTCGAAGGGATGGATGAAAACCGAGCCGGACTCGTCCGCATACCGCTGCGCCTCGGACAGGGCCTCATCCACGTTGTTGCCGTGCAGCATCACCTCGGCGCCGTGATCCTTCGTGGCCTGCAGCTTCGGCAGCGCCACGCCGCGGGGCATGAAGATGGTCGCCTTGATCCCCAGCTTGGATGCTGCCAAGGCCACCCCCTGGGCGTGGTTGCCGGCGGACGCCGCCACGACCCCGCGAGCACGCTCGTCCTCGGAGAGCTTGGCCATCCGGACGTAGGCGCCGCGCACCTTGAAAGAGCCGGCACGCTGCAGATTCTCGCACTTGAGGTGAACCACCGAGCCGGTGAGCCGGCCCAGGGCCCTGGAGTGGTCCAGCGGCGTGGGGACGATGACCCCGTCCAGCAGTCGCCGGGCCTCCTCGATGTCCGCCAGGGTGACGGGAAGTCCCGGGAATTCCGCGCGGTCCGCAGCCGTACCCGTCGCGGTATCTGCACTGCTCTGGGGGGTGGTGGTCACTGTGGTCCTCCGTTTCGGTCCGGCCGGCGGCCGGAGTGGTCCATCCCCGTATTGTCCTCCCCCGCGGACCCTCTGCCGCGAAGATTGCCCGCAGTGCCGGTTCCGGGGTCGGCTGGGGCACCGGTATCAGCCTCTGGGCCGACACCGAGTCCAGCAGTGGGGCCACCACCGGGGCCGGCGTCGAGACGGTCCTTGGATCTGGCACCGGGGCGGGCATCAGGGTCAGCATCAGGCTCGGTGCCGGCACTCGCGGCGCGATCCCTGCGGAAACGGCCAGGCAGGAAGCGCGAGCGGGACTGTGACCGCTTGAGCTGGCGGCGAGCCTGACGTCGCCGCTTGGCTGACAGGGCACTCTCGGCGGCGCTGGGAGCGCCGCCACCAGCGCTGCCGGATGCTCCGCCGTCGCCGGCGTCACCGTCGCCACCGGATCTGCTGGATCCGCCAGCACCACTCGTGGCCCGGCGGACCACGCCGTCGATGGTCACGTAGGCCCGGCCCCAGGGCCCCTCGAGACCGGCGGCTCGATCCTTGAGCCCAGCGGCCCGGTCCTTGAGCCGGGTATCACGGTAGTCCGAGGCTGCCGCGGGTTCGGGTTCGTTCTCGAGCCATGGCTTGGCGTGGAGGTATTTGATGGTGGAGTTCAGGAAGGCCATCAACGGCACGGCAAAGATCGCACCGACCAGACCCATCACCGCGGTGCCCCCGGCCACAGCCAGGAACACGGCCAGCGGGTGGAGGCTGACCGCACGCCCCATGACCAACGGCTGCAGGACGTTGCCTTCGATCTGCTGGACCAGGAGCACCACGCCGAGCATGATCAGGGCGTTCACCCAGCCGTTGGCCACGAGCGCCAGCAACACAGCCACCGCG
Organism: Citricoccus parietis; assembly: GCF_042433045.1. Taxonomy (NCBI): domain Bacteria; kingdom Bacillati; phylum Actinomycetota; class Actinomycetes; order Micrococcales; family Micrococcaceae; genus Citricoccus; species Citricoccus parietis. Next base: position 212,924 of record NZ_JBHLWH010000021.1, on the reverse strand, counting down.
CCGGTCAGGAAGGCACCCACGAGTGGGATGAACGAGCCGAAGAACACCAGCACACCGAGGGGCAGAGCCAGCGGCACGCCGAGGATCAAGGCACCCAGGCCGATGCCCAGGGCATCCACGAACGCCACGAAGATCTGGACCCGGACGTAGCTGCCGAGGGAGGTCCAGCCGACATCTCCAGCGCCGTCGATGGCGATGCGATGGCGGGCGGGGACGAAATTCAGGCAGAACCGCCAGATCCTCCTGCCGTCATAGAGGAAGAAGATCAGCGCGAAGACGGCCAGCACCGTGCCGGCGGCGAGGTTGCCGGCGGTGGAACCGAAGCCCAGGGCACCCGAGAGGATGGTCTGGCTGTTGTCCCGGACCGCCTCGCCGAGGTCCGAGAGGATGTCGTTCCATTGGTCCGTGGTGACGCCGAAGGTCTCCAGCCAGGCGACGATGCCCTGGACGCCCACCACGATCTGGTCCCGCATGTCCGTGAATCCCACGGCGAGCTGCTGGCCGACGAGGGTGAGCAGGCCCAGGACGACGACGATGAATCCGAGGATGACGCCGGTCACAGACAGTCCCCGCGGGAGGCCCCAACCCACGAGCCGCTTGTGGATCGGCGCGAGGAGGGTGGACAACAGGGCCGCCACGATCAGGGGGATGACCAGTAGGGAGACATGGCTCAGGAGCCAGATGCCGGCACCGGCCATCGCCAGCACCAGCAGCACCCGCCAGGACCAGGCGGCGGCCACCGTCAGCCCATAGGGGACGTCGGCGGCCACCCGGTTGGCCTGGCCGGGCGCGGTCAGGAGGGGGTCCGGCACCCGGGCCCCGGGCTGGGGGCCCGGGGTTTCGGGCAGCCCGGGAACCGGAGCGTCCGGCGCCCCGGACTCTGGGCGAGTGCTCAACGGACTGCCTCCTCAGCGTGTGGACGGTCGTGTGAAAGGTGAGAGGAACGGATCAGTGGACGGTGGTGCGAGATGCCCCAGGCGGCGCCCAGGTGCTCCCCCGGATCGATCCACACCAGTCCGTCGCCGCTGTTCAGTGCGTTGGCCGGAGCCGTCATCGGTTCCACCGCCACCGCCCGGTGACGGCCGGGGAACCGGTCCGTGAAGAAGACGTGGACATAGTCGAAGGCCGGGTCCGTCCAGAGCTCCACGCTACGCCCATCCGGCGCGGACAGCGTGTGGTGGTGGCGGCCGTCGTCGCCGGGCTCCAGATCGGTGAACGCCGCGTCGAGGAGGCCGATGCCCACCTGCCGGCCCTCACGGAAGTCCTCGGCCGTTTCCTGGACCGGTACCGTCCCGGTGGGGATGAGCCGATCATCGGACAGCACCCGGGTGGCCGCCCGCAGCGTCAGGACCAGCTGCTCGCTGGGAACGTCTCCGATCCGCAGGAAGGGGTGGGCGCCGAAGGCGACCGGGGCCGGCCGGCCGGAGTGGTTGGTGAGCTGCTGGTGGACGGTGAGGGCGCCGTCGTCGTCCAGGGTGTAGGTGACCTGGTGGGTGAGGCGGAACGGGTAGCCGTGCTGGGGGTGGATCTCGCCGCGCAGGACCACCCGGCGTGCCGTCTGCTCGGCCGGGACGAAGGCGGTGTTGCGCAGCAGTCCGTGACTGGCGTTGGAGCGGGATGGTTCCGTGAGGTCGAGCTGCTGGGTGGCGCCGTCCAGCGCCCAGCGCCCGTCCCGCACGCGGTTGGGCCACGGGGACAACTGGATGCCACAGGCCGAGGGCGGGATCTCGTCCGCGCCGTAGGTCTCCACCAACTGCGTTCCGTCCACCTCATAACGGCGCAGGGCACCGGCCAGCGAAGTGATGATGGCCTCGGCTCCGCCGTGGCGCAGCACATACTGGGTGCCCGTCGCGGCAGTCCCCCCGAACGGCAGCCCGGCAGGCTGGTCGGCAGTCCCCCCGAACTGCTGCTCGACAGCCTGGTCGGACGGCTCACCGGAGGGCTGGTGGGACGGCTCACCGGAGGGCTGGTGGGACGGCTCACCGGAGGACAGGCCGGAAGACAAGCCGGCAGGACGGTTCTCAGACTCGTTCATGGCTCCATTAACCCAGAATCGGCTGGCTCCGCCCGGATTGTTCCTCCCGGACGGAGCCAGCCGATGGCTGTGGACGGTTCAGTGCGTGATCAGTCGTTGCCGCGCAGGATCGCCAGGATGCGCAGGATCTCGACGTAGAGCCACACCAGGGTCACGGTGAGACCGAAGGCGGCGGACCACGAGTACTTCTGCGGGGCCCCGGCCTTGACGCCCTGCGTGATGGCGGTGAAGTCCATGATCAGCGAGAACGCGGCCAGGAACACGGCGAGGAGGCCGATGCCCAGGCCCAGCAGCGGGAACTCGCCGCGGAGGCCGAACATGGCGTCGGTGACGCCGAAGAGCATCAGGAAGAGGTTGACCACGGAGAACAGCGCGTAGCCGATCATCGCGACCATGAAGATCTTCACGGACTTCTTCGAGACGCGCCACTTGCCGGAGGCGAAGAGCGCCAGGGTCACCGCGAACACGCAGAAGGTGGCCAGCACGGCCTGGACGGCGATGCCGGGCCACATCTGCTCGAAGACGCCGGAGATGCCGCCCAAGAACAGGCCTTCGGCCGCCGCATAGAGGAGGATCAGCACCGGCGAGGGCTCGCGCTTGAAGGAGTTCACCAGGCCGAGCACGAGGCCGACGATCGCACCGGGCAGCATGAGGGCCGGCATGTTCCAGCCGACGGCGGCACCGACCACGACGAGCAGCAGGGTGATGACGGTCTTGGCGATGACGTCGTTGTAGCTCATCCGGCCCGTGTCAGCGGGACCTGCGGCGGGCTGGGCGTACATCTGCTCCAGCTGCTCCGGGGTGTACTGCTGGCTCGGCTGGCCCTGCGGCACCCGCTGGCCGAACTGCGGCTGCTGGGTCTGGCCCTGCGAAGCCTGGCCACGGGAACCGCCCTGGTACCAGCCCGGCGCCTGCTGCGTGGCGGCGCCACCCCGGCCGTCACCGGAGTGCATCTGTTCCTGGAAGTTCTTGCTGTTGAAGACGGGGTTGGCCACTGGCCATCTCCTCTGCTGGTCGCGTGCGGTCCACGGTCGTGCTCTCCGGCCCGGGTGGCCCGGCATGGACGTGATGGGGACTGCTGTCAGTCTATCTGCCGAACCTGAAAAGCAACCTGACAACGGACGGCGGCCCCTTCCCTCCGCTGACGGCGTAACAATCATTGGGGGCGAACAACCGTGCCGGTGCCGGGCGGATGTCCGGACAGTGCCCCCAGTGGGACTCGAAACCTCCCCAGACCCTACACTGACGCGGACTTCCGCCTGATTCCGCGGTTTGCGATGCAGTGAGATTAGTGGAAATCGGAGCAATTGTGGGCAAATTGTGGGCAAAACGTGGGCACGACCACGAGCGCAGGTCATAGGTCACGTCGGACCATACGGACGAACCCCTCCAGGTCTCCACGCCCTGGAAGTCCCCTTACCGAATGCCCATCGAGAACCGGGACGGCCGCCTGACCATCCGGGTTCGCACCACCTGGAAGGAGTGAACCACTAACCAGGTTCGACCTGGGTGGGTCGAAGTCGAAGAAGGGCATCCGTACTGTAGTCATGCCGCGCAGCCTGGAGAAGCGGGACGCCGCCCACAGGGAAGTCCGGGTGTCCCTTGACGCTGATCAAGTACGGTCAATTTCTGTACGGTCGTCCGGACGGCTCTCCCCTGCAGGGTCCGTACTTCCAAAGGGAAGTCTGGCAGCCACTGCGGGGCCGCCACGCGGCCAAGGACGCCGTGTCGAGGTACGGGGGCAGATCCGGCCCGGCCCGCAGGACCTACGCCATACCCACGCCTTGGGCTAGGCGGCCTGGCCTCTCTGCCGGCTGTCGCGGGCGGCGCGGGCCTCGGCGCGAAGGTCTTCCTTGTGGATGTCGTAGGCGCGGTTGAGCCGCTTCAGGCACATCATGACCAGCACGAAGATGTGAGCTAGCAGTGTGACGAGGACGCTTCCGAGGAGACCCCAGCCGATGATGTCAAAGAGAAGTGCCAGCATGGTCGATGCGCCGGAGACGATGACCGCGTACTCGCAGTTGATGAAGAGCTCATCGATGAGTGCGGGGGCTCGGAGGTCGGTGAGGGGGCGTCGTGTTGAGACCTGGCGCCGTAGGCCGAAGACGAATGTCGTCAATGCGAGGAAGAAGCCGAAGAGGATGGCCAGCCCTGCGAGGAGGTTGCCGAAAGGGAAGTCTGTGTCAGCGAAGACCTGCCAGACGCCGAAACCTGCGCCCAGCAGGACCGGGGCGATGAAGTTTGCCAGCAGCTCCGGGAAGGGCATGCGGCCGTTGGTGTTCCTCAGGGTCGCGAAGTGGGCCTTGAGAATGGGGCGAACGTCACTTCGGAGTTCCACGAACACCTTCCCTGGTGTGATCCTTGAATCGGTTCAGCGGGTCCACGCGTAGTCATACTGTAATTGCCATCGCTGGTAATAGGAACGCGCGGTTTCGTCGATCGTATCGACCAAGGCGGTCTCGTTAAGCGGCGGTTCCCCGGGTGGCGTGAGCACGACGCGGATCGAGGGTGTCTTGGTCTTGCCGACGATGAACTCTCGGCTCTTCTCGCCATCGCCGACCTTCAGTCGGACTTCGTCGATGTCTTCGTCGGTGGCATCGTCGATGCCGAGATAGGCGAGGGCTGAGTCGGGTTCCTCGCGGAATAGGGTCCAGAGGCGCTTCGGGAGATATCGGTTGCCTTTGACGGGGGCAATGCTGCTGGCATAAGTGACTGGAATGCCACGTAGTGGTGATTCCGCGGCCACGTCCTGTTGATGGTCGTATCGCACGATGTGGATGTCCTCCAGGTTGGCAGCAGCCAACCAGGCTTCGGACTCGGCGACGGTGGGAGTCTCGAGCACGAGGTTGGCATCGGCGCCCTTCTTGCTCTTTCCCGCGACCAGGGTGCGGGCATGCGCTTTGAATGAGTCGATGACTCTCTCGCCGCAATTGTCGTGGCGCTGGCGCTCTGTGAAGAACAACCCGCGGTCGTGACCCGGAGGGAGGAGGAAGGCGCAGCGAGTCCGGACAGTGCTCGCGTCGTCGTCGCGGGTTTCGTATTGGCCTGCGTGGTTGGAGACATCGATGACTTTCTCGCCTGCCATGCCGTAGTGCCCGGTGCGCATCTCCACCAGCACCAGCCGGTTTCGGCGGATGACCGTCGGCTTTGTTCCGTAGGTCTTCTTGGTGCTGTCCTTGAAGTGGTCATCCGGAAGCGATCGTGCCCAGGATTCGAACTCGTGAAGTAAGTCCACCCCCTTCACATCTGAGAGGTTGAGCAGCGGCTTGGGCTGGTGGCTGACATTCCCCAGTACCTCGCGGTAAGTCATCGTGCGGTACGGCATGCTGCTCCTTTATCTATTCGCCCGAGTCTTTGCGAGGCGCCTCATTGATCTTGCTACTGGCCTGCGGGAGTTTTACCGGTCCGACTCAGGACTAGTTTCGTCGTCCGTGGCCTCGTCCTTCTCGTAGAAGTCCTCGGGGATGGCGTTGGCCAGCACGCTGATGGATTTAAGTGTGTATCTGGTGGGCCCGTCCTCGCCGCCCTTCTGCCGGGCGTCCAGGGTCACACGGACGTATTTCTTTAGCGCCGCGTATGAATCATCGAGCAGATTCTTGGGTACCCGTCCGGAGATCAAGGTGCCGTCCTTGAGACGAAGGTCGAAGTTCGTTCGGACGTCGGAGTAGGTCAGCCACTCGCCGTCGAAGTCGGCTTCCTGCTCGTCCAGACCCAGGTACTTGATGACGTGCTTCAGGTGGCGTGCATCGGTGGGGAGAACTGTCACTGGCGGCGTTTGCGGCGTGCGGTCGGAGACCTCGACGGTGGCCTGGAGCTCGTCGCACTGGCTGACGAATCGGTTGATCGCAGACACCGAGTTGCGGGGGAGCGCCAGCAAGGCCTCCTCGAGCTCCCGCTGATGCTCGATCGGAATGTTCACGGCCTTGCTGACCACGTCAAGGATCCGGTCGACGGCAGTCTCGGCCGGTGACTGCACCTCATCGACGATCGGATGGACGGACTGCCCCTCGATGACCTTGCCTTGTCGATGCGGGCGCTGGTCGATATCTCCGGACGGCTGGCACACGAGTTCGACCACGACGGAGCCGGCACTGGCCGGGATCAACAGCATGCCGAAGCGCTCGCGAATGGGATCTGTGATGTCCTTGTAGGGCTTCTCTAGCGAGGAGTTGACCAGGTGGACGACTGCGTCGTTGAGTGCGGTCAGACCTTTGAGGATGGCGCTGGCGGGCCCGGTGTGGCCTTTGATAGCGCCGTGCTCAAAGTGCACGCGCAGGCCCTTGCGTTCCACTAGCCATTCGTCGGTGGCGTGGTCGAGCAGTGAGGACATGGAGCCGCGGAGGCTCTCGGTGAGCCAGTCGTCGGTCTCGGGTAGTTGGTCGTAGCTGTGGCGGAGGTCGCGAACGAAGTCTCCGATGCCGTTCTGCTCGTAGCTGTTCACGGGAGCTTCACCTCCAGGTATCCCTTGGTCGCCATGCCGCTGGTGCGGCTCCTCTGCCACCATTCTCGCCAGTACATCTCGTTTGTCTGACAGTGGTCGAAGTGCGTGTGTCCAGGGCTGACGATCACGAAGCCATAGATGTCTAAGGATACGGTGCGACCCAGCCCGGGCACGGGCGTGGTCTTGTACCGATCCTTAGGATGGATGAAGTTCGCGTGGGCGTGCTTGGCGATCTCGGCATCCGGGCGGGAGGCCTCATAATCCATAACGGGAGAGACGTCGATGTCTGCGGGCACGCGCTTCGTGGTGGTGAAGGACCCGTCCACGAGAACATGGGGGATGACCAAGCCGTGGCCCTTTAGGAGTTCGAGGTAGTCGGCGAGGTCCTGGAGCTGGCTGCTGCGTTCCGGTTGGTCGCTGGCGGCGAAGCACGATTTGAAGTCGTCCCATTCGATCCTGTAGCACCCGGGTGCTAATGCACGATGGTCGCCACCAATGTCGGACCAGGGAGGAGCCCAGCTCACGACTCATCACCGGTTGCTGATTCCTGACCCATCATTACTTTAAGAGCCCGCCAGATCGGATCGACCTCCGCGTCTGCGAGGGGTGGGTACTTTCCCGAAGCCCCAGCCGCGCCTCTTGAACTTGTTGCACTTGCTGCGCTCGCCGATCTTGTCCATGACTGCCGGTGCTCGTTCGTTGCCGGTTCCCATGACCCATCAGGGGCTAGAGTCCCGGGTGCCGTAGTCGATCTCGCCAGGGCCAGCGGGGCGGCCTTGGGATGGGAGAGGGTGCCCATCAGCGTGTGCTTCTCGGCGACTTCCTCGAAGACGGCGATAATGAGGGCGACGTCATGCTCGGCTGGTGGTGTGCCCGGTTCGAAGGTCACCGTCGCGGCTGGTTGGAAGATGTTCACACCGTCGGCCTTCTGTCCTTCACTAGGAGCTGGGACATCCCCTGGCTCCTGATCAGTAGCCAGGCTAGCGACGTGCTCACGGACGTCGTCCACGGTGATGTACTCGCCGTTGGCCTGTTGGCGAGAGGTGCTGGGGTCTTTGGGGTTGTGCTGGGCCTGGGGGCTCTCGATCCGTCGGCTGATCTCGTCGAACAGTTCCTCGTTGGAGACTGCTTCGAGGTCAACGACGTTCACCGTGGTGGGGAGTCTCATCGCCGCGGCGACACTGGCCAGCATTTTCTCGCCATCGGCTCCGAACGTTTTGGCTAGGCCCTGGATGGTCTCCTGGTCCGACCTCTGGTTCAGAGATGGGCGGTTGTCTCGGAGGGTGGCGCTCATGACTCGTCGGCTTGGGCTGCCGTTCCTCCCGACGTTGGACTGCCTCCAGCCCTCCTCTTCCGGCATGCGCTGAACGAACTGTCGGTACTCGTGCATGGCTTCACTCTCGGGACGAATGGGAGCGTGCGCCAGCCGGCAGACTATACAGAGCCAATCGGTGCCAAGGCTGGAGGCGAACAACTTTTGTCAAACAGCGTAGGCGACGAGGGGCGAAAACCCCCATGACAACACGCAACAAGGGGCGTGAGCAGGGCGTCATGACTCCGATTCCACCGTTTGGGGCAGTCGAGTTCGCTGAACGGGTGTCTCTCGTCAGGGGTTCCCGACTTTCCGTTCTGGGGTACCCAGTCGATCCGTTCTCCGATGAAGTGATTGCTCGCGAAGTATTGGGTGGGGAAGTATGAGAATCCTAAGTTCCGGACCCGCACGTTGTCGCGTTCAGGGCCCGACGCGCGGCTTCTTCCCGCCGAAAGGTCTCGAGAGCGACTGGGCATTCGACATCAACAGTGTCGCCGCCGGGAACACTTTCCTTCGTGACGCGGACTACCTCGTCGTCCACCGTCAGGATCATGCGGACTTAGACCGCTTCGTCATCTCCCCAGTTGGTGAAGGTGTAGAGACCTGGCTTCTGCCAGCCACCTTCCCAGTGGACGTTGCTCGTGTCGCCCTGGCGCAGCTCGGCCAAGCCTCGTGGAGTAGATGCCTACTCAGGGATTCACCGCTGACCTCCAGTCCGAGCCTCGGTGAGAGCGCACAGCAGGATGACATAGACGTCCCAGTCTGCGCGACGTTCCGGAACACAAGATTTGTCATCGCATGTTTGGCACCACGGTGCACTTCTCGACGTTCTCCCTGCTCTCGATAACGCTGCTGAGTTTCGGTAAGGAGCGAATTGGCGCACTACGTCGAAGTCCGCCCCGACGGTGCTTCATCACGCAATACAGCTCGTGAGATGAGCTGGGTCGGGCACTTAGCCTGACCGAGCATCAGGACGGACCGCGAAGCGTGCCGTCCATTGACATCTGACACATACCTTCGCGGAGCGGCTCGAACTGTCCTCGAGAACTCACATTCGGAGGACACCATGCTCGACGGAATTGATCCCTGGGGCCTGGACGGGCCGGACGGACTGAACGCAGTGGCCGCCACGTTCTTGGGCGCGGCCATCATCCTGCTGGCCATCGGAATCGCGATTGGGTTGGTCCGTTGGGTGGGCGGCAAGGCCGCCGGTTCGTCGGACAGCTCCCGAAAGGGACTGCAAATGGTGAGCGCGGGCGTGCTCGGTGCGGTGGTGCTGGGCTCGATCGGCGGGGCGGTGCAGTGGGGGTCCTCGATGGGGACTTCCTCGTTGTTGCCCGCGGCCGCTCGTCCCGGCCAGGTCGTCGTCGAGCGCAAGGCGCCCAAGACGACGTGTACCTCCCAGGCAGTCCGGAACTTCCTCAACGAAACCGAGCCGCCGTCCAATGAGCAGCGGTACGCGCTGGCTTCAAAGGTCATCGGTCAACCGATTGACTACCGGATCACCGACGAGGGGCAGCAACCGCAGATGCGGTCCCTGAAGTGGTACCCGCCCGGTCCGGATTGTTCCAGCGAGAACCAGACCGCAGCCGATTGCACTGAGGTGGAGATCGGAATCGAGAGCAACGGGATTGGTTTCGGCGGGGTGGCCGCCACAGACGTCCGGACGGTCACTGCCGGCGACGGGTGCGCTACGTAGTCGCCATAAGGTTCCTGTGCCTGCAAGGGGCATAGGAGTGATGCCCTGTGACGGGGCCCGAGGAAAAGGAAACGAACCATGAATGCACTGACGTCTCTGTCCGTGATGGCCAGCGGCTACGACCCCGGCGTGAAGCCGAACCTGGACGCCCCGTGGATGCCGGAATTGCAGAACATCGGCGGGATGGTGCTGGGCACGGCACTGGTGTTGTTCGTCATCGCGATAGGCGTAGGGCTCGCCGTGTGGCTGTTCGGCAAGATCGGCCCCGGCGGCGGCCGCGCCCAGGAGGGAGGCCTGAGCATCCTGCTGTGGGGCGTCGTCGCATCCATCATCATCGGCTCCCTCGGCGGTCTGATCGCCTGGGCCACCGGCATCCCGGTGTTCGCCTGAGCCTGACTGACCGACACCGAGGGAAGGAGCAGCCATGAACCTGATGGAACCGATGCAGGCGTTCCTGCGCGATGGCATCCTGGGGTTCGCCACGGCGGCCTGGGCCTTCATCCGGGACTCGTTCTCGGCCGGGTCCATGACCGGTGAGTGGTGGATGACCATCGTCGGGGGCACGGTCGTGGTGAACGTGGACGGTCAGGCGGCCACCACGATCGAGCACCCCGGGATGCTCAACGTGATGGTGCTGGCCATGATCCCCTTCCTGTTGATCTTCGTGGCCGTGCAGGTGATCTGGTCGGTGTTCCGGTCCTCCACGGCCGGGGTACTGCGGGCACTGACGGTCGCGGTGGCTTCCGTGCCGGCGGTGTATGTGGTCGCCGGGCTGATGTTCGTGGTCCTGGGTGCGGTGGACCGGATGAGCCTGTGGATCCTGCAGGCCGGGGAGGCCGGCGGGGAGGAAGCCGCACTGGGATCCATCCTGCACCTGTTCGGCCTGACCTACGATGCGGCCAACGGGCAGGTACTGATGGATGAGAACTACGCCCAGTGGCAGATGGCCACGAACACCGAGAATCCGGGCATGGCCATCGTCCCGTTCTTGGTCGGGCTGATCATCGTCGGGGTCTGCCTGCTGTTGATGCTGATGATGATCTTCCGTCTGGTGGCGATCGTGGTGTTGACCGCGATGATGCCCGCTGCCGTGTTCTCCCTGAGCCTGGAACCGGCCAAGGCGGTGTTCTCCCGGTGGCTGTCGGTGGTCTTCGCGTTGATCCTGGCCAAACCGGCGGCAGCACTGGTGGTGAAGATCGGCATGGTCGCCGCCTCGATCGGCACCGACTGGGTCCAGCTGGCCGCCGGAATCGTGCTGATCGTGATGGGCGCAGCCATGCCCCTGCTGATGCTCACCATGGTCTCGTTCCTGACCGGCGGGGCCTCCGACTCCATGGAACGCTCCGCGGTGTCCAGCGGCAACACCATGATGCGCCAGTCCACGAACGTGGTCCGCGGCGGGGCGCGCAAGGCCGGACAGATCACCCGCCCAGCCCGCACGGCCGCCCGACTCGGCCGCTAGCGACCCACCCCCACCAGAGACCGCAAATCTGCGAGAGAAGGACAACGTAGCCATGGCCCAACAGACACTCGAACAGCAATTGGACTCCCCGTGGGACGGGGCACGCTTCGCCCGGGAACGCACCACCGGGGTGCTGCTGGGGCTGAGCTGGTCCCAGGTCATCACCCTCGGGGTGGCCTTGGGGTTGATGCTGCTGCTGGTGTTCACCGGCGGCTTCCCCCGCGGGCTCTTCACCGCCCTGGTCCTCGGTGCGGTGGCCGCCGGGGTCGTGGTGCCCAAGGTGATGGGCCGGCCTTTGATCGGTTGGGCCGGGTTGTGGCTGCGCTACCTGGTCCGTGGGGCCCGGGACCAGCTGACCTTCGTCCGCCGCGAGGACACCGACGATGGCGAGACCCCCACCGAACCGTCCTCCCCGGTGCTCTCTCCCGGGGAAACCAGCACTGCCCGGGATGAGGCCGGGCGGATCAAGCCCGGGTCCGGTTCCCGGTTCCGGTTGCCCGGGGAGGCCAACGAACTGCGCGTGTACACCCTGCCTGGTGGGGCGGGGTTCGTCTACGACCCGCGCCGGGGTGAGGGCATCGTGTGCGCGAAGATCAACACCTCCAAGGCCTTCGCCCTGGAGTCCTTCGACGCCCAGGAGGACCGCACCGCGAACTGGCGCGAAGCCATCTCAGCGATCGCTCGGATGCCCGGGGTGGCCCGCGTCCAGCACGCGGACCAGACCACGCTGATCTCCGGGTCCAAGGTGATGGAGTTCTACAATGCCAAGGGCGCCGAGGCCACCGGCGAGGGCCGACCCAGCGGGGAGGCGGTCAACCCGTTCCTGCACGCGGCCTTCGTGGAGCTGATGGCCGAGGCCCAGGACATGCCGGTGCACGAGACGTGGATGACGGTGGTCCTCTCCCGGGACAAGGTCGCCAAGCGCATCAAGTCCCTCGGCGGCGGCCTGTCCGGGTTCATGAACCTGGCCCTGTCGGTGATGACGACCATTGAGGGCACTCTGCCGGCCTCCGGGACCACCGTGCAGGCCTGGCACTCCCCCCGGTCTTTGGCCGCCCTGGTCCGTTCGGCGTTCGATCCGCGGGCGTCGGTGGTCATCTCGGAGCGTTCCGGGGACTGGGTCGGGGTCGCCCCCGGTTCGGCCGGGCCGATGGCGATGGAGGTCTTCACCGACCATGTGCGCACCGACGGGTACCTGCACCGCACCTATAAGGTCTCGGAGTTCCCCCAGTCCCAGGCCCGCCTCGGGTTCTTGGAGCCGTTGATTTTCGCCGGGGACTTCCGGCACACCGTCTCGGTGGTGTGGGTGCCCCGCGATGCCCGGGGGGCGTTGAACCATATCCAGCGGCGCAAGGCCGACTGGCGGACCACGACCCGGCTGTTGGACAAGCTGGATAGGCCTCACACCCTGGAGCATGATCGGGAACTGGAGGACATCGACCGGGAGGAGACCGAACTGGTCGACGGTCACGCCCGACTGGACCTGGCGGTGCTGATCACCGTTACCGGCGCCGACGAGATGGAGCTGGAGGCCAACTGCTCGGACGTACTGGCCCGGGCGGTCAACGCCAACTGTGAGTTGCGTGTGGCGTATCTGGAGCAGGACTCGGCGCTGCTGGCCGCGGCGCTGCCCTTCGGAATGGTGGATCTGTGATGACTAAGACAACGAGCAAGCGCCAGAAGATCGAGGTCTTCGACGTCTACGAGGCCAACCGGGCGGACAAGCGGGCCTCGGCCACCTCCACCCGACAGGTGATCAAGGACCTCAAGGCCATCCAGGACCAGACCACCGAGACCACCGGGGACTTCCCACGGCCCACGTGGGGTCGCGGCGGTCAACGCCGGCCGAAGTCCCTGCACGGAACCGGGATCCTGCACACGCGTGGGGTGCCGACCACCGCCCACACCGGGGCCACCGCGTACCCGTATGTGGCCGGGACCTCGCTGGGCGCCGACGGGCTGTACATCGGCCGGGATCTCAACGGCGGCGGCGCGTTCTGCTTCGACCCTTGGCGGTTGTATGAGCGCGGGGTCATTTCCGGGATGAGCATGATCCTGTTCGGCCAGATCGGCACCGGAAAGTCCTCACTGGCCAAGTCTTTCGCAGTGCGCCTGGTCCAGGCCGGCCGCAAGCTCTCGGTCGCCTCGGACAAGAAAGGTGAGTGGACCCGAGTGGTCCGCGCCCTGGGCGGGTCGGTGATCCAGGTCGGACCGAGCATGGGAACCCGGCTTAATCCCTTGGATCCGGGTACCCGGCCCTCACTGAATGCCCAGGGTGAGCCGCTGACTGATGAGGGGTGGGCGCTGATGGTCCGCACCCGGCGCATGGCCATCCTGGTCACCCTGGTGCGGATCCTCACTAACCGGGAGTTGTCCCCGGCCGAGCACCACGTGCTCTCTCTGGCCATGGACACTGGAGTTCAGGCGGCACAGGCCAAGAGCACGGTGGTGGTGATCCCCGATGTCATCGACGCCCTGGAGGCCGCCAAGGACCACCCGGATCAGTTGGTGGCCGACGCCTCTTCGGTGATGGCGATGACCCTGCACCGGATGACGACCGGGGACCTGGCCGGGATGTTCGACGGGGAAACCACCGCGTACTTTGACGCCGATGCCCCGGCGACCTCGATCGACACCTCCGCCCTGCAGGGGGCCAGCCCCGAGGCGGTCCGGGTGGTCAACGCCTGCTCGGGAGCGTGGACCGAGGCCATGGTCACCACCAGTGACGGCGGGCAGCGCCTGGTGATCTACGAAGAGGGATGGGACAACATCTCCTCCGAGGCAGATCTACAGCGCATGGTCGAATCGTGGAAACTGGCTAGGGCCTATGGCATCTTCAATGTGCTGATCCTGCACAAGGTATCCGACCTACAGATGGCCGGTGACGTCGGATCGAGGATGGCCGCGATGGCCAAGTCCCTGCTGGCCGACGCCGACGTGAAGGTTATCTACCGCCAAGACCGCTCCACGCTGAAACTCACTACCGACGAGCTCGACCTCTCTGACCGGGAACGGTCTCTGCTCAAACACCTGGGCAAGGGGGTTGGCCTGTGGCGGCTGGGTGGATCCAGCTTCGAAGTGAAGAACGATCTGACCCGCGTCGAGTTGGCGCTGTTCAACACCGATGAACGCCTCGTCACCACCACCGCTGAGAGGCAGGCTCGGGCATGAGCTGGAACGCGCAGAACCGCCAGTCCACCACCGGGGCGGACACCAACGCCCTGCCGTTGGCGATCCTCGGGGTGATCTGCGTGTACGGGGCTTACGTGCTCGTCGGGGCGCTCACCAACCGGGCCGTGTGCGGAACGTTGGCATGGCCGGAGTCCATCGTGGCCCCGCTGGGGTTCGTGGTCACCGGCGACGGGACCGCCTTCGGTTCGGCCGCCGGGTGCTCCGCGCCCACCGGAACCCTCATCGCCGCGTACATCGGCCTGGGGCTGCTGCTGGTGGTGTTGGTCGGGGCCGGGGCGTATGCGTGGATGCGGTACCGACAGTCCGACAAGGCCTTCATCCGGTCCATCCGGTGGCGTGAGGGCATGGCCCGCGGCCCGGAGATCCGCCGGGCGGTCGGCGCGGGCGCGGCCCGGAAGAAGGCCAAGAAGGTGCGGCCGAGTGTGAAGCACCCCAAGCCGGCCGACGCGGCCCTGCTGTTGGGCTCGGCCGAGGGCTCGGCGGTGTGGAGCTGCCTGGAGGAATCCGTGGTGCTGATCGGCCCGCCCCGCTCGGGTAAGGGCCTGCACCTGCTCATCGGGGCCATCTTGGACGCCCCGGGCCCGGTGATCACCACCAGCTCGCGGGCCGACAACCTCGCCGCCACCGCCAGCCTCCGCGCGGCCAAGGGGCCGGTGGCCCTGTTCGACCCCCAAGGACTCACCGGGCAGCCCACCACCCTGAAGTGGTCCCCGATCACCGGGTGCGAGGTCCCCCGGGTCGCCAACCAGCGGGCCACCTCCCTGATCAGCTCGTCTGGGCTGGGGTCGTCCTCGACGAACGCGGAATGGCAGGCCCCGGCGGTGACCATCATGGAATGCCTGCTCCACGCCGCCGCGCTGGGCAACCGGACCGTGGATGACCTGATGCGGTGGGGCAACAACCCGGCCGAGGCCAAGGAGGCGGTCAAGATCCTGGCCGAACACTCCGGCGCCGCCTCGAACTGGAACCTGGTGCTCCAGGGCATCATCGACGGCGAACCCAAGCTGCTGCAGAACAAGTGGTTCGGCGTGGAGGGCGCGGTCAAGGGCCTTTCCGTGCCCGAGGTCCGCGAGGTCCTCAAACCCACGAGGGTCGAGGAGACCCTGGACATCGATAAGTTCCTGTCCGAGAACGGGACGCTGTACATCGTGGGCACCAAGACCGGCGGGTCCTCCGCCGGCCCGTTCTTGATCGCGATGATGGACTCCATCACCGAACGAGCTCGCGAGATGGCGGCCAAGTCCCCTGGCAACCGGCTCGACCCGCCATTGACGCTGGTGCTGGACGAGATCGCGAACATCGCCGGGGCCTGGCCCGGACTGACTCAGATCATGGCAGACGGCGGCGGTGTGGGCATCAGCGCGTTCGCCGTGTTCCAGTCCCTGGCCCAGGCCCGAAACGAGTGGGGCGAACAACCGGCCACCGCCCTGTTCGACGCCGCCACCGTGAAGATCCAGCTCGGCGGGGCCTCCAACGTGACCGACCTGGAGCTGTTCTCCCGGCTGGCCGGTCAACGCCAGATCACCCGGACCTCGACATCCCACGGCAAGGACTCGTCCTCGACCTCGGAGCAGCTGCACGACACCGAGGTGCTCACCGTCTCCGAACTACGCCGCCTGCCCTTCGGCTGGGGGCTGCTGCTGAACCGCAACGGCCGGCCCATCCTGATGCGCATGACCAAGTGGCCCGACCGCAAGGACGCCCAGCAGATCGCCGCCGCCGTCAAGGCCTACAACGCGGAGTTGGCCGCCGAGCTCACCGGCGGGGCCGAGGTGCTGTCCTCCACCCCGACCAGTGCCGATACCGCCGAGGCTGGGCACCTCAGCGACTGGGCCGCTTCCGTGCCGGTGCGATGAGGACCGGCCCATGGCACGACTCTCACTGACCCGCACCGGCTCCACCGACTACCGGGCATACCTGCGATCCCCGCAGTGGGGGTTCCGGCGGGTGCGCTGGTTCCGCGACGCCCGGGCCCGGGGCTGCGAGCCGGCCTGCCCGGTCTGCCAACTCACCCTGACCGAGGCCGGCACCCTGGACCTGCACCATCTGCGCTACGACGGCGTCCGGCGCGAGACATCCACGGGGGCCTGGAAGGCACAGGAGAAAGATGATGATCTGATGCCGATGTGCCGGGCCCACCATGAACAACTGCACGCTTTCCTGGATGCGCGTAAGGAGTACTTTGGCTGGGACCGGCGCCGTGCCACCGTGCTTATCGTCGTCAGGATGATCCGCCGCCACCGAAAGAAGACCCCATGACCACCAGTGCCCCCGTCCCCGGCTCCACCGAGCCGCTGAACTGCGAACTGTGCCAGCGGGTCTCCGTGCTGGCCTTCCACACCACCAGCACCGATCTACTCGACCGCGCCGCATGTCGCCGCGCCGACGGGGACGGGATGTGGCTGTGCTCGATCTGCGAGGAAGCCGTCCACCGCTGGATGGCCGAACACGCGGGCGAAGGCTCCGCCCAGGCCGCGGTGGACGAAATGATCCAACGGCTGCTGAAGCTGATCGACGAACCACCACGGAAGTACCGCCGCCAACGCCGCCCCGACGCCGGCGCCTGACCCTCGAGTGAGCCGCCGCTGATCCCCCTCCCGCGCGACATACACCACTGCGCTCCGGCTCCGAACTGTCTCCGAGCAGGCCATAGGCCTTGCCGGATCAGACAGCAGCGATGAGGAGGGCGACACCGGTGACAGGCAACCCGTGGGTGGACGACGAAGACGACGACACCTGGCTGAACCAGAAGATCCCCGGCCCCGAGCAGACCGACGGTGAGGCAGCGGCTTCCCCGCTGCCGTACCTGGACCCGGAGGTCGAGGCCGCCCTGGCCGCCGAGGGGCCCCCGGAGTGGCTGGGCACCCGGTGGCGGACGATCGAACCCGGACAGCAATGGGACGCCTGGAACTGGCTACGCCGCTGGGTGGACTGGTTCATCCGCGAATACCGGCTGACCACCTCCGATGTCCCGGCGTGCTGGTACCGGCACCCGGATTTAACCGCCGAGCTGTATGCGGCGATGTGCATGGAGTACAAGGTCTGGGAAGAAGGTGCTCCCGGGCTGGCCCCGATGATGATGTGGCACCCCAACGTGGCCCAGCTCCGGACCCGGCTCAAGGAGATGACCCACGAGGCCGGCTGCGTCCAGGCCGGTGGCCATAAGGAACCGGTCGCGTATTCCGGCACCGTGGGCGCCTACGAGCTGGACTACGACGAGGACGACTGGATCACCGCGGCCTCGACCATCCGCACCGAAAAGGTCATCGACCGCCCCACCACCGGGGTGAGGATCATCCGGGCCCGTGCCGTAGACACCGACGGCGTCGAGCACGGGTCCTCTGACCCGTTGGGCCTGCGCGCCCGGTCCGTGGCCGAGGTCGGTTCAGTGCTCCTGGCGTACACCTCCGCGACCCCTGGCCAGGCCGGGGTCGCGGTGAACATCACCGGCGGACCCGAGGACCTGACCGTGGTCTGGGAGGAATCCCCCGACGGGACCACGTGGGCCGACCTGAACACAGCAGAGGACGAAGAGGCCCTCCACCAGGGCGCTGATTTCAGCACCGACGAAAGGCAATGACTGTGACGACTGACCAGCTGGAGCTCCGGGCAGACATTGAATGGTTGAAGAACGTAGCCGGGATGGAGGAGGCTTCCATTGCCGAATGGGACACGGCCGCGTGGGAGCAGTGGTCGAAGGCCATGCACGCCGACCCGCACGGCCCCAATCCCAGCGTCCCGGCATGGATGCAACCGCTGCTGACCCGGTGGCATGTCGACTTCAGCGCACCCTTCCCGGCCGTGGCCCAGCTGTGGCCCACCGGACACGACTGGTTCGCTGAAACCGACGCACACCCAGAGCTGACGCTCACCGTTGACGAAGCCTGGGACGGTCCGGCACCGAGCCTGGCCCAGGTCCGACAAGCGTGGCAGTACGCCGCCTCCCAAGGGGCGACCCCGTTGGTGAATCTCACTGTGGTCCCGGCGGCCCCGTGGGGTGAAGCCGTCGTGGGCCAGATCGAGGCGTTCTACGTCGTCACGCAGACCCCTGCCTTGGACACCGGCGAGGGGCTGGCGCGAGTCCTGGACGCCCCCGGCTCGTCCAGGACGACGCCCTTCCCGGACGTGACGCAGCTGATGCACCATGCCGGTCTGCCCGCCCCTGGCGCTGAGGCCAGCTTGCACGCCTGGGAATGGATCTACTGACCGGCCCAGGCACCACCAGGAATAGCGGGGGCCGGACACCGTGTGTGTCAGCACGGATAGGCGTGATCACTGTCGAACTGAAGGTACGACGTCGGCATCGGGTTGGCGGTGGCGAACAACAGGAGGTCGATCATGGTGGCAGAAGAACGGAACGTTGAAGGCGTGATCGTTGGTGTGGAAGTGGAAGGGGAAGATCGGCAGAGCACGGCGTTGATCGAGACGGACGACGGGCTCCGCGTGGAGGCCGCCTTCAGCCACGATGATCTTGTGGCTCCGGAGTTTTTCTGCGAAGGCACGCGGATCCGTCTGGATGAACCGGTGCAGTACGTGTATGGGGATACGGTGCAGGGCCCAGATGGGGAAGTGATCGACGTGGAACCTCAAGACCGGACACCGTTCGTGCGACCCAAATCTGCCGAGTGGGTCGACGGCATCGGCCAGGCCCACGCCCTGGCCGTGGATTCGCGCCAGGTGGCGACGGCCGAGACCACTCAACGAGACAAGGAGCGAACCATGACAAGCGTGGGGAAGAAGACGGTCCAGGGCAATCTGACGGCGGACCCTCGGCAGGTCCAGACGAAGGCCGGCCAGGACATGGTCGTGTTCAAGATGGCCGAGAATCACCGTCGGTTCAACGAGAGCTCCCGGCAGTGGCAGGACGTCGATCCGACGTTCTACGACGTCGCGGTGGACCGGGACCGGCTCGGAGCCAATGTGCTGTCCTCGCTGCACAAGGGCGACCGGGTGACGGTTTCTGGGAACTATCAGGTGGGTGCCTACTCCACGAGTACCGGCCAGCCGGGGCTCAACCACCGCATCTGGGCTGAGGACGTGGCCGCGTCGATGCAGTACAACCCCGTCACGGTGCTGCCCCGCGAGCAGAACCGGGGCCGGGATTCGCTGAGCCAGTTCGCTGGACAGGCCGTGGATCAGGGTCTGCAGCCGGAGAAGATGACGCCGGAGTCGTTCACGAGCTGGGCGGCACAGAACCCGGTCAAGGTACCGGGCGCACAGCAGGGGGCCGGGGTTTCCCGGTAGCCGGACCGTTCACTCACCGTCGCTCGGCGGCCGGGGGCTTGACTGCTTTCCGGCCGTCGTGCAGTTATGTCAGTCAGGAGTCCTAGCGTGGCGAAGCGAAGCAATCAGGTTGCCGGTCAGATCTCGGTGTTGGACCTGCTGGCCGAAATGGAAGGAACCGAGGATGCAGAACGGGACGATGCGGGAGGACAGGATGCGGGACGGGACGATGCCGGATCCAATCGAGGACCCGATACCGGAGCGAGCCAGCCAGTTCCTGGCCGGGGAGCAAGCCCGGTGGGAGACGGACCGGTCGGTGTGGCAACACCCGCACGAGGCGACGCCGTACGGGCACTCCCTGGTTCAGACCTACCAGACGGCGCACCCGGACGGGGAAGTGACGGTGATCGACCTGATGCTGGGCCTGGACCAGTACCAGGGCGCCAGCCAGGACTTCGAGGACTACCTGATGGGGATCGTGCAGTCCCGGGCGATGCAGCTGGCCCCGGACCGGGTGGAGCCGGCGGAGGCCGAGGCCCTGTTGACGCTGCCGAAGCGGGCCCAGCTGCGGGTCTTCGACCAGTTGACGGTGCTGGCGGAGCAGGTGTTCGACTGGATGCGGTCCCAGGGGATGGACCCGGTACCGGGAGCGAACCGGCTGCCGGAACTGGTGACCGAGGCGGACCGGAAGCGGGCCGAACAGGACTGACCGGGTCCCCGGTCGATTGGACCGGGGGCACCCAGCGCCCGGCCACCGCGACCCGCCGGTTCCTGGCGAACGTGGCGGCCCTGCAGACCGTGGCCGAGCTTGAGGGCGCCGGACGGTACGCCACCATGCAGGACCAGGACGAGCTGTCCCGGTGGTCCAGTTGGGGGGCGCTGCCGGAGTTCTTCGACGACACCGCTGACACCTTCTCCGCCGAGGACCGGGCCTTGGTGCGGGAGTTGCTGGGCCCGGAGGGATGGGAGCAGGCCAAGGCCACCACCCTGAACGCCCACTACACCGACCCCGCCCACGCCCAAGCCATCTGGGGGGCACTGTCCCGGGCCGGGTTCAAGGAGGGAAGGGTGCTGGAGCCGGGGTGCGGGTCCGGGGAGTTCATCGGCCAGGCCCCTGCCGGCACTGACATGGTCGGGGTGGAACTGGATGCCACGACGGCGCGCATCGCCGCCCACCTGCATCCCTCCCACGAGGTCCACGCCGCCGGGTTCGAGCAGGTCCGCCTGGGTGAGGACAGTTTCCACGCGGTGGTCGGCAATGTCCCGTTCGGCTCGTTCCCGGTGGCCGATGCCCGGTACAACGGGCAGAACCTGTCGATCCACAACTACTTCATCGCCAAGTCCCTGCGGCTAACGGCCCCAGGCGGGTATGTGGCGGTGATGACCTCGACCTGGACGATGGACGCCCAGCGGGCCTCGGCCCGCCGGGAGTTCGCCCGATACGCCGACCTGGTGGGCGCAGTCCGCCTGCCCAACGGGGCCATGCAGGACAGTGCCGGTACGGACGTGAAGACCGACGTACTGATCTTCCGGCGCCGCGAGCCCGGGGCCACAATCGACCAGGACGCCATCGCCGCCTGGGTGGAGCCCGCGGTGATCGAGGCCCCCGACCGCGACGGGGAAATCCATCAGGTGCCCGCCTCGGCGTACTTCCGTGACCACCCGGAGAACGTGCTCGGTACCCTGCGGGCGGCAAGTGACCCCTGGGGTGGGATGTCCTACCGCGTGGACCCACCCACCGGGGACCTCTCCGCGCTGCTTGCGGAGCGGTTGGGTGCGGTGGTCGATGAGGCCGCCGCCCACGGCCTGGGCTACTCCCCCGACCCCCGGCCCGTCGAGCACTCCCCGGGGCTGCACTTCCCGCCGGTGGCCGAGGCCGCCGTGGGCCATGTCCGCTTCGACCCGGCCGCTCAGGGCTTCGCCCGGTACGGGGCGCAGCTGGAGTGGGCGCCGGTCAAGGTCCCGGCGTCCCGGGCCGTGGAGGCCCGCGCCCTGCTGGTGCTGCGGGACCAGGCGGTCCAGGTGATGCGCACCCAGTCCGAGGGACAGGGCCAAGAGGCCGCCGAGGCCGCGCGGGAGAAGTTGCGGTCGGGCTGGCAGCAGTACGTGAACGCCTATGGGCCGATCAACCGATCCGAGGACATCTGGAAGACACCGAGTGCGGCCGAACTGCGCCAACGGGTGAAAGAACTCGAAGCTGAGTGGCGGGCCACCCTGCCCGAGGATGGGGAGATGGACCGCTCCGAGGTCCCCATTCCGGACGAGCTGGCCGCCGCATGGCAGGAGCAGGCCACCGAAAAGATCCTGACCGCCCGGCGCCAGCCGCACCTGGAGTTCCTCTCCGGGGATCCCAAGCTCGGCCTGCTGCGCGCCTGCGAGAACTTTGATGAGCAGGAGCAGACCGCCGGGCCGGCCGCCCTGCTGACCCGGGACATCATCGAGTACCGGCCCCGCCCTGAGCGGGCCGAGTCGGTGGAGGACGCCATCGCGATCAGCCTGGACGAGACCCGCACCGTGGACGTGGACCGGGTGGCCGGGCTGCTGAGCGTGGACGCCGACGAGGCACAGACGGTCATGGCCGGGCACGTGTTCACCGACCCCGAATCCGGGGTACTGACCCCGAAGGTCACCTACCTCTCCGGCAACGTCCGGGCCAAACTCGCCGCCGCCCACGAGGCGGTTCAGAACGGCGGGGAGTACGCGGTGAACGTGGCTGCCCTTCAGGCGGTGCTGCCGGCGGACGTGGACATCCGCGACG
The DNA here is from genome assembly GCF_042433045.1 of Citricoccus parietis. Lineage (NCBI taxonomy): Bacteria > Bacillati > Actinomycetota > Actinomycetes > Micrococcales > Micrococcaceae > Citricoccus > Citricoccus parietis. The sequence continues at coordinate 190,802 of NZ_JBHLWH010000021.1, read as the reverse complement.
TGGTGGTCAACCCCGGCGTGCACTGGGTCCCGCAAGACATCTACGAGGACTTCGTCCGGGACACCTTCGAGGTCGCCACCGAGGTCAAGTTCAACCCGGCCGTCGAGGCCTGGGAAATCGCCTCCCCCAAGGGCGGGTTCTCTCCTAGCGTGCGGTACCAGTGGGGCACGAACAAGCGCACCCCGGCGGCCCTGCTGGCCGCGACCATGAACTATAAGTCCGTGGTGGTCCGGGAGAAGGACGCCGACGGCACCTACCGCAAGGACGAGGCCGCGACCACCGCCGCCCGAGAGAAGGTCGAGGCCCTGCGCGAACGGTTCAACGTCTGGGTCACCGAGGACCCGGCCCGCGCCCAACGACTGCAGAGCCTGTACAACGAGGCGTTCAACTCGATGGTCGCCCCCGACTACGACCAGATGGGGCAGGCGCTGGAGTTGCCCGGGCTGGCCGCCGACCGGACCCCGTACTCCTACCAGCGCTCGGCCGTGGCCCGGGCGGTGAACGAACCGGCCGTGCTGCTGGACCACGTGGTCGGGGCCGGCAAGACCGGCACCATGGTCATGGCCGCGATGGAACTGCGCCGCACCGGCATCGCCCACCGCCCCGCCATGGTCGTCCCGAACCACCTGGTGGAGCAGATCAACCGGGAGTTCGTGGAGTGGTACCCGGACGCCAACGTCCTGGCGGTGCCGACCGGGCTGAGCGTGGCTGGTCGGCGGGATTGGATGGCGATGGCCGCCGCCGGGGACTGGGACGCGATCATCATGCCCCAGACCGTGTTCGAACGCGTCGAGATCGACCCGGCCAAACGCGCCGAATGGCTCCAGGAGCAACTCACCGAACTCGATGAGCTGATCAAGGACGCCGAGGCGGGCATGTCGGTCAAGCGGGTCGAGGCCGCCAAAAAGCGGGTGGAGGCCGCCTACGAGAAGGCCACGAGGATCACCGACCCGGGGATCACCTTCGAGGAGACCGGCATCGACTACCTGTTCGTGGACGAGGCCCACCACTACAAGAACCTCGCCCGCACCTCGGATTTGGGCGAGTTGGCCTGCCCGGGCTCGAACCGGGCCACCGACCTGGACTTCAAGCTCCGCGCCCTGCGCGAACGCAAGACCCTGTCCGCCGAACGCGCCGGGGTGGCCACGTCCACGTATCTGCCGGCGGTCGCGACCTTCGCCACCGGCACCCCGGTGTCCAACTCCATGTCGGAGATGTGGGTAATGCAGCACTACCTGCGCCCGGACTTGTTGGAGGCTGCCTCGGTGGACACGGTCACCGTGTGGGGTCAGCAGTTCACCAAGTCCCAGACGACGTTGAAGCCGAAGATGACCGGGGACGGCTTCGACCAGGTCACCAAGATCGGCAAGTACGTGAACATGCCCGAACTGATGGGCCTGAACCGCACCTTCACCGACACCGTGCAACGCGACCAGTTGGAGGCCACTCTGCCCAGTGTCCTCGGCGGGGACCGGATCCTGGTGCGCCGTGAACCCTCCGACCAGGTCCGCGACTACATCACCGACCTCGCGGACCGCATCTACCAGCTCTCCGGGTTCCCCGAACCGGGGGCGGACAACATGCTCAAGATCATGGGCGACGGGCGCAAGGTCGCCCTCGACGGCCGCCTCGTCGGCCTGGACCCCGACTTCGACGGCGGCCGCGCCGTCGCCGTGGTCGAACAAGTCATGGAAGTCCACGAACGCACCAGCGACCGGCAATACCAAACGGCCACCGGGGAGGTCTCCGAGGTGCGTGGCGGACTGCAGATCATCTTCTGCGACCAGTCCACCCCGAGGCCAGATCAGTGGAACATCTACCACGAGTTGCGCGACCAACTCGTGGCCCGCGGCATGAGCCCCGAGCGGATCGCGTTCATCCATGACGCCGACACCGACGAGGCCCGCCAAGAGATGTTCACCCAGGCCCGGGACGGGCAGCTCTCGGTGATCATCGGGTCGACGGCGAAGATGGGCACCGGCACGAACATCCAGCGCCGGGCCATCGCCCTGCACCACGTGGACTGCCCATGGCGGCCGGCCGACCTGGAACAGCGCGAGGGCCGGATCATCCGGCAGGGCAACCAGAACACCCAGGTGGAGATCTACTCCTACGCCACGGAGAAGACCTTCGACGTGGCCAGCTGGGACATGATCGCCCGCAAGGCCCGCTTCATCGGCCAGATGAAACGCGGCGACCTCCAAGGACGTGAGGTCGAAGACGCCGTCGCGGACCTGGAGTTCAGCGCCTCCAAGGCCGCCGCCGAACTCTCCGGCGACCCACGGATCGAGCAGCTGGCCACGCTGCAGATGCGCATCGAACAGCTCACCAGCCTTCAGGCCTCCTGGCGTAACCAACGCTCCGCCACCCGGGCCGAACTGCGCATGAACCAGAACAGGGTCACCCACCTGCAGGGCATGCTCCCGCGACTGGAGGCCGTCACCGAGGCCGTCACCTCCACCGAGGCGGACCGCTTCCGGTTCACCCGCTCCGACGGCGCCGGTACCTCCGACCGGATGGTCGCCGGACAACTCATCGCCGCCGCGTTGCGCCGCCAAGCGGCACGCGCCGACCGCCTGGACTTCCTCGACGCCACCGAGCCCGAACCCCTCGGCACCCTCGGCGGGGTCCAGCTCGGGGTGGTCCGGTCCGGGAACACCGTGCAGCTGATCCCGATGGGCCTGCCCTCGGTGCACAAGTCCTGGCCGGTCCCCAAGCTCCTCGGGGAAGACATGGGACCCCGGTCTGCCGTGCAGTCCGCCGAGGCCTTCGTCGCCGGCCTGGGCGGGGAACTCACCCGTCGACGGGCCGAACTGGCCAAGCTCACCGAGTCCATCCCCGCCGTGGATCAGGCCCTGACCCAGCCCTTCGAGCACGCCGACGAACTCGAGAACCTCAAACGCGAGGCCGCCGGGCTGGCCGAGGACATGGCCCCCACCACCGAGGGGACCGACGAGGTTCCGGTGGAGCTCTCCGGCCAGCAGCTGGCCAAGCTGGGCGACCTGGAACGCACCGACCACCGGCAGGGAGATGTGTGGAACGTCGGCAAGGCGTATTGGCGCGTCGGGGTTCACACGGACGAGCGCACCGGAAGGTCTCATGCGGTGTGCTGGCCGGCCGAGGAAGACCGGCCGGCGGACCTGGCGGCGGCGACCCCGGCGTTCTCCGTGCTGCGGTCCGGGAATCTCATCGCCCGCATGTCCGACCAGCTCAGGCCCGTCGAGCGGGAGATGCTGGAGTTGGACACCACCCGCCACCAGCGCGTGGACCACCTCTGGCAAGTCCCCAGTCAGACCGGAGTCCGGGTCCGCGTGCAGGACCGGGACGGGGGCATCGTCGAGGGCACCATGGACGACCGACAGCACCTCCAAACGGACTCCGGGGAACGGATCCGGGTCAACGACCTGGACACCGGACCGGGCATCATCCTGGTGGACGCCACCAGCCCGGAGCAGATCGCCGCCGAACAGGCCGCCGCGGCCGCCAAGGCCAAGCAGCGCACCGCCCACGACTTCCTCCCCGGCGAAATGCTCGGGGAGGACATCGAGCACTTCGGCTATGCCGGAGACGTCGTCCGTATGGACAACTCTGGCTACGGCAGCTTCCGCCCCGTGGCGGTCAGCCCCGACACCGGGCGCATCCGCGAGTCCACCCCCTGGCGGGTGGAGTCCCGCGAATGGAAGACCACTCCCCCACTGCGGCTCACCGAGGACCAGAGGACCATCCTCTACGGTTCCGCCCGGTTCACGGTGACCATCGAGGACCTGCGCCCCGGGGACGTCGTGGCTGCCACCGACATCGACAACCACGCCCGCACCAAGGAACCAGTCACCATCACCGGCATCAGCGGCGACACCACCGTGAACCTGCGGTACCGCAACGAACAGGTGACCGGGGAGGGCAAGAAACGTTCCGAGAGTGAGGTCACCGTCCTGGACCGCACCCACGGGGCGCTGACCGGCCACGAACTCCTGGCTCTCGCCCGCCCCGAGGCGGACCTGCCGCCACGTATGGCGCTGCGGGAACTGGCCCACCAGGAACCGACCGGACAGCACGTCCTAATCGACCTGCCCACCAAGAGCGAACTGGCCGGCGGACTCATCCCCGGGCGACTGCAGAACGTGGAACAGGAGCAAAAAACCGGGGCAATGGGACGACGGATCACCGTCAACCAACTCGTCATCGAGACCTCCGACGGGGATACCCTGCGCATCCCCGCGCCAAGCGGCGGACATGCCACCGTGGTGGATCAACCGGTGAGCCTGACCGAGTTGCGCCTGGCCCCGGTCCCAGAAGCCACGCCAGAAATTCAGCAGACGAAGACCGTTCCGGCGGGCACCACCGTCACCGGGGACGTCTACCAACGCTCCACCGGCACCGAATCGGAGCCTGCACCGCAGCCACGGCAGTCACCGCAACCGGACCCGGCCCTCGCCTACCAACTGCACGCCACCCCAGCCGTCACCAGCGCCTCGCGGGGTCTGGCATGAGGCCCGGCCGCGCAAATACGCCCCTGAGGTGTCCCTGTGATGGGTGAGGGTGGAGTGGCGGAACGGGAACGAGCCAAGGGGGCACTGGCTTGGGCACCGCAGAACTGATCGGCTGGACAGGACTGGCCGTAGGCTTCGCCGGAGTTTTCGGCATCTTCGCCACGAACCGCGCCCTGCGCAGGCTGATAACCCTGGCGATGAGCGCCTGCCTGATGGTCTTCGCCCTCCGTCGAGCTTAAGTGCTCGCGGGTACGTGTCACCTGGACGGAGCGTACGAAGCTGACCTTCGCTACCACGCCAGTTTGCCCCGCAAGCGCTCTAGCGGGATGAAGTGGTAACTCGATCCATGCCTGTTCTCCGCGCACAGCGTTGTGAGCCAGAAGATCCACCCCAGGTTGGAGCATCCACGATGCGCCGCGAATCCCTTCTCTACTCCGCCACCCCGCGTCACCAATGCGGAACCGAACCCATTCGAGGGTGCTAGAAATGGTCTGTGAATTGTAGCCAGCGACTCGATGCGACACCGTCTAACGTGTGTGAACCCATTCACCTTGCGTAAATCGACTGGATAGGTATAAGCTAGCAAAACTAGATCAGAAGGGAGGCTCGCCGGGAGCCCCTCCATATCGGAAAGGCAAGATCATGATGAGGAACACCTGCCCCTACGGGGCTCCCAACGCCCGCGACTTGTGCGGACGGACTCTTTACTTGGTGGACATCGAGAACATGGTGGGCAGTAGTGCCCCCACGCGTAGCGAGGTCGCCCAGATCGAACGTCGCATTTGCGCTGCAGTGCAGCCCTGTGCGGGCGACCACACCGTGGTCGCGGCCAGCCACCACAACGCATTGGCAATGAGTCTTGGCTGGACCGGAACGGCCCAGCGAAAGTGGCGCAGTGGGATCGACGGGGCCGACTTGGCTCTCCTGGAGGCAGTCGCTGACATCCCTTGGATCGCCGAGCGATATCGCCGGGTCGTCATTGCCTCCGGGGACCACGCGTTCACCTTCGCTGTCGCGTCGCTTCGAGCCGCCGGCGTGGAGGTCATCGTGATTCGCCCTGACATCGGGTTTTCTTCCGCCCTGCGCCGGGCAGCGGGACCCAACGTGGTCTCCCTGGGCTCGCGCCCCCCCGCCAACGTCGTCAACCTGTTCACTCACACGAAGGACGCAGCATGAGCACGCCCGCCACCCTCACCCTCAGCGCCAGCGACATCGCAAAGCTGGCCGACGTCGGCCGCTCCACGGTCAGCAACTGGCGCAACCGTTACCCGGACTTCCCACAGCCTGTCGCAGGAGATACCACCAGCCCCCGCTTTGCAAAAACGGAGGTCGAGCAGTGGCTTGAGGACCACGGCAAGAAGGTCAAGGACATCTCCCTCGGCCGGCATCTGTGGAGTGCGATGAACGGTATTCGCGGCGCTATTGAGGCCGAGGAAGCCGGAGCAGTTGCGGCCGACCTGATCGTCTGGAGATACGTCTCCGACCGTGAAAGCGACGGCTTCGATGACGCGCTACCAGCCGAGACGCAGTGGTCCCAGCTGGTCGGTTCGGGCATGTCCCGGGACATGGCGGAACTGATCCGCAAAGGCATGTGGGCCTATGAGGAATCACATCCAGAACCTGCGCCTCTGTTCAACGCAATTCATTCCAGCTCCCCCGGTTACGATCAGGCACGCGACCAGGAGTTGCTGCTGAGTCTGGCGCTTCCCGTGGTGGATCACCTTGGGCTCGAGCAGTTGGAAGAGGCCTTTGAGAGCTTCCAGGACCAGATCACCCGCTCGGTGCGACGCGGTTACGATTCGGCGGCCACCAGTGACACGTTGGTGAACCTCGTGGCGACCCTCGCCAGTAGCATTCCCGGACCGGTGCATGACCCCGCCGTGGGCTCGGGCCGGATGTTGATGGCCACGGCTCGTCACGGTGAGAATCGGACTGCACTCACCGGTCAAGATATCGATCCCCGTGCCGTCATCCAAGCGAACCAGCGCGCCTTGCTCGCTGAACACGCTCGGGTCGACCTCCGGCACGGTGACGTCTTCGCGGTGAACCACTTCGACCAGGCACTGGCCCAAGTCGTGGTCATGGACCCGCCTTACGGGGTGAGGGGCCACAACACTGAGCACCTCTACCTGGACCCCCGTCTGCCCTATGGCACGCCACCGAAATCCAGCATGGACTTGGCCTGGCTCCAACTGGCCACCTGGTATCTCGGGACAGGAGGACGCGCGTTCGTGCTCCAGCCGGCCGGCAGCGCGTTCCGGGGCGGGGCTGAGGCAAAGATCCGTGCTGCCATGCTGCAGGCCGGAACCATCGAGGCCATCATTGCTCTGCCCGCCGGGTTGGCTTCCCACACGCGGATACCGCTGAACCTGTGGGTCCTTGCGCGTCCCGGAGAGGTCAGCGACGCAGACCGGGTCCTGATGATCGACCACAGCGAGACCAAGGACATCGACCCCGATGCCCTTACCACGGCCCTGCAGGACTGGCGAGAGAACCGTACCGTTCCCACCGCTTTACCCGCCGAAGCCGTCTCCATCGCCGACATCCTTACGGTCGCGGATAAGACCGATGTGAACCCGCGCCGATGGCTCTCCTCTGGTATGGACGCACCGGATTTGGAGAGCGTGCGGTCAACGGTCGAGTCACTCCACCGCGCCGCGGCCAGCACCCGAAAGCTGACCAAGCTCACGGCTGGATCCATAGCAGCCGGCACGCAACCTCCGAAGCTCGTGTCTATCACTGACCTGGAAAAGGCCGGCAGTCTCGAGGTCCTGCGGACCCGCGAAACCATCCGAGATGCCGACCGTGGCACGGACGGCACCCCCATCGTGTCCGGCGCGTGGATCCGTGGGGACGCCGAAACGCGCACGGTCGAGCTCGGCCTGTTCAAGACGACCCCGACTATCACTCAGCCCGGTGATGTCCTGCTGCAGAACACCGGCGGACTGGCCGCCCGGGTGGATGCTGAGGGTGGGCGCGTGCTCACCAGCAACAGCTTCCACCTGCTGCGTCCCCTCAGTGACAACTTGCGCCCTGAGTTCCTCGCGGAGTTCATTGTCAGCGCACACAACCGAAGCCAGGCACAGGGCGCCGCCATCCAACGCATCCGCCTGCAGGATTTGAAGGTTCCGCTGCTCCCGGTGGAGCAGCAGGACAGCATTCTGGAACGTCTCACCGAGGTCCGCACCCTGCAGGAATCCGCCACCGGGATCCTCGACGCAGCTCGCCAATCCCGAGACGCCCTCGTCGATGCAACCAGTGCCGGAACCATCAGCATCGGTTAGTCCCCGGCGGCGACGCCACCTGGCATGCCCGCGCGGGCGTGCCAGGTGTTCACGAGGCCGCCACGGACACCAAGCCTGCCAGCGGCTGGTCTGGAATGTCCTCCCTGACGACTAGGGTCAAGTCGTACTAGCTCAACGAAGGGAAGCAATGGCACCGAAGGGATTCGCGGACAAGGTTTCGTTCGTGTGGAAGGTGGCCGACAAGCTGCGGGGCACTTTCAAGCAGCACGAGTACGGCTCGATGATGCTCCCCTTGCTCGTGCTTCGACGCATGGATGCGGTGCTGTCACCGACCAAGGACGCGGTCCTGGACCGGGCCGTGGCCAGCGGTGCCCTGCAGGCCGACCGCAAGAGCCTGGGGAAGGCTGTTGACGAGGGCGTTGACATGCTCCTCAAGCGCGCCTCGGGCCAGCGGTTCTATAGCCTCTCCCCCCTGACGTTCGCTTCGATGCTGCAGAACGACAAGGAGCTGGCCGAGCAGCTGGCCAGTTACATCCGGCGGTTGTCCCCGGACGCGTACGCGGTGATGGAGGCCTACAACCTCGACGACAAGATCACCCGAATGGACCGCGCGGGCATCCTCTATCCCGTTGTGGCGGACTTCGCCGACCTGGACCTGCGCCCATCGGTGGTCAGCAACGAGGCGATGGGTTACATCTTCGAGGAACTGCTGCGGAAATTCTCCGAGATGAGCAACGAGACCGCGGGCGAGCACTACACCCCGCGAGAAGTCATCGACCTCATGGTCGAGCTGCTCCTGCACGGACGCACCCACGCGGAACTGACCGAAAACCCCAAGCCGGTCCGCACCGTCTACGACCCGGCCGCCGGCACCGGCGGGATGCTCATGGGCGCTCTGCACGGCATCACCCAAGCCAACCCCGACGCCAAGGTGCACGTGTACGGGCAAGAACTCAACGCCGAGACCTGGGCGATCGCCCAGTCCGACCTGATGTTGCAGGACACCAATCCCGAGCAGATGGCCCCGGGGAACTCCCTGACCCAGGATGCTTTCCAGGGGAAGAACTTCGACTTCGTGCTGGCCAACCCGCCCTATGGGGTGGACTGGAAGTCCTACGCCAAACCCATCAAGGACGAGCACGAAAAGCAGGGCTTTCATGGCCGCTTCGGCGCCGGTCTTCCGCGAATTTCGGACGGGTCGCTGCTGTTCTTGCAGCACATGCTGTCCAAAATGAAACCCGGCGGTTCCCGGGTGGGCATTGTCCTGTCCGGATCACCGCTGTTCTCAGGCGCCGCCGGCTCCGGAGAGTCGGAGATCCGCCGCTGGATCCTCGAGCAGGACTGGCTCGAAGGCATCGTCGCCTTACCGGACCAGATGTTCTACAACACCGGCATTTCCACCTACGTCTGGATCCTGTCCAACGACAAGGCCGCTGATGACCGCGGTTTGGTCCGCCTCATCGACGCCCGGCAGATGGGCACGAAGATGCGCAAGTCCCTCGGCGACAAGCGCAAGGAACTCACCCAGGACGCGATCGCCCAGATCGCCCAGCTCTACGGCGGGGCCAAGTCCGAGTTCGCCGATGACCCCAAGGTCAAGGTCCTGCCCCGGGAAGAGTTCGCCTTCCAACGCATCACTGTTGAACGGCCCCTGAAGCGAAGGTGGGAAGTCACTAGCGCGGCCGTCGCCATTGAGCCTTTTGACCAGTACACCCACCTCGTCGGGCGACGCTTCGACACCGAGAAGACCTTGCTCGCCGAGGTCGGGAATCTGACGGCGAAGGAGAAGAAGACCTTCGCCACGGCCTGCGCGGTCACCGACCCCGGCGCACCCGTAATCACCAAGCGCAATGGGACCCTCGAACCGGACCCAGATCTGCGCGACCAAGAGAACATTCCCGTTCCTGCTGGTTTCTTCGACCTCGAAGACGCAGCACGCGACAAGGGACTGCGAGAGTCAGCCGAGGCCCACCTGATCAGGGAAATTCACCCCCACGTCCCCGACGCATGGGTCGACCACACCAAGACCAAGGTGGGTGTCGAGATTCCCTTCACCCGCAAGTTTTACGCCTACGAACCGCCGCGTCCGGTTGATGAGATCGCTAGAGAGATCAAGCAGCTCGAGGAGGAGATCCAGGGTTGGATGACAGGGCTGGGGCTGTGACGACTGTTTCATTGCGTCACGTGGCCGATGTGTGGACCAGCAGCGTGGACAAGCACACGGTCGAAGGCGAGCTGCCCGTGCAGCTCTGCAACTACACAGATGCCTACAAAAGGGACCTCGTGCGGCCAGGGCCCGACCTTATGCGGGCGACAGCCACGGCCGATGAAGTTCGTAAGAACCGGCTCCGGATCGGTGACACGGTTTTCACCAAGGACTCTGAAGATCCCAAGGACATCGGCATCTCAGCATTCGTCGATGGAGAGGCCGACGACTTTGTCTGTGGCTACCACCTTGCCATTGCGCGTCCGTTCGAGGCCACCCATCCGCGCTTCCTCAACTGGGCCCTGAGAGCGCGGCCAGCCCTCGACCACTTCAGCGCCCACGCGGCAGGGATCTCCCGGTATGGCATCTCTATCTCTGATCTGCGTGCCGCACCCGTTCCGCTGGTAGACGTTGAGCAGCAGCAGCGAATTGCAGATTTTCTTGACGACCGCGTCTCCCGAATCGACCGAATCATCGCCGTCCGCCGCGAGCAGGTGAAGTTGGTGAAGGCTGCTCAACTTGAAGCCGTTCGGGTGAGGACCACAATGGGCCGATCGCGCTCAACGCGGCTTAGCGGCGTGGACTGGATGCCGACCATTGGCAGCGATTGGCAACTCTGGCGAATCGGACAAGCGTTTGAAACTGGCAGCGGCACCACTCCCAAGTCCGACCGCCCGGAGTACTACGGCGGAGACTTCCCGTGGGTTACGACCTCCGATCTGCGTGACCGGCCCATCGCCTCGGTCCCACGATCCGTGACCGAGGCTGCCCTTCAGGATTATTCCGCGCTGCGAATCTTCGCGCCTGGAACACTGCTGATTGCCATGTACGGGGCAACTGTTGGACGACTGGGTCAGCTCGAAATCCCGGCGTGCGTCAACCAAGCTTGCTGTGCACTGATCGAACGAGGTCCCGTTTCGGCAGATTTCGCCTTCTACTGGCTCTTGGCCCATAGGCGGGAAATCATGGGCCTCGCCTCAGGAGGCGGCCAGCCCAACATCAGCCAGGAGATCGTTCGCAGTCTGCGAGTCCCTACACCTCCACGCTCACTCCAAGACGACCTGGTGCAGGAACTCAAGCAGCGCCAGAACGAAACGAACGCAGTACTTACCGACCTGAGCGGTTCCATCGACCGCCTCGCCGAGTACAAGTCCTCCCTGATCACAGCCGCTGTGACGGGAGAATTGGACGTGGCGACTGCTGGTTCCACTATTCCGGGGTGATCAGGTGAGCAACACGACTGAGGCGACGTTCGAAGGCAACATCGAGGCGCGCCTGCTTTCGCAAGACTGGGACGCGGTGCCTGCGTCATCGTACGACCGTGATCTCGGCCTGTTTCCGGAGGAAGTGATCGCCTTCGTCCAGGAGTCCCAGCCCAAGGCGTGGGACACCCTTGTTGCCCGTCACGGGGGTGAGGCCACCGCGAGGCAGCGGTTCCTGAAGGTCGTCGCCGACGCCATCGACCACCGTGGGACGATCAGCGTCCTGCGGGGCACGGTGAAGGACTCTGGGGTGACGGTGCGGATGTGCTGGTTCAAACCGGCCAACACCCTCGCCCCCGAGCTGCTGGAGCGGTACGCCGCCAACCGGCTCGCCGTGGTCCGCCAACTGCACCACTCCGAGTCCAACCCCGCCGATTCGCTCGACCTAGTGCTGGTGGTCAACGGAATCCCCGTCGCGACCGCGGAGCTGAAGAACCCCTTGACCGGGCAGGGGCTGGAGCAGGCGATGGCCCAGTACCGCACCGACCGCAACCCCCACGACAAGATCTTCGCCAAGCGCACTCTCGTCCACTTCGCGGTCGACCCGCACCAGGTCGCGATGACGACAAAACTGGCGCGGCAGGACACACGCTTTCTGCCCTTCAACCAAGGTTCAGCCGGCCCCGGGAGTCCGGGGTCGGCAGGCAATCCGGCCAACAACGGCTACCAGAGTGCGTACCTGTGGGAGCAGGTGTGGGACCGCGATGCCTGGCTAGAGCTGCTGGGCAACTTCATCCACACCGAGAGCGGGCGAGTTCTGTTCCCACGCTTCCACCAGTGGCACGCCGTCCGGTCCATTCTCGCCGCCACCTACGCTGATGGCGCCGGTGTCGATCGGCTGATCCAGCACTCGGCCGGGTCGGGCAAGTCGAACACCATCGCGTGGACGGCGCACTCCCTCTCCCGACTGCACGACGCGACTGATCAGCCGATTTTCGACAAGATCGTAGTCATCACCGACCGTCGCGTGCTGGACAGGCAACTGCAGGACACGGTGGCCGGACTGGACCATACGCCAGGCACCATCGTGCGCGTCGACCAGCACTCCTCCCAGCTGAAGGAGGCGCTGGAGGGCAACGCCGCCCGCATCATCATCACCACGCTGCAGAAGTTCCCCGTCGTTGCGAAGATCGCCGCCGAGGAGGCCGCAGAGGGGGAAGCGAAGGGCGTGGCCGGGCGCAGCTTCGCGGTCATCGTGGACGAGGCGCACTCCTCGACCACCGGGGATGCGGTCAAACAGCTGAAGACGGTTCTCTCCAGTGGCGAGGGCGCCCTCGAGGAAGCGGAAGCTGTAGAAGCCGCAGCCGAGGCCGCCGACGAACCCGACGACGTCCTGTTGGAGAGTGCCCGAAAGCGGGGCAAGCAGAAGAACCTTTCCTTCTTTGCTTTCACCGCCACTCCGAAGCCGAAGACCCTGGAGACCTTCGGTCAGGCCGGCCCGGACGGGATCAAACAGCCCTTCCACACGTACTCGATGCGCCAAGCCATCGACGAAGGATTCATCCTGGACGTGCTGGCGAACTACACGACCTACGCGACTTACTACAAGCTCGCCACGGCCAGTCCACGTGTCGATCCGGAACTGGACTCCTCCAAGGGCCGGGCGGCGTTAGCACGGTTCGCCTCCCTGCACCCGTACATGATGGACGCCAAGGCCGAAGTGATCGTCGAGCACTTCCGACAGAAGACCGCCCACAAGATCGACGGACACGCCAAGGCGATGGTTGTCACCCGCTCCCGACTGCACGCGGTACGCACCCAGGCCGCCATCCAGGAATACATCCAGCGCAAGGGATACGACCAAGGACCGCACCCCTTGCGCGCCCTGGTCGCGTTCTCCGGAACGGTGACCGACCCGGACGCGCCCGAGCTGGCCTACACCGAGTCCATGCTGAACGGCTTCCCCGAGTCCCAACTGCCCAAGCGTTTCCGCGAGGACTTCCAGGTATTGGTCGTCGCGGAGAAGTACCAAACCGGATTCGACGAGCCGCTGCTGCACACGATGTACGTCGACAAGAAGCTCTCCGGGGTCAAGGCCGTCCAGACGCTCTCGCGGCTCAACCGGACCCATCCGGGCAAGCAGGACACCTTCGTCCTCGACTTCGCCAACACCGCGGAGGAGATCCAGGCCGCCTTCGAGCCGTTCTACGAGCAGTCGCTAGCCCAGCCGACCGACCCGAACGTGCTGTACACGATGGAGCACGATCTGATGTCCGCCGGCGTGCTCGCCGTGGACGAACTCACAGCGGCCACGAAGGCGCTGCTGTCGAACGAGCCGGCCGAGCAGCCGGTGATCTACGCCAATCTCCATCCCGCGGTGGGGCGGTTCTTGGCGCTGGAGGAAGAGGATCAAGCAGAGTTCCGGGCGTCCCTGACGCACTTCTGTCGGGCGTACGCGTTTGTCGCGCAGGTCATGCCGTGGCCGGACGCGGATCTGGAACGGCTCTTCCTTTACGGCAAGCTATTGCTGCACGAACTGCCGGCGCTGGATTCCGACCCGATGCCTCAGTTGAGCCAGTCGGTGCAGCTGACTCACCTGCGGTTGGCCGTCACCGGTGAAGGAGGCATCGCTCTGGCAGCCTCCGAGGAACCGGGAAGCGCCTTGCCGGGCGAGGGCAAGGGGACAGCGACCGACCCCGTGCTCGACAAGCTGTCCGCACTGATCGAAGTGATGAATGAGAAGTACGGCGCGGACCTTGGTGAGGCCGACAAGGTCTGGATCGACCAGCAGCGGACCGTCGTCATGGAAGACGACGAGATGGCCGTGGTGGCGTTGCACAACGATCGCAACCAGTACCAGCTCGTGCTTGAGGAGAAGGTTAAGGAACTCCTCCTCGAACGCCATGAGAAGAACGGTGAACTGTTCAGTCAGTTCTTCGCCAACCCGGACTTCCAACAGATGTTGCTGGGCTACCTCGGCGGCACGTACGACGAGTTCCGCCGGAGGGCGAGCTGACATGACGGGTATCCCCAGGACACGCGGAGGGGTGGGCACCGAGGCGCAGGTCAGCGACGTCATCGAACTTCTCGAGGGGAAGTTCCCTGGTGGTGCACCAACCGATGAAGACGTGCGGCGGCAAGGTTTCCACTGGTCCCCGGCACAGTGGCGCAAGCGGTGGCCATCAGAACTGGCGCTGCCGGAGCAACTCCGTGACGAGGCACTGACGAGGCCCTACATCACCCGTCAGGACGTCTTCGATCGTGCAAGAAGGGTCGAGACGCCCTCCGATGCTGTCGAGCTATTCCTGCTCATGGCCGCGTGGGGCACCGGCACCAAAGCCCGCAGCATCGCCCGCGTCGCACTCGTCCTGCATCAGGACCGTGCTTTAGAGAAGCTTCTGTCCTCCCACCAAGCAGTCCTAGAAGGAGACGCGGTCGAGGCCTACCGCCGTTTGTACTCCCGGGACCATGACCGCATCAAACACTTCGGGCCCGCGTTCTTCACCAAGTGGATCTATTTCTGCTCCTACGACACCTGGGATTCTCGTCTTGCTCCTCCGCCGCTCATTCTGGACAAGCGGGTGGCCGAGTCGCTGGACTGGCCGACGCATGGATGGTCAGCGGACACATACGGTGAGTACCTCAACCTAGCGACCACCGTTCGTGACGCCTGGGCGCCGGGTGAGCCGACACACGTCATCGAGTACGCATTGTTCCAACCGCAGAAGATTGGTACGCCGATACGGGCCACTACCGACCGCTCTTCGCGAAGGACAACGACCCTGGAACGCGATGAGGACGGAGCCGCCCCTGAGGAAATCGAGTGGGCTTTGGCGTACAACGCGTACGAGCGGTTGGCGAAGAGCCCGAACGATCTGGGGCGTCTTTTGGAGCCGGCGCGGGACGGCTTCCTCACCACTGGCTGTGTGCCGGAGTGGTGTGGAGTCGATCTACTGCGGGGGTGGGCGTTCTACCTGGTGCGCGAAGACTACTTCTCCGGCGGTGGAACACTGGGACGCGAATGGCAGGCCGTCATGACCTCATTAATTAACCACCCTGCAGGACGCGGAGAAGACCTACCGCCCAGGGCCGGCCCTCACAGTGATTGAGAAGGTCGATCCATGGCGCTGTCCGGAACAATGACCACATGGAGACTAGGAGCGAACTTGCCGCTGTCGAGCATGGCGACGTATGGCTGATCAGCGGCGAGGATGCGACCGTCGCGTCAGTGCTAGACGAGATCGGGGTGATGAAGGACGGGTCCGGCGGCATCCTGACGGCATCGGTAGCCCATCGCGTCAGCCAGGCATGCGGACTAACCGCCCAACTCCAGGCGCACAGCGGGCGATGGGTGAAGCTCACGGAAGACAGCGCCGCCCGCCTGCGGCAGCTGGCCGCAACGAATAAGCCCAAGGACGGCGTGCTCAGCGGGGTGGTCCGGGGGAAACATGGACGCATCGACCAGCATGTCCGGTTCTCCATGCCCAACCGCGGCATGGTCAATCCCCTCGTGTTGTCCAACGTGGCCACCCTGGCGGCGTCGTTCGCTGCCCAGGCTGCTGCCGAGGAACTCCAGGACACCCTTCGGGGTATCGAGGAAAAGATCGACGCCCTTGCCGAGGACCGCCGCACCGAGCTGGTCGGAGCCACCCGCGGCGTGACCCAGGTCGTCGCCGAGGCATTCACGCTCTACCAACGCACCGGCGAACTCGGCTCCGCTTCCTGGGACAAGGTACAGTCCCTGCAGCCTGACGTCTTGTCCACGTGGCACCGCGGCTTAGAACGTATCCGCTCCGAAGCCTCTCGTGCCGCCGAGGCCCGCCTCACGGACCGAGACGACATCCTGGACACCCTGGCGAATCAGCTGCTGCCGCTCTGGTTGCCCGTACTAGGCCAATGCCTGGTGACCCTTTCCCGTTTCCGCGTACTGGAGCAGGCCCGCGTGGAGAGCGTGGAACCCCACCTGGCGGAACAACATCGTGCGCTGGTCGTCGAGCGAAACCACCAGTTGCTGGACGAGCTCCAAACGATCCTCGGTGAGGTCCTCACCCATGCGGCTACGGCTATTGACGTTCCCGACAGGCTTCGGGTGGCCCACCCGGTGCAGGTGTCCCGACTCCACGCAGCCGCCAACAACGTCCAGACCCAAATCCGTGACTTCGGCTCTCAGGTCAACTGGTTCGACGACCAGCTCGCCTCTTGGGAAAACAAGGGATGGGCGGCCTCCATCCGGGACCTCGCCCGGACCAGCAACGAATTGGCAAAAGGCGTTGCTGCCCGGTCCTTCGAAACCGCGCGAAAGATCCAATTACCGCGCCAATCCTTGAAGGGCATCACCAATCTGGGGCCGAAGGCCCTGGGGCGGGGTAAGTCTAGGAAGGATGACGCCGGCCGGACAGACCTAGAAACCTAAGGTGCGCTTGTCCGCATAGAACGAGTCTGCGTTCGGCCGCCTTACCGGAGGTGCCCAACCACAGGGTCGGGACGACACTGGCTCAACCTCCGGTTAGAGCACGGACCGGCCCCGGCGCCTCCCACCTGAAGCTCAGACCGGGTGTCATTTCCACGGGCTGCGTGCACCACCGCCCGAACGTCTCACCTTCTCCATGCCCCTGCCTGGCTCGATTAGCGGGGCCGACATCCCGCCCGCGGGTGTGTGCCAAAGCTCCGCCGATACGATGAGTGAATGAAGGGAAGCATGGTCGCTTTATACACGCTGTTCGCATCGGTGGATCGAGAGATCGTCATTCCCGTCTACCAGCGAAACTACGACTGGCAGCACAAGAACTGCGAACGGCTTCTCGCGGACCTCACCGCGGTGATCAAAGAGGACCGGCCCAAGCACTTCTTCGGTTCAGTCGTCGTCAATCCGGAAACGACCTGGAGCTTGGTTGTCATTGACGGCCAGCAACGCCTCACCACCATCAGCGTCCTTATCCTGGCGCTCATCCGACTGGTGGAGGACGGTTCACTCAAGACCGCCGACGATGACCTCGCCACGAAACTGCGCAAGTTCCTCCTCAAACAGGACCACCCCCACGAGCCGACTGTCCGCCTCAAGCCGGTCAAGGACGACGCCACGGCGTACGCCCGGCTCTTCGGAGCGGAGAAGGACTTTATTGCGTCGTCGAACATCACCTCGAACTACCGGTACTTCCTGAAAAACCTTCCCCTGCAGGGCCTCGACGCCGACCAGTTGTGGAAGGCGGTCTCCCGCTTGGAGATCATGCATCTCGACCTCGAGAAGCACGACGCACCCCAGCAAATCTTCGAATCCCTGAACTCCACCGGACTAGCGCTGTCGGAAGCTGACAAAGTACGCAACCTAGTCCTCATGGACCTGCACACGACCGAGCAGAATCACGTCTACGAGCACTACTGGAACCGGATCGAGAAGAACGTCGACCACGCCACCGACGAGTTTCTCCGCTGGTACCTGGTCACCAAAACCTCCACGACGCCGAAACTAGACGACGTCTACGAGGCCTTCAAGACGTTCGCCGCCAAGCAGGGCACCAAAGGCGCCGAGCTACTCGAGGATGTAAGAGACCACTCCGAGCACTACCGGGACATCCGGAACAGCACGGTCGGAACGACAATCATTGATCGCAGACTCCGACGGCTCAACATCCTGCGCGCCGACGTCGTCCTGCCGTTCCTCATGCCAGTCATCGCCGAACTACGAGTCGGGACCCTGACGCCCGAAGACGTCGCGGACGTCCTCAACATCCTGGAGTCCTACCTGTTCCGGCGGATCGTCTGCGATGTCCCCACCAACACCCTGAACAAGCTCTTCGCCGGGATGTACCGGGAAGTGCGCAACCTGCGTGGACCAGCGGATTCCTTCGCTGACGTCTTCGCCTACTCGCTGCTGCGCCGAGATGGCACAGCACGGTTTCCCGGCGACGAGGAGTTCCGCTCCGAGTTCGAGCACCGAAACATGTATCGCATAAATCGTGAGCGCCGCCTCTATCTCTTCGAATGTTTGGAGAACGGAAGCTCTAAGGACGCCCTCGACGTGGCCACCCGCCTGGCCGACGGCGAAATCAGCATCGAACACGTGATGCCGCAGTCGCTGAACGCAGCCTGGCGCGATGCACTGGGCGAGAGCGCGGAAGAGATCCATGGGGAATGGCTCCACCGCATCGCCAACCTCACGGTGACCGGGTACAACAGCACTTACTCCAACCTGCCATTCCCGGAGAAGAGGGACCACCCGGAAGGTTTCGCGGCCTCCCCCTACCGCCTCAATCACGGCATCCGGTCGAACTCCACCTGGGGCCTTACTGAGTTGAAGGCCCGCAGCACGCAACTCGCAATCTGGGCGCTGGATTACTGGGCATCACCAGCCACCACCTTCGAGCCTCCGAAGAAACAGCTTCCCGAGATGCCGCTCGGGGAGGAGACGGACTTCACGAACGCCCGAGCCGTGGCCTTCAACTTCAACGGAGTAGAACGAGCGGTCTCCAGTTGGCGCGACCTCACCTCACAGGTGATTCGACTGCTTGATGAGGTCAACCATGAGGCCCTCTTTGCCGCAGCCGAGAAGAGCACCTGGTTCACCGTCGGACAGGAGCTGCCGGACTCCCAGGTCGAAATCATGCCGGGCCTGTCCATGGACATGAACAACAACACATGGACGAAGACGCAGCAGCTTCGGGCCATGTTCAGCGCAGTCGGAGTCAGCCCAGATGAGCTCACACTGTACTTTCCTGCCGATGAGCCCCCGGAGGCCGCCGCACCCTCCCCCGCCGCGGCCGACGACGAAGCTTCCCATCCGTTCGCCGAACTAACGGCGTTCATCGATATCTTCGAAGAGCGTTCCGGCCAGCATCTCGCTCCAGCCGACAACGCCCAGCTGATCGAACAGTTCCTGACTGCCTTGACCCCTCACCAGCGTCCCGACTTCATGACACTGCTAGGCATGAACGCGCTCCAATTCAGCGCCAATGAAGAACGACTCGCCACGGCCACCACGGACCAGCTACTGGCACTCATCTCCGCGAAGGCAGTCGAACAGGAGTCATTCAATCCACTCGCCCTGCACTCGGCAATCATGGATGGCACCCTGCTCGATTGGCTGCGACGCTTGGACGCTCGTGCACTGTCCTTAGTCTGATGGCCGGCCCTGGACGCCCAACAGGGAATGACGGTGGAGTTAGACGTGTCGGCGGCCGCGTAGATAGGGTCGGTCGCCACCGAGCGTGCGCCGGTCGTAGCCGAGGTGCTCGTGGTGCTCGAGAATCTGTCTCCCCGCCCTCCGCTGCACGAATTCGACGAGGTCCCCCACCGCGGAACCGGAGACCCCGTTGATTTCCCGCGACCATACTGGTGCCATCACGCTTCGCCCTACTTCGCAATCCCGCGGCATTGATTCGCGATGAGCATCGTCGAGCCTCTTATGTCGGCCATTTATCGTGTCTCAATAAACGTTCCTTTGATGAGACGTGAAACCGGGACGCTGGACCGCTCTTGACGGTTGGCCGAACTCCCCCGGTTTCTCCAGAAATTCGCGGGTGCAGCAACCGCGTCATCTGGTCTCATTTGCCTGTCTCGTTCGCTGGTGTCTTGATGAGCTGGGAACTACCGAGTTGTTGAGACAAGCAACGGGTGCCAGGGGCTGGGGTATGCGCGTTACCGCCAGAAGGAGATGACCGCCACGCCGCAGCCGATGAGCGGTTGGCGATGCTCGCGCCTATAGGGACGTGCCCTCGAGCCGCACGGCCACGCCGCTGGTGTCACTTCGCCCGGTGGCTCGGTTCTCGACAAGATGGCGCCTCGAGCCTTGCTGTTGGACCGGACGAAGCGGCGCTCCGGACCGCCCCCGACGGTCGCCAGGGTGCGCGTTCGCCATGGAGGAAACGACGGACCGGAGGGTTTCCCGCGGAGGCAGAGAGACATATGGTCGAAGGACTTGATCGCCGACAGAAGGGAGTGCCCATGGGACTCGGAGACAAGATCAGCAACGCGACCGACAAGGCGGTCGGAGGTGCCAAGGACAAGCTTGGCGATGCCACCGACAACCCCGATCTGCAGGCAGAGGGCAAGGCCCAGAACACCGAGGGCCACGCCAAGCAGGCCGGCGAGAACGTCAAGGACGCTGCCAAGGACGCCAAGGGCGGCCTGATGTAGTCAGGCACACCCTCTGAACCAGCGGCTGCGGCCCCGGAACCCGTCATGGGTCCGGGGCTGCAGTGCATTCGGGGCGGTGGTGGGTCCGCCGCAGGCGCCAGCCCGCACGACCCGGCGATACGAGCTATGTCGAGACAGGAAGGTCGCGGATGCGCCGGTAGAGCGTGGCTCGGGACATGCCCATGTCCCGGGCCACCTGAGCCGCGGGCCGGCCGGCCTCGACCAGGTGGGCGGCGCTGCGGATCTGGGAGTCAGTGAAGGTCTGTCGCCGTCCGCCGAGGTCCTGGCCGGCGGCGCGGCGTTTGGCCACGGAGTCGGTGATGCGTTCGCGCTTGATCTCCAACTCCATCTGAGCAAGGGCGGCCATCACCGTGAAGACCATGGAGCCCATCGGGGTGTGAGTGTCGACGTCTCCCCCGCCCAGGTTCAGCACCCGCAACCCGGCGCCCCGCTCCCGGAGCGTCTCGGCGAAGGCGAGCATGTTCTGCGTGGACCGGCCCAACCGATCCAGGGTGGAGATCACCAGGGTGTCCCCCTCCTGGAGGGCAGTCACCGCCTTGTCGAACTTCGGCCGGGAGGCCCGGGCACCGGATACCCCGTGATCGACGTAGAGATCATCGCGGCGGACCCCGGCCGCCAAAAGGTCCTCGACCTGCCGGTCGGCATCCTGTCGCCGGGTGGAGACCCGCGCATATCCAATGAGCTTGCCCATAACCACCCCGAGTGTCTCGCAACCGACGTTGACTACACGATTCTAGCCACGAGGTTCCGATACATAGTTGCGAGAATCGCCGAGGGTCAGTAAAGGCCGGAAATCCGCACTCTGCTTTGCGCTCACGCAAACAGCCATGAGACGTCTTGTAACCCATGGATTGCGAGACAGGTCGAGCTGAAATTGACCCGGATTATCCAGGAAGCAGCGACCGGCTGGGACGGCTCCAAATCACTCATCTGCTGGGTGTTATCTCCTTGACGGCGGGCCCGCGTCACCTCCGGTATAGAAGCGGGTGCCTATGCTCGGCACATGCCCTGGACTCCACTTCATGCCGCGCTCGGCGAGAAATCTACCGAACTGACCTTCGAGATGTTCCAGCGAGCTGTCGCTCAGCGCATTGAGGAGACAGTGCAGCTGGATTGGAAGGGACAGATGCCACTGACCTCTGGAGCGCTTGCGGAGAAGCGTCGGGAATCGGAGCGTTATGAGCTGGCAAAGGACATCGCCGCGATGGCTAACACGGGTGGTGGCATGATCGCCTACGGGGTCAGTGAGACGAAAGTCGACGGTCGGACAGCAGCGGGTGGTCTCGTTGGGGTATCTGCTGTGAGTGAGGATGACAAGAAGCGCATTCACCAGCTCGCCTTCAGCATGGTCCACCCGCCGGTGAGTGGATTGGAGCTCAGGGAAATTCTGCCTGAAGGGCGAGCGGACGGCGGCGTCCTGGTACTGCTTGTGCCGGACAGTCAGGACGCACCTCATCTTGTGGTTCAGAAGGGCGACGGCGGGTTCTTCCACGCGCCTTGGCGAAGTGGAGCCGAGACCTTCTTTATGACGGAGCGCCAACTGGCCGAGGCGTACCGGCTGCGGCAGCAGATGAGGCACCAGGGTGAGACCCAAACCGGTGACCTATTCAGCCGGTTTCTTGAAGCCGTAGGAGCTACCCAAGACTCTGGGGATCCGATCTGGGTAGTGGGGGTCGCCCGTCCGCTAAGGCCTCTGGACGACGCTCAACGTGTCCCGCCAAGTGGAGTAGAGCGAGTCGTTTGGGCTGCACGAGAATATCCATGGATTAAAGATGAGATGAAGCCGCTGATTGAAGCGACAGAGGGCCCTGTTCGTCGCGGCTACAGGATGCACCATCTAACCCGTGAACGCACGGTCTCCCATCTCCTCGAGGGGGCATCGAGCAGGCGGATCGGGGCAAGGGTCGAAGTACACGGGGATGGGACCTTGGCTGTGGGGATCACGCGTGACGGGGTTCTGGGACGTGAGGTTGCTGACCCCGGTCATGTTCCATGGCGGGACCTGGAACTGGTCGGCTTGGATTTGCTGGCCATGATTCTGTCACTGCAGCAGGCAGGCGGACCGAAAACCGACTATGAAATGCAGATTGGGCTCTCACGCCATACGGAGGTTTTCAGGACGAAGGAGCCGGGCGATGACGCACGGTACGCTCCATTCCGGGAGGAGGAGCGTGTGCGGGGATTCCGGCCCATTCGCGGCCTAGTTGTCACGCAGCATGGTCGCCGAGAACTCATCGAAAGTGCGTGCGTTGTGATTGACGATGCGGTAAGTCAGACAGGTGCCACAATGACTCACACCCCTAGCTGGTTGGACAGCCAGTTGCATTTGGATGAGTGGTGAATACGGCAGCTACATCGAAGATCGAGGTCTGAATGAGCATTCAGATGGAGACAGTGTTGTTGACCTAGAGATTGGTCACCTGACGCCGTATATCGAGCATGCGAAACTGGGGGGCATGTCGTCCCTACCCCTTGATGACGGACGTGGGGTTTACCCGCTTAAAGGCAGACCCCGGTTGCCTTCCGACAGCGGTACTGCCCTGTTAAGGCACCTGATGCGGGCATTCCTCGAAGTGCACAAGGACATGCAGGTCACGATGTCTCGCAGACAAGGACGTATCAGCGAGACTGCATTCTCTGTTCAAGAGTTGCATTCACGCGACATGGACCTGCCCGCCAGTTTCGCACTGATCCCCTTGAAGGGTGATCAACTGGCGTTCGGCCTGATCGCTGAAGATGAGAGGCGAGCTGACGAAGGCCGCGAAATTTGGAACGGCCCCCTAGACAAGGCGCTGGAGCGTCTGGAGGCCATGCTGTCGTTCGAGTGGAGAGCGGTGATCGCTCCCGTTACGGACTACTCGCCGCCCGCCGCGCTCGACCACGAGTACTTGCTGGGCGGCCTACACCTTGTGCCCAATGGCCGTCCGTATGCGCGGCTCAAGCGGGCGATGCCCCGTGGGATGCTCCAAGGAGGGGAGGTTGAGCTGCTCCATCCTGTGATCGTCACTGGATCGGCCAATTCGCATGACTGGGGTACGGCTCGAGTCGATGCCGATGAACAAGTGGTGCGCTTGTGCACAGCTTTGACTGTTGCGACAGGCGAATACTGGGAAGTCCTGGAGTCTTCTCAAATGCGGGAGTATGCGGAGCCAATTCCAGCAGCTGAAATCGAGTTCTTGGACGGTGAGATCACACAGGACTGGGCTCCGCCGACCTTGCTGTCTGCCATGCCCATCGGCGACGAGGCGTATGTCCGCATAGCTGAGGACGATGCCTATGGGGCGCTGTGCTCGGCCCTGTACAACGCATGTGCGGTCGAGCACACGAGCCCGTCCTTGGCGCATGTGGCGTTCGTTGGCATCCTTGAGACGATCGGCGGTCAATGGGTGGAGCTCGACACCTGCAAGACATGCGGGTCCCAAAAGGGTTCGGCCAAGAGATTTCGGCGTGCCTTGAAGGAGGCGTTCCCTCACTGGAGCAACCGGGAGCGAAAGCCACTGGAGCAGCAGTATGAACAACGGTCGAAGACCGCCCATGAAGGCCGCCTGTTCGCGGGTGAAGATCGCCTCTCACGCGTCATGGACTTCTTCCAGTCAGATCCCACGGACGAGTTCAAGTTCCAAGGGGTGATGCCCATAAAGATGGCGGCTATCGAACTTCTCCGGGACCACGCGATGCCGCGATTCGAGATGGAATATCCACAAGAAGCGGGTGAAGCAGACGAACATCCCGCCTAACGTTCCAGGCTGCGGTCGACCCGACGCAACTGCTGGCATGATGCGATGGTGGAACAGTTGACGCCGCTCAGCTTCTTCGTTCAAGCGCGCTCGTGATACGCCGGAGATAGCCGACGATGACGAGCAGCATGCCCAGCAGCATGACGACGTTGACGAACCCCTCGGCCCCCAGGCCCGAGATGAAGCCGAAGACCGTGAGGGCGCCGCCGATGGCGATCATCGCGCTGTAGTTGGCAAACAATCCGCCCTGCTTTTCTTCCATGTCAGCAGGCTAACCGGCACGGCGAACTCACCGATCCCAGTCCTGGGGGACTCGATCACGGCTGGTCGTTGACTGCTCGATGTCATCCTCCACGGGCCAGCGTGCAGTCGCAACCGGCTCGAGGTTGATCCAGTTGTCGGACAGCCCTGACACCAGCGCATCGTGGCGGGCCTCGGGACCCTCCGGTCGGTTCTCTTGGGTGGGGTGGAGGGCAGCGTGAGCGGCGTGGTGGTAGCGGGCGGTGTTGTCCTTCTCGGTGGGGGCTTTACCCAAGGAGGTCTCGGCGTCGTCCTGCCCGGACACGGCCCGCCACACGAGCACGTCGGCGGCCGCCGCGCGACGGGTTGTCGGGTCGGGGTGGTGTTGGGTGAGCTCGTCGTACCAGGCGGGCGGGTCGGCCTCGATCCGGTCCAGCCTTCCGTCGAGCTCCCGGTGAATCCGTGCCACGAGGTCGGCGGTGACCTCTCGCTGGCTCTCCGGCTGGCGCTGCGGAATGGAGAGCGGCGCGTCCTCGGTGCGTGGGGTGCAGCGGGCCAGGATCTCCGGCATGGCATCCTCGGCCTCGGCGTTGCCGTAGTGGTGGATGGCGGGGTCGGCCTTGACCAGTTGGGGCCAGGTGGCGGCATCGGTCAGCCGGGCCACGGTCTCGGGGTCATCGCCGTAGTTGTCCAGTATCCACTGGTGGGTCCGGGCGGAGCGGGCGGCCCAGTTCAGGTAGTCGAGTTCGTGCACCATCCGGCCCAGGTCGTTGGACCAGGCCCGTTGTTGGTCGCGGACCTCGTGGGCGGTGTGCTCGGCGGACTCGCGCTTCAGGACGCCCTCGAGGACGGTCACCGGACGCTCGGCCGGTGGGGTCTCGGTGAGTAGCCCCCACTCGTCCGGGGAATGTGCCTCGTGATCGACGCCGAAGTCGACGTAGGCGTGGTTCGCCTGCCGGCCGCGGGTCATCGCCACGTAGAACAGTTCCCGGGACAGTCCGGCCTTGGCCACGGCGTGGGCCGAATCCACGGTGACGCCCTGGGAGCGGTGCGCGGTGGTGGCGTAGCCGAGTTCCGTGGAGGAGGCCAGGTAGTCCGGGTCCAGGGTCACCGCTCCCCCGGTGTTCTCGTTGCGGGCCATGGCGGAGCCGTCGGGGTTGATCCCGGTCAAGGTCAGTCGGGTGCCGTTGGCGATGAACGCCCCGGTCTCATCGCGCAGGGACCTGTCGTTGCGGCGGGCCAGCACCAGGTCCCCGGCCCCGGCGGTGGCCTCCCCGCGCAGGATGACGGCCTGTGCGACGTCCACGTCACCACTGGCCACCAGGTCGGCTTGGGCGCGGGTGTTCAGCTCGGCCACGGTGGCGTTGTCCGAGGCGATCAGGATCGTAGACAGCCCGGCTCGCTTGTCCGCCAGCCATGCCGAGTACGCAGAGTCGGCCGCGTCCTCCCCCGGGGCCCCGTGGATCCGGCCATTCGCGGCGTACTCGCTGAGCACGTCCGGGTCGCCGGTGCGCAAGCGCAAGGAGGCCTCCCGTTCCCACTCGTTCCGGAACCTCCACACCATGTCCAGGCGTTCGGGGTCGGCCTTGCGGTCCATCCACCCGAGGAACCCGCCGGCGTCCACGGCCTCCAGCTGGGCCGGGTCCCCCACCAGCAGCACCTTGGCTCCGGCGGCCTCGGCCTGCCGGGCCAGTTCGCCCAGTTGGGCGGTGGAGACCATGGACGCCTCGTCCACGATCAGCAACTGGTTCTCGGCCAGGGTGTAGCGGGCCTGGGCGGCGTGCTGTTCGGCCAGCTTCGCCCCCAGGCGTTCGATGCTTGCGGCGGTGCGGTTACTGGGGCGCTGGGCCTGGAGCTGGTGCAACCGGGCGGTGAGTTGTTGCACGCGCTGGGCGCGGCGGGCCGCCCCGTCCCCCACGGATTCGTAGAGCCACTTGGTGGTGTTCTCGGTGGCCACCCCGAGTTCGTCCCCGAGGACCCCGGCGGCCACCGCCGAGGGGGCTAAACCGACTACGGAGGACTCCCCGTGGGTGTCGGACCACAGCTGGGCGACGGCGGCCATGGTGGTGGTCTTGCCGGTCCCGGCCGGACCGATGATCGCCTGCACCGCACGGGGGGAGGACAGGACAGCCGCAGTGGCTCGGGCCTGATCCTCGCTCAGCAGGTGACCGGCAGCGGTGGCCACCTGCGTGACCTGTTCGGTGACGGTGTCCGGGGACAGGCGGGGTCCGACTGCGGTGGTGGCGCGTCCGATGAGGTAGGCCTCGTCGTCGATGACTTGCCGGGCGGTCCACAGTCCGGCCTTGCGCTGGTGGTCGAACACCGAGTGGCCGTGGTGGGCCACGGCAGGGTCCTCGGTGTCCGGGGCGATGGAGCGGCTGGGGGTCAACTGCACGGCCAGGGCCAGGGCTGTGTCCACGAGCCGGTCAGTGGCCGCGTGCCGGTCGGCCGCGGTGCGGTAGCGCACCACGCGGGTGATGCGTTCGGCCGATGCGGTCACGTTGGCGCGGGTGAACGTGGCCCGCCGGGTGGCCGCGTCGGCCAGTATCCAGGTGGCCAACTGGCCAACGACCTGGTCGGTGAGCTGGTCGGGGGTGATGGTGGTGTCCGCGTGGCCGACGGCGTTGGCCACCACGGTGGCCGGGTCGTGGCCGGTGGCCAGAGATCTTTCGCGCCAGCCGACCATCTTCTCCGCCAGGGACAACGACTGGTCCTGTTTCGGGGTGCGGGTTTCCAGGGTGGCCTGCTGGCGCAGTTGCAACACGATCGCCGCTGGGGGTTGGCGGTCATGGGTGGCCACCCACGCGGCCACCAGTTCGTCCTTACGGGCCTCGATGTCCCGGGAGCGGGTGGAGAACTCGGTGATCAGGCTGTCCGGGACCCCGGCCAACTCGACCCGGTGGCTGGTGGTGTCCGGGCTCTGTCCTCCCGGCCCGGACATGTCCTCGGCCGTGGCCGCCGCGACTGCGTCGGCTAGCTGTTGGCCGTCCTCGGAGCGGGATTCCGGTAGGGCGCCGATCTGCAGGTGGAGTCGGTCGAACAGCAACGAGTTGTAGGTCTCGGAGATGGCCACCACATGCCGGTGCAGGGTGTAGGAATCCAGGGTGGCCCACTGGCCGTCCAGTACCCGTTGGACTCGGTTGGAGATGACGGTGTGGGTGTGCAACTGGGGGTCCCCGGCGCGGGAGTCCCAGTGGTCGAATTGGCTGGCCACCAGCCCAGTCACCGGCACGTGCGCGACCCCGCCGTGGCCGGCCCTTGATTGGAGGACGTTTGTCTCGACCCAGGCCAGGGTCTCGTTCATCGCCTGCTGGTGGGCCTGCTGGATCTGGCCCTGCAACGAAGGTCCGGCCACGGCCCACAGGGCGGACACGGACTTTGGCACCGAGAAGGTCAGGTCGAACCCGGCCACCGCCTCCCGGGTGGCCTTGGCCGCCCGTCCGGCCGGGGTCTGCGCCTCCGCCGGGGTGATCTGGCTGGCCATCGGTGCCCGGCCCAGCAGTTGACCGGTCTCCGGGTCGCGGGCCTGTTCATAGAGCATGACCGCATCCACCCGGGTGACCTTTTGTCCGGGGGACAGGGAGGTCCCGGCCAGACCGGCCCCGACCCAGCGGCCGGCCGGGGCCTTGGCCTCGGTGTAGTAGCCGGTCAGGTTCTGGCGTCCGTGATGATGCTCGTCGCCGGTGGCCACGGAATCCAGGTAGTAAGCGATGGACATCTTCGAGATCGAAACGGTCACGGGACAACCCCCGCCGTGGCCGACTGCCCGGTGGCCGGTCCGGCCGCTGGTCGGGTCACGGGGGCCCGGCCCCGGTGGCCGGACGGGGTGGCCACGGCCTGCCGGAACCTTGTCCAGGTGGCCAGGATGTCCTTGTCCACGGCCGCGGCCGATTGGCCGCCGGTGGCCTTGTAGAGCCGCTTGCACAGAGTGTCCCACTGCCGGACGACACCTTGAAGTTGCTGGCGCTCGGTCGCGGCCAGCTCGGCGGACTCGGACAACTCCTGATACTGCGCGACCAGCTGGGCGTATCGGTCCTGCACGCTGGCCAACTGGTCACGCAGGCAGGTCACCTCAACCGTTGTCACCCGGGCTTCGGACGTTGCCGACCAGTTCCGGCGCAGCACGGACAGTTCCCCACTGACCGTAGCCAGCTGGTCGCGGACAGCGGCGGTCCGATTGGCCTGACCGGCGATGGCCTTAGCTGACGACCGACGTTCGGCGGCCAACTTGACCCGCAGCTCGGCCATTTGAAGGTCACGGGCCCGGAGCCGGCTACGGCTTTGAGCCAGTGCCGTCTCGGCTTCGACCAGCTGAGCGGACACGACGGCCAACCGGTCCCGGACAGCTAGTCGCGTACTCGCAGCCGTGGCCGAACGGTTCCGGAGTCGGACCCCGGCTTTCTGGCATGCGCCATCACAGAACCGCTTGTTCCTCCGACTGCCCTCCGGCAGCCGCTCTCCGCAGCTCTCGCACCGCCGGCTGTCCGTCTCGGCGGGCCGGCCATGGGCTTGGCGTCGGCAGTCCTCATCGCAGTAACGGCGGTTTGCCCGGGCGCCCGCGGGCAACGGTCGAGTGCAGTACTGGCACCTGCGCACTTGCGTTTCCATGCCGTCAGTTCGCAGCGAGAGCGCACTTGCGTATGTCAGATTCCCGGACACAATGTCCGAGAGTGCACCTTGGTGCCAGACGTGTGATGGACAATTTCCTGTTCTGGGCGTCTACGCGGAACTCCTGTTGGACTAGTGGATCAGCGGCCCGAGCGGGGCATAGATCGTCGGCATAACATGGTGGACTTGGCCCGGGGGCAATCGGGCAGGATCGGTCTGGAGTTCGCAGTGAAGGCTTGCGGAGATACTAAGATTTCGTGGCCGCAGATCCCCGGGTCGCTGCGGTGATCTCGGACAATGGGAGACAGCCGTCATCCCTTCAAAGGTCCGACGATGACGCCGCAAAGCCTGTCCACGTGTGTGTCACAAAGCGGCCCATCATCGGACAGACCACCGGACGGTTCATACGGGAACTCACGCGAGGCCTGATCCCGTTCGTGCACGTCAGCAATGATGCTGCCCGGTGATGGTTGCGGTACCGGCTCATCATCAGAACCGCTGTCAACGTCACGATGATAACGAGCACAAGGACGAATGGCGCGACCACCGCAAGCGTGTACAGAGCGTATGCCTTGGGATCGAGCAGCGGACCCGGGCACTATCCCGGCTCGATCGCTACACATCAACTCAAGGCGAGCCCCTTGACACGTGGTTCCTGGGGGGCGTTTGCTGTCTAGCGATGGGGCCGGCGTCGGAGAGGCCTTGCCAGAAAGACATCGAGCAACACAATCGGATCGGAGTAGACATGAAAGCAGTGGTGTACGAGGGACCCCGTCAGGTCAGCACGAAGGACGTCCCGGACGCGAAGATCGAGCGACCCACCGATGTCCTGGTCAGGGTAACGACGACGAACATCTGCGGCTCGGACCTGCACATGTACGAGGGGCGGACCTCCTTCGAAGTAGGCCGGACGTTCGGTCACGAGAACATGGGGGAGGTCATCGAAGTCGGTAGTGGCGTGGAGAAGGTCAGGGTCGGAGACCGGGTTGTGCTCCCGTTCAACATCTCGTGCGGATTCTGTAAGAACTGCGAACGCGGCCTGACCAACTACTGCCTCACCACCCAGCCTGACCCGTCTGCCGCCGGAGCGGCCTACGGATTTGCAGACATGGGCCCCTACGGCGGCGGCCAGGCCGAGCTGCTCCGGGTGCCCTTCGGCGACCACAACGCACTGCGCCTGGGCGAGGACGCCGAGGAGAAGGAGAACGACTACGTCATGCTCTCCGACATCTTCCCCACCGGCTACCACGCCACCGAGATGGCCGGCGTGATCCCGGGCGACAGCGTCGTGATCGCCGGGGCCGGACCGGTCGGGCTGATGGCCGCCCTGTCCGCGACGATCAAGGGCGCCGCGAAGGTCATGGTGGTCGATCGCCACCCCGACCGGCTCGCGCTGGCCGAGCAGATCGGAGCGATCGCCATCGACGACTCCAAGACCGACCCCGTGCAGGCCGTGCTGGACGAGACCATGGGGCTCGGAGCCGACCGTGGCTGCGAATGCGTGGGCTACCAGGCCCACGATCCCCAGGGCAACGAAGACACCGCCGCCACGCTGAACATGCTCATCAACTCGGTCCGCTTCACCGGAGGAATCGGCACCGTTGGCGTGTTCGTCCCCCAGGACCCGGGGGCCAAGGGCGAATTGGCCAAGCAGGGCAAGGCAGCCATCGACTTCGGCACCCACTGGTTCAAGGGACAGACCATGGGCAACGGTCAAGCCCCGGTCAAGAAGTACAACCGCCAGCTGCGAGACTTGATCGCGGCCGGCAAGGCGACCCCTTCCTGGATCGTCTCCCATGAAATCTCGCTGGACCAAGCCGCCGACGCCTACAAGAACTTCGACTCCAGGTCCAAGGGTTGGACCAAGGTCCTCATCAAGCCCGGCATGTCAAACGGAAAGGAGGCAAACTGATATGGCAGCAGATCTTCAGGGCAAGAGGGTCGCGATCCTCGCCGCCGACGGAGTCGAACGCGTTGAGCTCGAGCAACCCCGCGAAGTACTGGACCGCGCGGGCGCTCAGACCGAGGTCCTCTCGATCCACGACGGCGAGATCAAGGCCCGTAAGAACGACCTGGATGAAGCGGGCACGTTCACCGTCGACGGGCTGGTCGCCGACGCCTCGGTGGGCGACTACGACGCCCTGCTGCTTCCCGGCGGCACGGTGAACCCCGACCAGCTCCGGGTCGACAAGGACGCCGTTTCCTTCGTCCGCGACTTCGTCGAGAGCGGCAAGCCAGTGGCGGCGATCTGTCACGGGCCGTGGACGTTGATCGAGGCTGGCGTGACCGCCGGCCGCACCCTGACGTCGTTCCCGAGCATTCGCACCGACCTGCGCAACGCCGGCGCCGACGTCGTCGACCAGGACGTGGTGGTCGACAAGAATCTCATCACCAGCCGCTCGCCGGAGGACCTGCCGGCGTTCTCCGAGGCGATAGTGTCCCAACTCGCGGGCACCCCGACAAAAGAAGAGGAGAAGTCATGAGTGTGACCAAGGGATTGCTGGTCAGGTTTGACGCGTTGCCCGGGAAGGAGGACGACGTGAAGGAGTTCCTTGACAGCGGCCGTGCGCTCGTTGAGGACGAGCAGGCGACCACCGCGTGGTTCGCGATCCGCCTCGGGCCGACCTCGTTCGGGATCTTCGACGTGTTCCCCGATGACGCCGGACGTGACGCCCACCTGTCCGGCCCTGTTGCGGTGGCTCTCGGCGAGCAGACCGGCGCGTTGTTCTCCGAACCGACGATCGAGAAGCTCGACGTACTGGGCTCCAAACTCCCCGCCTGACACCACAGACCGGGAGTACTGGCCCAGAGAGGAGGGGTCGCTGCGCGCGGTGACTTCGGGCTTACACAGCCCGCTGACGTCGTGGCAGCGGCCCCTTCTCTTGCGGTCTATCGCTCATCACCAACAGATCGAGGAACCGCGATGACAGGTACTGACGACGGCGTTGCCACGACGCGTTCACCCGAGGTAGCAGTGATCGGGGGCGGGATCGTCGGTCTGTCGACGGCGTACGCGCTGCGGGAGCAGGGCGTGCCGGTGCGCTTGTACGAGGCTGGTCTGCCCGGGACGGGTCAGTCCGCAGGCGAGGCGCGGATCTTCCGGCATGCCCACGACGACCCGCGACTCGTCGCTTTCGCGCGCGAAAGCCGGGGCGTATGGGATGAGTGGGCCGAACACTTCGACGTCGAGCTGGTCTCCTCAGACGGTGTCCTGGCGATCGGAGACAGCGCCCTGGCGCGGCTGCGGGTGCTCGACCAGGTCGGCGGCGTGGAAGTGCGCGAGATCGACGCGGCCGAGGTCGCCCAGCGGATGCCCCTGCTCGCTGGGTACTCGGGGCCAGCGGTGCTCGACGAGTCGGGCGGCGCGATCCGCACTCGCGCCGCGATCACGGCACTCACGGGTGCCCTCGCAGATGCGGTCACCACCGGTGAGGTCATCTCCATCGATCCCCGCGCCGACGGGACGGTCGAGGTGCGCAGCGTCACCGACCGGGCTGTCTACTCCAAGGTGGTCGTGTGCGCCGGCCGCGAAACCGCCCGCCTGGCACGCAGCGTCGGCCTGTCGCTGCCGGTTCGCCTTGCCGCACACGTCCGGCTGACCTTCGACGTGAAAGCCGCCGCCCCGGCACGAGTTGCGTGCTTGCAGGACAGCAGCGGCGTCTTCGGCGAAGTCGGCGTCTACGCGACGCCGCTACCGGGCAACAGCAGCTATTCGGTCGGACTCAGCGAAACCGTCGGCGTCCGCGACGACGGAACGTTCATCGACCCTGCGGCGATTCGATCGCTGGACGAACGCGCACGCGAATACGTGACACGGGCGCTGCCCGGTCTCCACCCAGAGCCGCGCGACTTCCTTCACTGCTGGGTGACCGACCTCCCATGGAGCGAGGACGGCGTGGCCGTGTGGGAGGCAGACTCTGTCATTTTTGTGGCCGGTCACAATCTGTTCAAGCAGGCACCTGCGCTGGGTCGCGCTCTTGCCCGGGCTGCGACCGGCGGCGGTCTCGCCGCCGACCTCACGCCCGCCGCTCGCCTCGGCGAAGCCCTGCGATAGTTCGCCTGACCCCAGAACGGACGCACTCAATGGGTAAACGTCTCCTCGTCGAGGACAACGGCAGCCCGCCCTGGGTCAACCCAAAAGTTGCGGCTGGACAACAGTCACAGGCTCAACCACCTTGTCATGGGGTGTCTTCATCGTGAGGATCGGTACGCGGAGGTGCCGCAGCGGGATCCCCTTACGAGGCAGGGTAGAAATTTACGCGCTGGCGTTTCGTCCTGGCGACGCCTGTCAGTTTCGGAAGTCGACGGCAGCATCAGGAGCCGGCTGCACGACATGCCAGGGGCGGTGCTGACACCGCCCACAAGGAGATTCTCTTTTGGACGGATAGGTCCGCCCGCTGCTTTGGAGACCTGCTGCTGTGGTGGGCCAAAGACCCTCGGATGCCCGTGCCTCCGCTGGGCTTGCAGGAAGTTTTCGACGGCACCCTGTCGACACGGCTTCCCCGGATGCGCGGTGGTTCAGGTCAGGTGCAGCGTGGTGAGGCAGGTGGGTCCGTCGGGTCCGGAGTCGAAGGGCGTGCTGGCGGTGGTGCCCTCGGCGGTGATGGTGACGGTGCCGGTGAGGTCCCGGGGGATCCAGACCCCGGTGAAGCCGTTGGCGTAGGTGGTGGTGTCCTCGTCGACGAGGATCTGACCGGTATCGGTGGTCACGGTGAGGTGAGTGGGGGCATCGACGAGCTCACCTTGGCAGCCGCCGAGGTTGTGGTAGTAGCACTCGTGGGTCTGGGTTCGGTAGGGCGCCGCGGAGAGGTAGAACCGCCCGCCGGTGAGGGGCACGGTGACCTGCTCGGCGTCGTCGGCGAGGACCACCTGGTCGTAACCGACGGAACCGGTCAGGGCCAGGGGGCGCTGCTGGGGCACCCGGTCCAGGGCGGTGACGGCGTCCTCGGCGGTGGCCGCCTGGATGCCATGAGCGGACAGCAGCTGACGGGCCTTCTCATCGAGGGCGTCCGCGGTCCCGGCGGTGCCGGCCGTGTCGGGTGCCGTCGAGGTCGGGGGCTGGGCCTGGGGGGCGCAGGCGATCAGGGTGCTGGTGCCGAGCAGGGCCAGGCCGCCGGTGAGCAGGGTTCTGCGGGTCAGGGTGGTCACGGGGTCCTTTCCGCCTCGCGGCTCATCGCGAGGACCAACCCTCCATTCTGCCCCGATCGGCCGGGGTGGCCGAGGCGGAGTGTTTGAAGGTTTCGCGAAGATTGCCCCGACCCGGGCCTGCCTCGGGGTCTGGACTGGTTGGGCGGGGAGAGACTGGTGGCATGGAACCTGGGAGTGGTCCTGCCCATGAGGCGGGGCGGGTACTGGTGGTGGATGACGAGAAGCCCCTGGCCGGGATGGTCGCCACCTACCTGGCCCGTGCCGGCTATGACGCGACGGTGGCCCACACCGGCCCTGAGGCGCTGGAGGCCGTCCGCGCCGGGGCCCCGGATGTGGTGGTGCTGGATCTGGGGCTGCCGGGACTGGACGGGGTCGAGGTGTGCCGGCGGCTGCAGCAGTTCTCGGACTGCTATGTGCTGATGCTCACCGCCCGCGGGGACGAGGAGGACAAGCTGGCCGGGCTGGCCGCCGGCGCCGATGACTACATCACCAAACCCTTCAGCGTGCGCGAGCTGATCGCCCGGGTGGCCGCGGTGCTGCGCCGGCCGCGCACCTCCGTGCACCCCGGACCGGCCCGGGTGTTCGGGGAGCTGACGGTGGATGTGGCCGCCCACCAGGTCCGGGTGGGCGGGGATCCGGTCGGGCTGACGCGCACCGAGTTCGAGTTGCTGGCGGCCCTGTCCGCCCGGCCGCACCAGGTACTGACCCGCCGGCAGTTGATCGACACCGTCTGGGACCCGGCCTGGGTCGGGGACGAGCGGTTAGTGGACGTGCACATCGGGCACCTGCGCCGCAAGCTCGATGAGGACCCGGGACGCTATATCGACACCGTTCGCGGGGTTGGCTACCGGATGGTGGCCCGGTGAGCCGGGGCCACGGACCCGGCCTGGCCCGTCGCTTCTTGGCCGCCCAGTTGCTGGTGGTCGCGGTCAGCCTGCTGGCCGCGGTGGTCGTGGCGGTAGTCGCCGGACCACCGATCTTCCACACCCACCTGGTGATGGCCGGACGCGCTGAGGGTTCGGCGGAGCTGGTGCACGCCGAACAGGCCTACCGGGAGGCCAACCTCATCGTGTTGGGCGTGGCCCTGGGCACCGCCCTGGTGTGTGCGTTGCTGGTCAGCG
This sequence comes from Citricoccus parietis, assembly GCF_042433045.1. NCBI lineage: Bacteria > Bacillati > Actinomycetota > Actinomycetes > Micrococcales > Micrococcaceae > Citricoccus > Citricoccus parietis. The sequence continues at coordinate 155,652 of NZ_JBHLWH010000021.1, read as the reverse complement.
CGTGGTGTTCGCGGCGCATCCGCCGACCGCTGGACCGGTTGAGCACCGCGGCGCTGGGCATGGCCTCCGGCCGCTACGGCACCCGGGTCCCGCCCCTGGGCGCCGGGGCAGAGGTCGAGGCGGTGGCTGGGGCGTTCAACACCATGGCCACCCGGCTGGAGCGCACCGAGGACACCCGCCGGCGGATGCTCTCAGACCTGGCCCACGAACTGCGCACCCCGGTCTCGGTGCTCACCGTCTACCTCGACGCCCTCCAAGACGGGGTCGCCACCTGGGATCAGGACACCGGGGAGCTGATGGCCGGACAGTTACGGCGGCTGGGCCGGCTGGTCGAGGACATCCACGACGTCTCCCGCGCCCAGGAAGGCCGCATGATCCTGGACCGCGCCGAGCTGGCCGTGGACGAGCTGTTCGCCGAAGCCACCGAGGCCCACCGCGAGGCCTTCGCCGCCAAGGGCGTCGGCCTGAGGATCGAGGTTGCCGACGTTGGCACCGCGGAAGTGGACCGGCAACGAATCGGTCAGGTGCTGGGCAACCTGCTGACCAACGCGCTGCGCCACACCCCGCCCGGTGGCACCGTCACCCTGCGCGCCACCGCACACCGGCCCGGGCGCCTGGCCCTGACGGTCACCGACACCGGCGAGGGCATCGCCGGCGAGCACCTGCCGCAGATCTTCGAACGCTTCTACCGCGGCGACACCGCCCGCGACCGCGACCACGGCGGCTCCGGGATCGGCCTGGCCATCGCCCGCGCCCTGGTCGAGGCCCACGGCGGCACCCTCACCGCCGCCTCCGACGGCCCCGGCCGCGGCGCGACCTTCACCGCCGACCTCCCGCGCCACCACCGCCCACTGACTGGCACCCCCGGCGGCGCCACCACGCCCTTGCCAGATACCCCCCAGGGGTATATACCCTAGGGGGCGTATACAGAGCCGGCAATCCCCGCCGGCGCCCACGAGTTTCGAGGAGCACCCCATGCAGGACACGACCCGCACCCCGCTGCCGATGGCCACCACCGGTTGCGCCTGCTGCGCCCCCGCCGCCGAGTCCACTGCCACCACCACGGTGCAGGCACCCGGCGTGACCGGGGCGCCCGCCCCTGCCGGCATCTCCACATACCCGGTGGAGGGCATGACCTGTGGGCACTGCGTCACCTCGGTCACCGAGGAACTCTCCGCCCTGGACGGGGTCGCCACGGTGGACGTGGACCTGGTGCCCGGCGGGGTCTCCACCGTCACCGTGACCGGCCCGGTGGCCCCCGCGGCCGTGCGTGCGGCCATCGAGGAGGCCGGTTACACACCGGCCTCCTGACTCCCCTGAATACCTGGCCCCGCGAGAGGGGCCCCCGCGGAAGGACCAACATGAGCACCCCCGACCACGGCCACGGCCACGGCCAACACGATCACCCTGCGGATGCCGACACGCATGGGCAGGCCATGCCGCAGGGCCATGCCCACTCGGCGCTGGACGAGGATCACCAGGTCCACGACCACGGCAAGCACGCCGGGCATTCCACCGCGATGTTCAAGAACCGGTTCTGGGTCTCGCTGGTGCTGTCGATCCCGGTGGTGTTCTTCAGCCACATGGTCGGGCAGCTGCTGGGCTACCACGTCCCGCAGTTCGTCGGCTCGGCGTGGATCGCCCCGGTGCTGGGCACCGTGATCTATTTCTACGGCGGTGCCCCGTTCCTGAAGGGCGGGCTGACCGAGTTGCGCGCCCGCCAGCCCGGGATGATGCTGCTGATCGCGATGGCCATCACGGTGGCCTTCCTCGCCTCCTGGGTCACCTCCCTGGGCATCGGGGACCTGATGCTTGACTTCTGGTGGGAGCTGGCCCTGCTGGTGGTCATCATGCTGCTGGGCCACTGGATGGAGATGCGCGCCCTGGGCGCGGCGTCCTCCGCCCTGGACGCCCTGGCCGAGCTGCTACCGGAGGAGGCCGAGAAGATCCCCGACGACGGCGACGTCCCCGTGACCGTGTCGATCGGTGAGCTGGCGGTCGGGGACACCGTGTTGGTCCGCTCCGGGGCCCGGGTGCCCGCCGACGGCACCCTTGTCCAGGGCACGGCCGAGTTCGACGAGTCGATGATCACCGGTGAATCCCGGGCCGTGACCCGCACCGTCGGGGAGCGAGTGGTGGCCGGGACCGTGGCCACCGACAACACCGTGCGGGTGCGCATCGAGGCCGTTGGTGCCGACACCGCCCTGGCCGGGATCCAGCGGATGGTCGCCGACGCCCAGGACTCCTCCTCCCGCGCCCAGGCCTTGGCGGACCGGGCCGCGGCGTTGCTGTTCTGGTTCGCCCTGGGCGCGGCGGTCATCACCGCGATCGTGTGGACCGTGATCGGCCAGCCCACCGATGCGGTCACCCGCACCGTCACCGTGCTGGTGATCGCCTGCCCGCACGCCCTGGGCCTGGCCATCCCGCTGGTGATCGCGCTCTCCACCGAGCGCGCCGCCAAGGCCGGGTTGCTGATCAAGGACCGGATGGCCCTGGAGAGGATGCGCACCATCGACGTGGTCCTGTTCGACAAGACCGGCACCCTGACCGAGGGTGCCCACGCCGTCACCGGTGTCGCCGCGGCGCCCGGCATTTCCGAGGCCGAGCTGTTGGCCTACGCTGCCGCGGCCGAGGCCGACAGCGAGCACCCGGTTGCCCGGGCCATCGTCACGGCCGCCACGCACCATGCCGAGGCCATCCGACTGGGCCTGCGCGGCACCGGGTTTCAGGCCGCCACTGGGCGCGGGGTCAAGGCCACCGTGGCCGGGGCCGAGGTCCTGGTCGGTGGGCCGAACATGCTGCGCGAGCTCGCCCTGGACACCCCCGAGGCCCTCACTGTCGACATCCGGTCCTGGACGGACCGCGGGGCCGGGGTGCTGCACGTGGTGAAGGACCGCACCGTCATCGGCGCGATCGCCGTCGAGGACCAGGTCCGCCCCGAGTCTCGGGCCGCCGTCGCCGCGTTGCACGCCCGGGGGGTGAAGGTCGCGATGATCACCGGCGATGCCCGCCAGGTCGCCGAGGCCGTGGCGCGGGATCTGGGTATCGACGAGGTGTTCGCCGAGGTGTTGCCCCAGGACAAGGACACTAAGGTCACCGAGCTGCAGTCCAGGGGATTGAGCGTGGCCATGGTCGGGGACGGCGTCAACGACGCCCCGGCCCTGGCCCGCGCCGAGGTCGGCATCGCCATCGGCGCCGGCACCGACGTAGCCATGGAGTCCGCCGGGGTGGTGCTGGCCGGTAACGACCCCCGGGCCGTGCTGTCCATGATCGAACTGTCCCACGCCAGTTACCGCAAGATGGTCCAGAACCTGGTGTGGGCCACCGGCTACAACGTGATCTCCGTGCCGCTGGCCGCCGGGGTGCTCGCCCCGATCGGGTTCGTTCTCTCCCCCGCGGTCGGCGCGATCCTGATGTCTGCCTCCACCATCGTGGTGGCCCTGAACGCCCAGCTGCTGCGCCGGATCGACCTGGACCCGGCCCGTCTGGCCCCTCCCTCCACGGGGGACCGGCGCCCGGCCGGGCAGCCCGCGGCCGTCCCCGCCCGCTGACACCGAGTTCCCCGACCCCAACCCACGAAGAAAGGCACCCACCATGAACAAGACCACCACCCTGGCCGCCCTGACGTTGGCCTCCGCCCTGGCCCTGACCGGCTGCGCCACCGGCACCGAAGACGAGAACGCCGGCTCCGAGACCACTGCCACCAGTTCAGCGCCGGCCACCTCTGAGGCCACTGCCACCGATACCGCGACCGCGTCCGACCCGGCGACCGGTACCGCGACCGGTGCGGCGGAGGAAATCTCCGCCGAGCACAACGATGCGGACGTGATGTTCGCGCAGATGATGATCCCGCACCACCAGCAGGCGATTCAGATGAGCGAGATCATGCTGGCCAAGCAGGACCAGGACCCGCAGATCCGCCAACTGGCCGAGCAGATCAAGGCCGCCCAGGGCCCGGAGATCGACCGCATGAACGCCATGCTCAGCGCCTGGGGCCGGGAGCCCATGGGCATGGGAGACATGGATGACATGGGCGGCATGGACCACGGCTCCGGGTCCGGGATGAGCGGGATGATGAGCCAGGAGGACCTGGATCGGCTCGAGGCCGCCACCGGCGACGAGGCCGCCCGCCTGTTTCTGGACGGCATGATCGAACACCACAAGGGGGCCGTGGACATGGCCCAGGGCGAGGTCGACAACGGCCAGAACCCCCAGGCCGTGGCCCTGGCCGAACAGGTCATCACCGACCAGGAAGCCGAGATCACCCAGATGGAGCAGATGCTCCAGGAGCTGCCTGCTTCCTGAGCGGCACGTCCACACCACCATAGGGAAGGGGACCCGTCCAGCGAACGGGCCCCCTTCCCTATGGTCCATGGGCGGTGTTAGCCGAGGGAGGCGAGCAGTTCGGCGCAGGCCTGTTCGCACCGCCGACAGGCCTCGGCGCACACCTTGCAGTGCTCGTGCATGTCCGCGTGGGAGGCGCATTCGTCCCCGCAGGTCTTGCACGCGGTCCGGCAGGCCTCGAGCAGGGCGCGGGTGGTCTCCACGTTGTTGCCGGTCTGCCGGGACAGCACCCGGCCCGTGGCGGCACAGATGTCGGCGCAGTCTAGGTTGAACCGGATGCACTGCCTCAGCTCGGCGACCATGTCCTCGGCCAGGCACGCATCGGCACAGGCGGTACAGGTCTGGGCGCACTCAAAACAGGCCTGGATGCATTCGGCCAGCTTCTGCCGGTCGATGCTCCCCACGTCCTTCGGGTAGGTCTCCAGCATTGAACTCACGTGATGGGTCATAACATCCTCCTTCGTCGGTCCAATCGGTCAGACGGACCGGCCGCAACCGGGCCGCCACGCGACCCACCGTAGGAGGCAGCCGGGGACGGAATGAAGACGCCGTACCTTGAAGATCCCATGAAGATTCCCGAACGCGTGCCTTTCGTCAGTAAATGGCGGGATTCTTCGGGCGCTTCGTGGCGGTCGCACTGACGAGCGATGGCCAGCCGGGTTACGGCCCCGCAAGCGGAACCTACAGCGGGCGCTCGGACACGGCCAAGCCTAGTTGGTCTTGTTCGTCCCGCAACCAGATCCCCTACCGGCCGTCGACTTCCGCAACTGACGGCCAGGGGCGATTCAACTCAGCTTGTCCGCGGTCTCCAGTACCTTCGAACACGGCGCTTCCCACCGCCGTCAACAGCCGCACTTTCCCAGGCGGCCAGACACGCAACTATTGGGGCAGAGAAATTGGGAACCGTCACGAAGTCAGTCGCCGTTCAGCTCACCACCGCCGGCATGCCGATGCGAGTACAGATCGAGGGTCGGGTTTACACCGTGGCCGCCGAGCCATTGCACTGGTACGAGCGACGCCAATGGTGGACTGAAGAGCATCGGGCCGAACGAGGCCGCGGCGCTGGCTTGGTAGACCACGAGGTCTGGCAGCTTCAGGTACAGCTAAGCCAGCGGGCGCCCCTTCACACCATCGAGCTCCGGCGGCACGAGACATCCGGGCGATGGGAACTCATCCGGATCCACGACCGCGGTGAGTACCGGGCAATTTCGTGACGCTTCGAATTCGTTCCCAACCGCACCAGCGCCCAGGCCAGCCCTGGTCGTCCTGGCGGTGGGTGCAAGACCCGGGCCAGCAGAGGCCGGTTGACGGCGACCTGCAATAGAGGGCGGGTAGCCCCAGCACCGCGCATGCCGATTGCCGTCCTGTTGCTTATGGGACGCATGCACTGTCGTCCAAGACCATGCTGTCCCGAGCGCGACGGCTGAATGCACATTCGCGACGTTGGCGGCCAAGGGCGGCGACCTGCACCCCCCCCCCCCCCCCCCCCCCCCCCCCCCCCCCCCCCCAAAAAAAAGAATTCTGTGCTTGAAGTCGTGAACCTGCTGGTGGCCAACGGACGCCAGACCGTTGGCGTTAAGCGTGATTCAGACGGAGAACCCAGCTGAGGAATCGTCGGACCGGTCTGGCCAAGACATGCCGGACCACTCCCACGCGTAGTACACCGTGTCGGGGCTGATAGCGGTATTGAGCGCGGGCATGCATCCTGAGCCGCTTGTTGGGTAGGGGGTGATGCCACCAAAGATCTCGGCAATGTCTACCACCAGAGTGGAAACGTCGTCGGCAACGTAGAGCGCGCTCAGTCCACAAATGACGGTCCCGCTATCCCGCCCAGCACCTACATCGGCGTGAATGACGGCCTGAGCACCTCTCGTCCGTGCCAGGTCCACGGCCTCGCGCATCATCGTTGGCGTGATCAGATCGGTGAAAGGATTTTCCAAGACAAGCTGGGGGTGCTCATCGGCCAGAGCGAACCAGTCGATCCGATGGTCGATACTGGTGAGCCAGTGCGGTGCGGGGTCGGAACCCGGATGCCGAAACCAAGTCGCGTTGAGGATGTCGCGCAGCCATTCTGGCACGCAGGTCGTCGGATGAAGGTAGTCACCGGTCCCGGAAACCGCATGGTCGGCGGCGGTGATGGCGTTTCGGACCTCTAGCGCGGCTGCCCACTGTTCGCGGGTCCACTGGCCGATGTAGCCGTGCGGATCGATGTCGATCTTGTTTTCGAAGATCAGCCACGCCAGGTACTTATCCAGTTCCCCAGATGGCTGCTGGTCCTTGATCACGGTGATCCTTCCGGCCGGTATGGGCATGGTGTCACTGGAGCTGTTCTTCGGTCCAGTTCTCGATGACGAATCCGGTGTCGTCTTGACTGACCTGGAATGTCATGTACTTCGGCCCGGCATTGAGTTCAAAGTCGTTGTCGGCTTCCCAGGACCAGTGGACGACGACGTAGTACAGCGTGGCTTCGCCGTGGGGGTAGGTGTCGGTGATCTGTACTCGGGGGGTGCTGGTCGCGTCGTGCTCGGCTGCGGCCCACCAGTCCGGCGGCAACACTGGCTTGGTCGGGACGACGAAGATGTTCTCGTACTCCTGAACGAATAGGGGCAGGGCCCTGCGGTATGCGTCGGTCGGCGATTGATCGGTTGTGGTGTCCCAGGTGGTCATGGTGCGCGCCGCAGTCGTCACCAGTTCTTCGGCAGTCATTCCCTGCCGGCTCAGGCCGCCCGGCGAGGACGAAGACGTGGCCGGCGACCCGGTGGCGTTGGAAGTGCTGGCTGGCTCGTTGGTCTGCCAGGCACGTCTAGTCGTCGGCGGTGACGTCGAGGACGGTATGGAGGACTGAGTTGGTGAAGGTTTGCCTGGGCCTGTGGGCGTGGTGGTGGCCGACTCGGATGCCTGCGTCTTCCTCGCGGCCGATTCGGGTAATGAGATGCCTGAGACGAACAGGACGATGGACCCGACGATGATCAGCAGGCCCACGGCAACTACGGCGGTGAGGGCGAGTGTGGAGCGGGTGGATCGCATGGAGGCGGATCACTCCTGAGTGTTCGGGGTGATGCGGATGTATCCGGGGACGTCGCCGATGGGGGTGGTGGTCACGGAGTAGGCGTTGGGGGTGTCGAGGTTGTAGTGCTCGATGACGGCGGTGTCGTTCTGGACGGCGGCAACGAAGCCGACGTGGCCGTAGGCGCCACCGATGTCGTTGTACCCCCACCAGGCGATGTCTCCGGGCTGAGGGGTATCGGCGTGGAAGGTGATGCCATCGACCCCGGTGAGAATGTCCTTCCAGGAACCGGCTCCGGACTGGCCGGGCCCATAGTTCACTCCGAGTGACGCGAAGGTGAAGGGTGGCTCGCCTTGATCGGGGGTCCATCCCATGGCCCGGTTGATACGCCACATCACGAAGTCGGTGCACTGGCGCTGGGTGTGCCCGAAGACGCTGCGGGGATGGCCCCAGCCGTCGACGCCGGCGGGCTGACGATAGGGGTAGTCGTCTTCTCCGACTCCCTCGAGCTTCATGGCGGCCAGGGCGGCGCAGACGTCGGCTCTCCTGCTGCTGCCTGCGGCATTGGTGATGCTCTGGACGTATTGCTGGGTCTCCTGGAACGGCGGAACGCCATCGTGCTCTGCCACGGCACCGGGCCCGGCGTTGTAGGCGGCAAGGGTCATCCGGAGGGCCTCGTCTTCGTCTTCGGCGAGGGCAGAGACCTGGGTGCGGAGATGCTTCATGTATCGGCCTTGCGCCGCGATGGCGGCGTGGGGGTCGAAGGGGTCGGCCCCGTTGCCCCACCCGGTCCAAGTGGCGGGCATGAACTGGGCCATCCCCTGCGCCCCGGCCGGGGACACTGCGTTGGCGTCCCACCCTGATTCCTGGTCGATCTGGGCGGCCAGGATGGCCTGTGGGATGCCGGAGTTGGCAGAGGCGTCGGCGATGTCCTGCCGGTACTGCTTGGGGATGGGCTCGGTTCCCGTTGCGGGCCGGCAGACGCCACCGGCGGTGGCCGGACTGGTGCTCACGGCCAATGGTAGGAGAAGCATGACGGTACCGAGGACCAGCCCCACCAGACTCAGACCGACAAGGCCGGTGAAAGCGGCAGCCTTGTTGAGCATCGGGGGGTTACATCCCCTCAATGACGTGGGCAGTGGCCCTCAAGTAGGCCTGCCTGGTGTCGGCCGAAAGAGCCTCCCAGTTGATCTGTCCGCCGTCGTCGAGGGCGCGATCGAAGGGTATGACCTCGACGGCGCGGACGAGGCCTGTGAGGGTGTCGGTGATGTCCTGAAGGCGCTGTGGTGAAGCAGTACGTGGTTGGGTGACGATGGCCACGGCGTTGGTGAGCTTGTCGGCGTATCCCTGGTTGCGCAGTGCATCGATGGTGGTGAAGGCCCGGCGGGCAGCGTCCTCCTTATTGGAGATCGCGATGACCAGCACGTCAGCGACATCGATGGCTGCCTGCCATGTGGGGGCAGTGGAAGCGTTCCCGGTGTCCACAATGGCAAGACCGTAAAACTGGCGCAGTGCGGTGTGCATCATCCGAAACGCGCTGGCGTCGATGACCTCCTTGTTGCCCGCTTCGTTCTGGGAGGCCAATACGTGGAACTTGTTGTCGCCCTGGGGACGCACGTAGCCGGCCAGTTGGTCGGCGTGTTCGGGGGTGGTGAAGTCCTCGATGCGTTCCAGCAGGTCCAGTGCCGTGTGGGAATGGGCTGCCGACAGGGCGCGGTCGGCCAAGTTGCCGGAGTTCTCGTTATTGTCCCAGGCCAGGATCATGCCGCCCCGGATTCGGCCGAGGGTGGCTCCGAGGAGGTAGGTTGCGGTGGTCTTGGAGGCCCCGCCCTTGATGTTTACGACGACGGCGGTGCGGTGGCCGGCCAGTCCCTGCTGGATGGTGGTGTGAAGGCTGCGTGTGTGCCGTTCAGCCGCACCGGGAGCGAGGGACAAGCCCAGGGCATAGTTGATTGTTCCCTGCCATCCTCTCCGGGCCGGGGCCAGGAGCTGTCTGCGGGTTTGTGTGCGCGTCGCGAAGGCCTGCGCCGTCGATACCGGATGCTCTTCGTGCAGCAATGTCGGCATGTCTTCGTCGACGTGCGGCACCCAGCGTGAGGCGACTAAGGCTGCGTCGTCGTGCGCGTCTGCGAAACCTCTGCCTTCTTGTTCGATGCGTTGCACGGCGTTGGAGGCCGGAGTGTACTTGTGGGGAAGAACCCCGGGCAGGTCACTCGCAATAGTCACTTCGTGGCCGGCCTTTGTTGCGACAGCCTGGCCAACACTCTCCAAAGTGGCCGTTGTTGTTACCGGAGACAGGCGGCCAGCGGCGTCAACCAGCTGCCAGTCCGTGTATTCCAGCAAGTAGTCCGCGACCTCAGAGACCGGGGCTGGAGCTAGTTGGCCCGCGTCCAGGGCCCATCGTCCCGGCTCAAAACTGGAGTCGGACTCGTGCCGCATGGCCAGTGCCAGCACGGGAGTGGATTGGTGTGACCGTCCAGCGATCAGTGACATCGCCTCGGCCAGGCTCCCAGCAGTGACGCGGGTACCGGTTCTGTCGATCAGAGTCACCTTGGCGGTGAGGGTCAGGGCGCTGACCGGAGTCATGGTTAGTCTCCTTCAGTTCGAAAGTCTGTCACGACAGGTTCGGTGGTTATTGGCCCGGCGTGTACCACAGGACTTGCCGCTGACCATCGGTGACCGACCACGCATCGTGTGGATGGCCGAAGCGGTCAGGAGATCTCACGTCCAGGAGGGGCCACGGCCACCGCCTGGGTAGCCGTGGCCGCGCGCACCTCGGCAACGGCCTTCTCGAGGCGGTTCGGGTTGAAACCGGTAAACCGTTCGCCGGGAGTCTCGATGACCGGTATCTGCTGAAATCCGTCAGCACGAAGTGTGGCGAGCTTTGCCTGGTTCTCATCCAGGTCAATGAACTCGTAAGGGACGTCCCTCTTATCCAGAAATCGGGTAGCCGCCGCGCATTGGACGCAGGCTTGGGTGCCGTTGACGGTGATCATGTTGTCCTCCGCGGGGAACAGTGCTGACTGAATGGTCAAGGTGGCCTCAAAACAGTTCTTCGGTGACAGCAGGCTTGTGCGCGGCGATGGTGGCGGTGGTAAGTGCCATGAGGTCCTCGACGTCAAGACCCTTATCCGTCGGGTTGCTCAACCACCACCCGGCACGAGTCAACGACTTCGCAGCCTCGATGACTTGTTCAGCGTTGGCCGGCCGGAACTGGGCTGAGGTCCGTGGTCTCGGCGTGGCCGAAGGTAGAAGCGTGTTCTTGAACATTTTCGCGATGACCATGGACGTTCCTTTGCTCGGATGCCACCAGTTCGGACACGCCGGCAACGATGTGTGTCGATGTGAACAGAAAGAGGACCGTCTAAGGTCCCTGCCGGGCCAATCCCGTCTTCGACGGCGAAGCTCGGGGCGACTCCGGCAATGACCTTCTCGGAGCCGGTCTTGGCGCTTGTCGCGGAACGGCTCCCCGGTGTAGGCAAGACCAGCACAAGAACAGTCAGCCCGCCGGGGCGTGTGTCCTGTTTGAACGCATCGGAAAGGAGCCGAGCAATGTCGTGGCCTGTGCACACGGACCCTCATCAGGGAGCGGTGAGACGGCAGCTCGGGGAGGAGCACTGGCCATAGTTCGTCGTGGTTCATTCGAGCTCGCTTCGGTCTCCGGTGAGACGGCACGGAGAAGGCGGCAGAGAATGATGCGTTCGCCCTCTCAGATTGTTGACACCCCAGAGAACGGCCCACCGTGTAGAAATCACCTCAAGATGCCGCAGCCCTACGCAGCACCGTGATCAGCAGCCAGATGCCACCGCCAACGCCGATGTACCAGAGGAAGACCTGGTCCTGAAGAATGGCGAACCAACCGAAGAGCCCAAAGGCCAGAGCCAAGAACGCCAGGATCTGGACTAGAGCCAGCGTGAAGCCGACAGGGCGAGTGGCAAACGAGACCAGGATGGTCGCAGCCGCGGCGAAAGCAACAATGTAAAGCCAGATCATGACGGCCTCCCTTGTTCGATCTTGTGAAGGTCCCCACGCTTTCACCGGCCACGGACAAGCTAGCGCCCCGAGCAAGCCCCGGTTGGCTTCGACGAGTGGATGGACGGGAGAGGGTTCTAGGTGTAGGAGGCCTGGCCGATGGGCGTCGTAAGTGGATGGGTGCAGTGAACACGACCGGCGAGATTGGCAACGTTCTTGCTCGGTTCACAGCCGGAAAACTCCATGAAATATCGCCAAGACAGACGGTCAACTTTGAATTCAGTTGGCGATCCCCTCGCCTACGCGCTGCGCTTCGGATGACGTGTTCCGCAGCGGCGCAAGCGCCCTTGCGCTGTGGGGGAAACAAGGGAGCGCAGGAAGTGCCTTACCGGGTCAGAGCAGGAGGAGCAGGAAGAGCAGTGCCCAGCCGAGCAGGACGGTCACGGCGAGAACCGCTAAGACTGCCCGCCCGCGTCGGGTGCTGACCCAGGCCGGGACCCGATCAGCTATAGCGTCGGGCAGGGTGGCGTCCACTGACTGACGGATCCACGCTTGGCGGGCCTTGCGGCCCTTGCGGGGATGTCGCTGGGAGACATGGAGGGATCGACGGAACCGGGAGAGCATCACAGGCCCCCGGGGAATAGCTGGTCCTGGTCCATTGCAGGGCGGCCCCCGTATTCGAAGGTCCACGCCGCGACCCTCGCCAGGTCCCGGATGCGTGCCCAATACTGCCGAGTGGTGTTATATGGCGCCCCGGTGACTTTAGCCAAGTCGTGCGCGTCTACGGCTGTGACGCCTCCAGCCTCCAGTGCAGCGCCCAGGTACGCGAGTGCGTGCCGGCCGATCGCACTGGGCACGCTGGCTGCCGTGTCGACGATGGACCGGGCGTTGTCGGGAGCATCGAGCGCGGCGCGGATGACTTGGGCCATGGTGATGACTTCGCGGGAGGATGCCCGGAGGGCATCGGCTGAGATGCCGAGGTCTGCGCTGGCCGCCGTGGTGTCTCCGTCGTAGACCAGGTGCAAGCGCAGAAAGGTCTCCACCCGGTGCTCATCCGTCCCGAGTGCGTCCTGGACGAGGTGCAGGACGCCCAACACGTGCCGGAGCTCGTCAGCAGCCTCTACGCGGCGGGTGTCGTCGTTCACGCTTCCGTGAACGGCGGTGTCGCCGCGGGCGGCGGTGATGGCTTCTAGGCTGTCGGCTTTGCCGCCGTTGCATTGGAAGCCGTGGCTGGCGGTTCGCCGGTAGTGGTCGTGGGCTCGGCGTCGGGCGACGACGCGGCACAGTGTGGGCCAGTCGCCTCGGGCCGGGTCGAAGTTCACGGTCTGGAGGGATAGCCAGGTGTCTTGGAGGAGGTCGTCGATGTCTTGGATGGGTCCGCCGTATTGGCGGACCATGGCCGCGACGACGGGCCGGATGGTCTCGAGGTCTACCTGGATTGTGTGCATCGGGTGGTCTCCTTCCGGGTGGCCCGGATGTTGGACTGCTCGGCGAGGTGCTGGGCGAGTCGGGCAATGCTGAAGTGCTGGTGGGCGGCCTGGTCGAGGTCTGGTAGGGCCAGGCTGTGGGTCCAGCAGCCCGCCCCTGTCATGCCGTGCTCGGCGAGGGCTTGGACTTGGGTGTCGGTGGCGGTGGTGCCGGCGGCGTTCAGGGTGTGCAGCAGGTCGCGGGTGCGGTGCTCCAACGTCGGGGCCGGGAGGGCCGTGACGGTGGCCGGCAGCGGGGACTGCACGGCGGGCGGCTTCCGGGTGCTCATGCCACGGCCGCTTTCGGTTGCCAGCCTGCGAGTGAGGCCGCAGTGAGGACCTGGCGGCGAACGGAGCATTCCGGGCCGAGTTTGGCCGCGGCGCGTTCCATCAGGGCCAGGTGCTGCATCGGCCGGGCCTGGAGGAAGGCGCTGGCTGCGGCGTAAGTTTCCGTGTTGACCCCGTCCACCGTCTGTGCGCCGGAGTTTTCCACAGGCGCTGGTGAGGGTGGCTGGGACTCAACCAGTTCATCCTCGCTGTATTCCTGTAGTGGTTCCTCAGTCCTCCTAGGGGGCACCGTTTCGGTGGGGCTCAACCCACCGAAACGGTGGGGCTGGTGGGGCACCGTTTCGGTGGGGCTGAGGGGCACCATTTCGGTGGGGCTGGACTGAGGTCGCGGGTCCTGCCTGTGGACAACCGACCACATGGTGACCGGCCACCCGGTGGCACCGCGGGTGACTGTCGGGGCCGCCGTCGTCATCGGATCCAGGGCCAGGGCGTATTCGGCCCGACTGCCCTGACGGGCAACGCCGTTCGGGACGATGGCACCAGCACGCTTCAGGCTGGCCGTCACCCGACGGAACTGCTCGGCGGCGCTGTCCGGGCTCGCCTCCGGATTCAGGCCGAGGTGCCGGGCTCCGGCCTGCCAGCCGCCGAAGTAGACCGGCGGGGTGCCAGAGTCCAGGGCAACCAGTGCCATGAAGGTCAGCAGGCGGTGGTCGCGGTGGCCCAGATGCTTCCAATAGTTGGAGACCAACAGGGCATTGGACGCACCCATCAGCGGCACTCCTGGGCTCCGCCGTTCCAGTGTGAGGCCGCGGTCACGTCGTCAGCCCCAGGATGCCCAGGGCCACGACGACGACATCGAGGTCGTCACGTAGCTCACGGGCAGCGGCGAAGCGGTGCCCCCCAGTGGCATCCTCGGGGACCACCACCTCAACGTCACCGGTAGGCGTCCAGATCGAGTACACGTCCCCCGACCGAGGGCCATAAGCGGTACGGCCGCAGGGGTCTAGGGTGAAGCCGGGGGGTGGGGTGATACCCAGATGTTCGGTCGCGGTAGAATAGGTCATGGTTCCGGACTCCTGATTGGTGGCTGGTTCCGAAGGGCGTTCGCAGGTCTCCCCAGACGTGTGCGGACGCCCTTTCTCGTGCTGGCGGTCCTTGCCGCATTGTCTGCCACGTTGCCGCTGGCGTGTGACTTCACACTTCTCAAGCACTGGCGTGCTCTCCCGTGCGGGTCCGGGTCTGGGCTTCGAGCCATGCCTTCACATCGCTCCCGCGGTAACTGACATTGCGACCGATCTTGATGAAAGCCGGCCCCTGTCCTACATACCGCCAGTAGGCCAAGGTATTCACCGTGCTGCCCAGATACTCTGCAGTAGGGCCGGGCTTGTATAGCTGATCTTCTTCCATCACGCTTCCTCCATATGACTCATCATGATCTCTTAGCACTTATGTTGATAGCTTAGGCATGCACTTGATGGATTGCAAGAGGATAAGTGGGCCATCATCTTGATGTGTCAAAATGGTGTCCATGGCCGAACCTGCATCAAACAAGAGAAATCCACTCGGACCTACGGGGCAGACTGTGCGATCGAATGTCGCCCGGCTGCGCGGAGGGATGCAGTACAAGCAGCTTTCAGAAAAGCTCGCCGAGCTTGGACGGCCCATTCCCACACTCGGCCTGCGGCGAATTGAAGACGGTGAACGTCGTGTAGATGTTGACGACCTCATGGCCCTAGCGGTGGCTCTAAACGTCAACCCAGCGGCACTATTGCTACCGGCCGAGGACAGAGGCGTGCCAGTGGAGGCAACTGGAGTTGGCTCGGTCGGCTTCGACGAACTCTGGAGATGGGCGGACGGCATCAACACTCTCCGGCCCCCCGCGCCCACCTCAGACAGCGCATTGGAAAATGCGCTCCGTGCACAACTTGAAGTCGCAGACTTCAGGAACCGAGTTCGGCCACCCCTCCATCGAATTGAGAGTGGCGAAAGAGCCACAAGCCAATCAGACGAGGCGCCGCCTGTGGATGAGGTTCTGCGCTCTCTGCGAGAAGCGACGGAGACCATCGAGCGTTTGCAAAAGCAGGAGCCACCCCAGGAGGCCGGGAACCGTGGCGACCGTTGAGGCATACGAGACGAAGGCCGGGCGCCGGTACCGGGTGCGGTATCGGACGCCGGAACACCGTAGTACAGACAAACGAGGGTTTCGTACGAAGCGGGACGCGGAGGCATTTGCGGCCACCGTTGAGGTGTCGAAGTTACGGGGCGAGTACATCGACACGGCCGCTTCCAGGACCACAGTGGGGCAACTCGGTCCGGCATGGCTGGGCAGGCAATCACACCTCAAGCCTTCGTCCTTGCGGCCCGTAGTGGGCGCCTGGCACGTCCACGTGGAGAAACGCTGGGGCAACGTCGCGGTCTCAGACATTCGACGAACGACCGTACAGCAGTGGGTGGCGGATCTCGGCGGAGTGCGAGCGCCGACGACCGTGATTCGGGCACACGGAGTGCTGGCATCGATCTTGGATGACGCAGTCGACGATCGGCGCCTGCTGACGAACCCTGCCCGAGGAGTGAAGCTGCCGCGGAAGGCCAAGAAGCCTCACGTGTATCTGTCACACCGCCAAGTACACGACATCGCGGAGGCGTCGAAACACCCTGAGCTGGTTCTCACGCTTGCATACTGCGGCCTGCGTTGGGGCGAAGCCGCAGGCCTCCAAGTGAAGCATCTGGACATGCTGCGTCGCAGAATTTTAGTGGAGCGGAACGCCGTAGAAGTCGCCGGAGTGTTCGAAGTCGGCACACCGAAGGGTCACAAGCGGCGGTCAGTGCCATTCCCTCGCTTTCTGGCAGAGCGCCTGGCGAAGCAGTGTGAGGGCAAGGGCTCGGATGCCCTGGTGTTTCCAGGGCATCACGGACAGTTCCTGCGGCAGCCTCGCGTGCGCAGCGGGGCAGACGCGGAGACTCGAGCCCGAGACTCGTGGTTCTCAGCCGCGCTCCACGATGCCGGAGCACCACGGGTCACGCCGCACGACCTCCGACACACGGCGGCCTCGTTCGCCGTGTCGGCCGGCGCGAATGTCAAGGCTGTGCAGAGGATGCTCGGGCACAGCTCCGCGGCAATGACGCTGGACGTCTACGCGGACCTGTTCGAAGACGATTTGAATGCCGTCGCCGACCGGCTGGATGAGGCTGTTTCGGCGCAGATTGTGGGCAAAACGTGGGCAAGCGACTGATCTGGCAAGCCATGAAGGCCGCTACTCCCCCGGAATCTCGAGGGAGTAGCGGCCTTTTCTAGGAGTGCCCCCAGTGGGACTCGAACCCACAACACAGAGATTTTAAGTCTCCTGCCTCTGCCAATTGGGCTATGGGGGCCAGATGCGACAGCGGCCCGGACCCCCTCAAGGGTACCGGGCCGCCATGGAGCCGAAGCGTACTTCGAAACCTACTTCGAGGACTTCGAGGACTCCAGCACCTTCGGGTTGTCGAAGCGGCCCGGCTTGAGCTCGCCGCCGGCTGCCTCCAGGAAGGGGTTGTGCGGGTTCTCGAGGCCCTCGATCGGCGTGGTGTCGCGGCCGAAGACCACGGACAGAAGCCAGTCGGAGACCACGCGAGCCTTGCGCTCGTACGTGGGCATGGCCAGGCCGTGGTAGCCGCGGTGGGCCAGCCACGCGGGGACGCCGCTGAGCTTGAGGCCCATCGGGTTGCCGACGCCCTTGCCGAAGCCGAGGCCGGCCACGGCACCGAGGGACTTGTGGACGTACTCCTCCACGGCACCCTCGCCGAAGCGCACGGCCAGCAGGTTGGCGGCGAGGCGCTTGGCCTGGCGCACGGCATGCTGGGCGTTGGGGACGCAGTGGCCGCCGGGGCCGTCACCGGTCAGGTCCGGCACGGCGCACACGTCGCCGGCGCCCCAGGCGCCTTCGAGGACCCCGCCGTCACCGTCGGAGATCTGCAGGGTCGGGGTGACCTCGATGCGGCCGCGCTGCTCGACCGGGAAATCGGTCTGCTTGGCCACGGCGTTGGCGGCCACGCCAGCGGTCCAGACGAGGGTGTCGGTCTCGAAGGAGCCGGCGTCGGACTTGTCCTGCATGTTGATGAGCTTGAGGACGCCGCCCTCGGCGCCGGCCAGGGAGGTGTTGAGCAGCACCTCGATGCCGCGGGACTTCAGGTGCTCCACGACCTCGACGGCCTGGTCCTCGCCGACCTCCGGCATGATCTTGCCCATGGCCTCGATCAGGACGATGCGCGCATCGGACTGGGCCAGGCGGGGGTTCTTCTTGATGACGGACCGGATCAGGTCCTCCATCTCGGAGATGGTCTCGACGCCGTTGAAGCCGCCGCCGACGACGGCGAAGGTCAGGGCGCGGCTGCGGGCCGCGGCGTCGGTCATGGTGGAGGCGATCTCGAGGCGGTCCAGGATCTGGTTGCGCAGCTGGACGGCCTCCTGCACGGTCTTCATGCCGATGCCGGCCTCACCCAGGCCCGGGATCGGGAACACGCGGGTGGTGGCGCCGGCAGTCATGACGACGTCCTGGTAGGGGATCTCGAACTCGGAGCCGTCCTGCGTCTGGACGGTGGCGGTCTTGCGGGCGTGCTCCACCTTGATGACCTTGCCCTGGACGATCTCGGAGTTCTTCAGGTGGGTGCGGTGGTCCACCACGATGTGCCGGGGCTCGATGTTGCCGCCGACGACCTCCGGCAGGAACGGCTGGTACGTCATGTACGGGTTCGGGTCCACGAGGGTGACGACGCCGCCACGCTCCTTGACCTTCTTCTCCAGGTTCTTGGCGACATACAGGCCGGCGTAACCGCCGCCGACGATGAGGACACGGGGCTTCGGGGACAGCTGCGGAGTGATTGCCATGACCCCCAGCCTAGACCCGCTCACCACACTTCGTGAAATTTTTCACAAAGTCACAAAGTTCTCGCTACTGGGATCTGCGCTGGCGCAGATACAGCACCACGGCCGTGGCCGCCAGCCCGGCGACCACGAGGCCCGTGCCGATCACGAGCGCCGGCTGCAACCGCGGGACAGGGTCGGCCGGGGCGGTGGCCTGCGGCAACTCCGTGGACAGCGGGTCCGGGGTCGACGTCGGCCCGGCGGGCTCCCCGCTCGGGGTCGCGGTGTGCGTCGGGGCACCGGAGGACTCGGCGCGACGGTGCACGCGGATCCAGTCTGCGATGGTGTCCATGGGATTGCGGTCCACGGCGCCGACGTCCGCCGTCACGGCCGCGGCGGCGTCGATGATGCCGTGACCGTAGACCGGGTCCTCGCCAGGAACTCCGGCATCCTCGGCCGTGGTCAGGATGCGGTGAATGACCTGGTGGGCGGGCATCTCCGGGTACTCAGACCGGATCAGGGCGGCCAGTCCCGCCACGAGCGGGGCGGCACCCGAGGTGCCCGCCCACTCCTTCCGGTCACCACCCGGCACGGCGCCGACCAGTGGGTCGGCCGGTGCGGCCACCCCGATGGAGATTCCCTCCGTAGAGGAGTCCCAGCTGGCCGTGCCATCCGCGTTGAGGCCCGCCACGGTCAGCACACCGGGGATGGTCGCCGGGGCCCCTGCGGTCAGGGTTCCGGAGGCGCGGTTACCGGCAGCAGCCACCACCACCACGTCGTTCTGCTCGGCGTGCAGGAAGGCCCGGTCCCAGCTCTCCGGCCAGTCCTGGCTGGTGGAGCCGAGGGACATGTTGATGACGTCGGCTCCGTTGTCCACGGCCCAGGTGACGGCCTCGGCGATCTGGTCCTCCGGGGACGGGCCACCGGGGTTGCTGGCACCGAGGTGGACCGAGATGGACAGCAGTTCGGCCCGGGGAGCGACCCCCACGATCCCGTCCGGCCAGGCGCCGGTGGCCCCGTCCGGAGTCGGCGTGCTGGAGGCTGCGGAGGGGCTCGGGCTGGGTGCGGTCTCACCGGAGGGCAGAGTCGAGGGCGTCGGTGTGGCCTTCGCGGAGCGGCGTTCCTCCTCGGCCCGGCGCAACGCGGCCTCGTTGTTCCCGCGGCCGGCCAGGACCGAGGCCACCAGGGTGCCGTGTGCGGCCATCTCCCCGACCGGTTCGGTGCCGGATTCGTTGCCCGCACCGGAGACATCGATGCCGCCGACCACCTGGCCGCTCAGGTCGGGATGGTCCGCGTCGATGCCGGTGTCGATCACCGCGACCGTGACGCCCTCGCCCTGGCTGGTCCCCCACGCGTCACGGAATCCGTACTCGTCCAACCAGTACTGCCGGTCCCGCCATTCATCCGCGGAGGCGGCGGGCAGGGCGGACCAACTCACCGCACCGGACTCGGTCCAGCTTCCGGACGGAGGCGGCAGCAGCACGGGTCCGGCGACGAGGGCCGCGGTGAGCACGGGGACGGTCAGCACGGTGGCCAGGGGCACAGCGGTCAGGCCGGAGGGGCCGAACGGTCGACCGCCGAGGCGCGGGGCCCTCCCCCGCCGTCCTGACCGACGGCCGCTCATGCCGTCTGGGACAGGGCGATCCCGTCCAGGATGTCGTGCTCGGACGTGATGGCCGTGGTGACCGATCCATGGCCGGCGTGCGCCACCCGGCGCAGGATCATCGACCAGATGAGGGCGCCTGCCCCGATCACGTCCACGCGGCCCGGGTGCATGTAGGGCAGGGCGGCCCGCTCGTCCCGGGTCGCGGCGAGCAGTCGCCCGGCGGTGTCACCGATGACGTCCACGTCCAGCTCCGTGGCGTGGATGACCCCGGGATCGTAGGCGGTCAGGCCCAGCGCGGCGGCGGTCACGGTGGTCACGGTCCCGGCCACACCGACGACGGCGGCCACCTCCCCCAGCGGGACGCTCGCCTCGACCTCGTCCAGGACGGCCTCGATATCCTGCACCGCCGTCTGGATCTCGGCATCGCTCGGCGGATCGGTCCGCAGATGGCGTTCGGTGAACCGGACGCAGCCCATCCTGACGCTGAGGGCGTGGGTGACCTGCGGCCCTGTAGGGCCGGCCAGTGTTCCGAGGACGAACTCGGTGGATCCGCCGCCCAGGTCCACCACCAGCACCGGCCCGGAGGCCGCATGGCTGGCTCGACTGGCAGGGGAGGTCTGGCTGGTATGGCTAGCCTGAGGGCGCTCGGCGGTGTCGAGGGGGCGCGGGGCCAGGACGGAGGCCGCGCCGGCGAAGGACAGGGCCGCCTCCTCGTCCCCCGTGATGATCTCGGGTTCCACGCCCAGGCGTTCGCGGATCCCAGCGGTGAAGTCGGCGGCGTTGGCGGCGTCACGGCTGGCGGAGGTGGCGACGAACCGGACGGAGGTGGCTCCGAGGTCGCGGATGATCGCGGCGTAGTCCTCCGTGGCGGCGAAGGTGCGCTGCATGGCAGCCTCGGACAGCCGGCCCGTGGCGTCCACTCCCTCACCCAGCCGGACCACGCGCATCTCGCGGTGGAGATCCACGAGCCGGGGAACAGCCGCGCCGCCGCCGGTGCCGGGCTGATCCGTCGGCTGATCCGTCGACTGATCCTTCGGTGATTCGAAGCGTGCCACGAGCAGGCGGATGGAGTTGGTTCCGCAGTCGATCGCCGCGACGGTCCTGCCCGGCCGGCGTGACGCCGCGCCCTGCACGGGGTTCTGCTCCCCGGCGAGCCGCTTCACGTGGCGGCTGAGGTCCTTGCTCGGCACGGGTGCCCCGGGGTCCCAGGCGCCGGCACACCAGCAGGTCTCCGCGGTCCAGTCATCCCGCATGCGTCCGAGCGCCTCGTCCCCGAGGGGGTTCACGCCGGGTCCGGCGGCCAGCGAGTGGCCCACCAGGACGTGCAGGCATTTGACCCGTTCGGGCATGCCGCCGGCGGAGATGCCGGAGATCTCCGGGACCTCGTCCGTGCCGGCTACCCGGCCCACCCGGTCACGCTCGGCCAGGTAAGCCTCGTGCGCGCTCCGGTAGCGGGCGGACAGCTCGTCATCCTGCTGCAGCCGTTCGGACATCTCGGCCATCACACCGGACGCCTCCAGCCGGGAGACGGCGGCCGTCAACACGGGGTGGGTCAGGTAGAACGTGGTGGGAAAGGGGATGCCGTTGGACAGTCGTGGAGCGGTGGTGGCCACCAGCGGATTGCCGCACACGCACCGGGCCCCGATCTCGACCACATCACGGGCAGGGCGGTTCAGTTGCAGGCTGATGGTGTCCAGGTCCTGCTGCGTGGGGGTGCGGTCCAGGTTCTGCGTCATGGTGATGATCTTGCCTCAGTCGGTGCGTCGATGCCGGTGACAAGTGCTCCAGCCTAGTCGGTCCCGGCACGCACCACGGAGTCCAGCAGGGCATCCGCCCACGGCATGTCCTGGTTGACCTCGCTCGGACTGGCCGGCGGTGGCACCGGGTCCTCCACGGCCTCATCGCCGCCGATGACCATGTAGGTCTGCTCACCGGGCATGACGAGGTTGAAGCGTTCGCGCGCCTGCTGCTGGATGTAGGCCGGGTCCTCCCAGCGGGCGATTTCGCTCGTGAGATCCTGCTGCAGCTGCTGCTCGGCGGCGATCTCCTCCTGGACGGCGCGGAGCTCGGCCTGCTGGTCCAGGAACACCCGCAGGGTCGGGGCCAAGAGCACCGCGGCCACGAAGAGCACCACCAGGAAGGCCACGGAGCGGCCGGTGAGGTTGCGGGCCGGAACGGGTTCGACCGGGACCAGGGCCGGGCCCGACGTCGACGTTGCCGCCGAAGGAGTTCTGGCGGAGCTCCGCGCGCGGGCACGGGGCACGGACCGGCGCAACAGGTTGCGGCGTTCGTCGGCACGGCGCTGCCCGGGAGTCGGTTCCGATGACGGACCGGCCGAGGTGTCGTCCGGATCTGTCGCGTCGTCCGGTGCTGTCGCGTCGTCCAGGACGGCTCCGGGTCCGTCCGGGGCCTCCGCGTCGGCAGATGCCGGAGAGCCGCCCGGCGCCCGGTCAGCGGACCGCCAGTCGGTGGACCGTCCGTCGGCGGACGCCCGGTCCACTGACTCAGGGGATGCGGGAGATTCGATGGATTCGGCGGACTGGCGCGACGGGGCCGCGTCGAGGGGGATGACCTTGGCGGAGTGGCCTCCCACCAGGTGCGGCGTCGAGCCGGGCCCGGCGGTGCCCGTGCGCCGGGCGGCGCCGGCCCCCACCTCGGCCAGCTGACGCTGGGAGGTTTTGGGGACGCGCGGACGACGAGTTGCCACCAGTACCTCCGTGCCCATCCTGAACAAGACGTGTGAGACCGGGCCATCTCCCCGGTCCCTCTGACGATAACGGCTGAGCCGCCCGGCGTCGGGACAGCGCGCCGAGCGGTTTCCCGGGCGTTTGCCGGGATTTCGCCGTTAACCACCGCGACCCCGCCCCCGGTGACCCGGGAACGGGATTGCGGGAACGGGGTTGCGGGCCAGCCGGTCAGGCGCGGGCGGTGAACCGCGGGAAGGCCGAGACACCCGCGTAGATCGCGGAGTCGCCCAGCTCCTCCTCGATGCGCAGCAGCTGGTTGTACTTGGCCACCCGGTCCGAACGGGCCGGGGCGCCGGTCTTGATCTGGCCGGCGTTGGTGGCCACGGACAGGTCGGCGATGAAGGTGTCCTCGGTCTCGCCGGAGCGGTGGGAGATCATGCAGTGGAACTGGTGGCGCTGGGCCAGGGAGATCGCGTCGAAGGTCTCGGTCAGGGAGCCGATCTGGTTGACCTTGACCAGCAGGGCGTTGCCCGACTGCTCGTCGATGCCCCGCTGCAGGCGCTCCGGGTTGGTGACGAACAGGTCGTCGCCCACGAGCTGGACCGTGGCCCCCAGGGACGTGGTGAGCTGCTGCCAGCCCTCCCAGTCGTTCTCGTCCAGCGGGTCCTCGATGGAGATCAGCGGGTAGTTCGCGGCCAGCTCCTCGTAGTACGCGATCATGTCCGCGGCACTCTTCTGCTCGCCCTCGAAGGTGTAGGTGGCGTTCGAGCAGAACTCGGAGGAGGCCACGTCCAGGGCCAGGGCGATGTCCTTGCCCGGGGTGTAGCCGGCCTGCGTGATGGCCTCGGTGATCAGGTCCAGGGCGGCGCGGTTGGACGGCAGGGACGGGGCGAAGCCGCCCTCGTCTCCCAGGCCGGTGCCGAGTCCGCGCTCCTGCAGGACCTTCTTGAGCGTGTGGTAGACCTCGGCGCCCCAGCGCAGGGCCTCGGAGAAGCTCGGAGCACCGATCGGGGCGATCATGAACTCCTGGATGTCCACGTTCGAGTCGGCGTGGGCGCCGCCGTTGAGGATGTTCATCATCGGCACGGGAAGCACGTGGGCGTTCGGGCCGCCCAGGTACTTGAACAGGGAGAGGTCCGAGGAGGCGGCGGCCGCGTTGGCCACGGCCAGCGAGACGCCGAGGATGGCGTTGGCGCCCAGGGTGCCCTTGTTCTCGGTGCCGTCCAGGTCGATCATCAGGGTGTCGATGAGACGCTGATCAGTGGCGTCCTCGCCCTCCAGCTCGTCCGCGATGTTCTCGATGACGGCGTTGACGGCACCCAGCACGCCCTTGCCGAGATAGCGGCCCTGGTCACCATCGCGGCGCTCGACGGCTTCGAACTCTCCCGTGGAGGCACCGGAGGGCACGGCGGCGCGACCGAGGGAGCCATCGGTCAGCAGCACCTCCACCTCAACGGTGGGGTTACCGCGAGAATCGAGGATTTCACGGGCATGGATGGCGTCGATCAGGGCCATGTGCGGTCTCCTTTGAAGACTGTCGGTGGGTAGAGCGTCAGGTCCGGTGTGGCTTGACGGTCCGGGTGGGCGCCGTGGCGCAGGTTGCGGTACCGCGGGGGCGATGCGGGTTCAGCCTAGCCCGTCGGGTCGGTTCCCGAGAGGTCGTGACGGAGCGCGGCCAGGTGCTGGCGCAGCGCACGCTCCGGGTCGAGCCCCGCGGCGCGGGAGCGCTGGACCAGCCGGAACAGCTCGGCGCCTAGCTCCCGCTCGTCCTGCAGCACCATCGGATCCAGGCCCGAGGGCGGCGGGCCGGGTTCCGGCAGCGGGTCCACCGGCTGCCGGGCGGCCCGGTCCACGACCTTCGCGGCGGCCGCCAGGGCGGGCAGGTGGGCGGGGACCTCGGTGAAGGCGGCATCCGCCTCAGCGGCCCCGACTGCGCGCTCCACCGTCTTGATGCGTTCCCAGTTCTTCTCGATGTCCTCCAGTCTCGCGACCGCCAGGTCCTGCGGCTCGCGCAGGGACCCGTCGGCATGGAAGACGTGGGGGTTCCGGCGGATCATCTTGTCCGTGATGGCCTGGGCCGTGCCGTCGAAGGTGAAGCCACCGGCCCCCTGGGCGATCGCCGCGTGCAGGACGACCTGGAAGAGCACGTCCCCCATCTCGAGCCGCAGCTTCTCGTACGTGCCGTCGGTCAGCGCCACCTCGGGCCAGCTGGCCGGCGGCGCGGACTCGATCACCTCGACGGCCTCGTACGCCTCCTCGATCAGGTACTCGGTCAGCACGGCATGGGTGAGCCGCCGCGTCCACGGGCAGTGCTCCCGCAACTGGGCGACCACCCAGACGAGCCGGTCGACGGCGTCGCTCACGCGTCCTCGTCGTCGAGGGCCTCCAGGCGCACGGGGCCGTCTGCCGTCCCACCGCTGGAGATGACCTCGCCCCATGCCTCCACGAGCAGCTCGGCCAGGGCCTCGCGGTCCTCGAGGGGCAGGAAGGCGGCCTCGGCGGCGTTGAGCTGGAAGTCCAGCAGCTCCTCCAGCGAGTAGCTGAAGACCTCCGCGATCAGGTACAGCTCGTCGGTGAGGGAGACCCCGCTCATCAGGCGGTTGTCCGGATTGATGGTCACGCGGAAGCCCAGCTGGGCCAGCATGTCGATCGGGTGGGTGGAGACCGTGCCGCCGTAGGCCGCCACGGCGCCGGTCTGCAGGTTCGAGGACGGGCAGATCTCCAGGGCGATGCCGCGGTCACGGACCCAGGCGGCAGTGGCACCGAGGTCCACGAGGGCGTTGTCCTCGCCGACCTGCTCACCGTTCTCGTCCACGGCGTTGAACTCCACCGTGATGTCGTCGGCGATCCGCACGCCGTGGCCGAGGCGCAGGGCGCGGCCGTTGACGAGGGCGTCGTTGATGGACTCGAGGCCGTCCGACTCACCGGCGTGGACGGTGGCCGGGAAATGCTGGCCGGCCAGCCAGGTGAAGGCCTCGGTGAAGCGCGAGGGCGGGAATCCGGTCTCCGGTCCGGCGATGTCGAAGCCCACTGCAACGGAGCCACCGGAGCCACCGGAGCCACCGGAGCCACCGGCACCACGGTGGCGCACGGCCAGCTCGGCGATCTCCTGCGAGCGGTCGTTCTGGCGCATGGCCGTGATGAGCTGGCCGACGCGGATCGGGGCTCCCCCGGTCTCGGCGTTCTCCACGCCCTCGTCGAGTCCGGCCTGGACCGCCTCGACGGCCTGGTCCAGGCTCAGCCCGCCGGCGGTGTGCTGTTCGGGGGCCCAGCGGACCTCGGCATAGACGATGCCGTCCTCCACGAGGTCCTCCACGAACTCGCGGGCCACCCGCTGCAGCCCCTCGGTCGTCTGCATGACAGCGATCGTGTGGTCGAAGGTCTCGAGGTAGCGCTCGAGGGTGCCGGAGTTCGCGGACTCGGCGAACCACTCCGCCAGCGCATCGGCGGTGTCGGCAGGCAGCTCGTGGCCGATCTGTCCGGCCAGGTCGAGGATGGTGGCCGGTCGCAGGCCCCCATCGAGGTGGTCGTGGAGGCTGATCTTGGGCAACGCTGCCAGATCGACGTCGAGGGGCGAGGGGGCGGAGAATTCGATCGCGTCAGTCACGTGGCGAGTCTACGGTAGCGGCCTCGGCGCGCAGTCCCCCGCCGGCCGCCTGCTTCCGTTCCGCCAGCCGGAGCAGGATCCTCTTCAGGATGAGGTCCACCACCCAGCCGATAGCGGCCGCGGCGACCAGCGCCACGATGATCTGCAGCAGCGTGTTGTCCAGCCAGCCGGCGGTCGCCCGGGCGATCCCGATCGAGTACGCCGACCAGAGGAACGCGGCGAAGACGTCCAGCAGGGTGAACCTCAGCCGCGGGTACCCGGTGGCCCCGGCGGTGTAGTTCACCGCCACCCGCCCGCCCGGGATGTACCGGGCCGTGCAGATCACCAGAGCGCCGTGTCCGTCCAGTGCGGTGCGGGCGGTGGCGACGGCCCGGACCACGCTGCGGCTGCGCATCCAGCGGAACCGGGTGATGCCGATCCCCCGTCCGAGGGCAAAGGCGATCTGGTCCCCGGTGATCGCCCCGAGGGCACCGATCAGCCAGACCCACCACAGGGAGACGGTGTCCTGGGTGCCGGAGATGGAGGCCAGTGCCACCAGCACGGACTCTGAGGGCACCACGGGGAAGAACCCGTCGATCGTGCAGAGCAGGTAGACCGCGAGCAGGATCCACCACTGCCCGGCGGCATGGAGGACCACGTCTTCGATCATCTGGAGCACCCGTTCAGCCTAGGCGACTTCGAGGCCCGGGACCGCACTCTTCCCGGCGGTTCCGGGCCTTCTCAGGGTCTGCTCAGGGTGTTCCGGGGCCAGCTTCAGGGTGGTCCCGGACCGGCTTCAGGCTGGGCCGGGGTTGCCACGGGGATGACGTCAGTCGATCCGGTCGATGATGAGCGGGCGCGGCACGAATGATGCAGCCTCCGCCGATCCCGCCGGGGCGATGGAGTGGCTGCCCTCCAGCGCGGACAGGGCACGGTCGAATTGCTCCGGGGTGTCCGTCAGCAGGGTGAGCAGGGGCTGTCCGGCCTGCACGGAGTCCCCCGGCTTGGCGTGCAGGCGTACCCCGGCCGCGTCCTGGACCGGGTCCTCCTTGCGGGCCCGGCCGGCGCCGAGACGCCAGGCGGCCAGACCCACAGCCATGGCGTCCAGGCGGGTCAGCACGCCGGACTCGCCGGCGGTGACCACGTGGGACTCCCGTGCCGTCGCCATCGGGGCGTCGGCGTCCCCGCCCTGGGCGGTGATCATCCGGCGCCACACGTCCATGGCGCGGCCGTCGGCCAGGGCCTCGGCCGGGTCCACCCCGGTGATCCCGGCACCGGCCAGCATGCGGCGGGCCAGCTCCACGGTCAGTTCCACGACGTCGGCCGGCCCCCCGCCGGCGAGGACCTCCACCGATTCGGCGACCTCGATGGCGTTGCCGGCAGTCAGGCCGAGCGGGGTGTCCATGTCCGTCAGCAGGGCGGAGGTGTTCACGCCGGCGTCCCGGCCCAGGTCCACCATGGTCCGGGCGAGTTCGAGGGCGTCGGACTCGGTCTTCATGAAGGCGCCGGAGCCACACTTGACGTCGAGCACGAGGGTGCCCGTGCCCTCGGCGATCTTCTTGGACATGATCGAGGAGGCGATCAGCGGGATCGCCTCCACGGTGCCGGTGACGTCCCGCAGCGCGTAGAGCTTCTTGTCCGCCGGGGCCAGTCCAGAACCGGCGGCACAGATGACGGCACCCAGGGAGGAGAGCTGGTCCATCATGGCCTCGTTGGACAGGTTGGCCTGCCACCCGGGGATGGCCTCCAGCTTGTCCAGGGTGCCGCCGGTGTGGCCGAGGCCGCGGCCGGACAACTGGGGTACGGCCACGCCGTACACCGCGACGAGCGGTGCCAGCGGAAGGGTGATCTTGTCCCCCACGCCACCGGTGCTGTGCTTGTCCGCGGTCGGCTTGACGCCGCCGTCGGGCCCGCGCAGCTGTGAGAAGTCCATCCGCTCGCCCGAGGCGATCATCGCGTTCGTCCAGCGGGCGATCTCCGGCCGGTCCATGCCGTTGAGCAGGATGGCCATGGCCAGGGCGGACATCTGCTCGTCCGCCACGACACCGCGGGTGTAGGCATCCACGACCCAGTCGATCTGCCCGTCGGAGAGCCGCTGGCGATCCCGCTTGGCCCGGATCACCTCGATCGCGTCGAACGGCTCGGCGCGGTGTCCGGCTGGGATTGTGGTGACGGTGGGCTGCGGGGTCATCGGTTCCCTCCCGGGTTGTCGGTCGTGGCCGTACCGCCACTGAGGTGCGTCATGTCGGCCGGACCGAAGGCGTGGGGCAGGACCTCGTCCATGGTCAGTTCTCCGTCCGGGCCCATGAGGCGCATGCCGGGGGCGTGGAATTCGTAGAGCAGCTGGCGGCAGCGGCCACACGGCATGAGGACCTCACCGTTGCCGTCGACGCAGTAGAACGCCACGATCCTGCCGCCCCCGCTCATCTGCAGGTTGGACACCAGGGAGCACTCGGCGCAGAGCGTGAGGCCCAGGGAGGCATTCTCGATGTTGCAGCCGGCCACCACGCGGCCGTCCTCCACCAGGGCGGCGGCGCCCACGGGGAATCGGGAGTACGGCACGTAGGCGCGGGTCATCGCAGCGCGGGCGGTGGATTCCAGACGCTGCCAGTCGATGCCCGATCCGGTGCCGGTGATGCGCGGCAGGGATGCCGTCAGCGGGATGTCGTCCTCGAACGGGTCGCTGAACGCATTGCCGGACCCGTGGTCGTGGTGTTCCACGCTCACTCCTTCATTCTTCCTTGGCTGTTCCAGGCTGTTCCTGGCTAGGCCGGGCAGTTCCTGGCTGTTTCCGGCTGTTCCCGGCTATTCCCTCACTCCTTCACATAGGGGGACCCGGCGGCGGCCGGGCCCCGGGACCTGCCGACCAGGCCCGCCACCACCAGGACGGTGACGAGGTAGGGCAGCATCGCCATGAACTGGCTGGGGACCGGTGTGCCCAGGATGGCCAGAACGTACTGCATGTTGGTGGTGAACCCGAACAGGAGCGCCGCGAAGAAGGCCCCGATCGGGTTCCAGCGGCCGAAGATCACGGCGGCGAGGGCGATGAACCCCTGGCCGGCGGTCATCTCCTTCGAGAAGGAGGAGGAGGACACGAGCGTGAAGAAGGCGCCGCCCATGCCGGCCACGGCACCGCCGAGCAGCACGTTGATGTACCGGGTGCGGATCACGTTGATGCCCACGGTGTCCGCGGCCTTGGGGTGCTCGCCGACGGCCCGCACGCGCAGGCCCCACTTGGTGTGGAACAGGCCGAGGTACAGGGCGATGACGATCAGGTACATGCCGTAGCCCAGGATGGTCTGGTCGAAGAGGATGGGGCCGATGATCGGGATGTCCGCCAGGAGTGGGATCCGGATGCTCGGGAAGTGCGGCGGGGAGTTCAACGCCGAGGAGTTCGAGGACAGCACGGTGCTGAACAGGAAGCTGGTCAGACCGGCCACCAGGACGTTGAGCACCACGCCGACGATGATCTGGTTGACCAGGTAGCGGATGGCGAACACCGCCAGCAGCACGGACACCAGCACTCCGGCCACGACGGCGGCCACGAGGCCCGCCCAGACCGAACCGGTCACCGATCCGGTGACGGCTGCCGTGAAGGCGCCCGCCAGCAGCTGGCCCTCGATGGCGATGTTCACGACGCCGGCCCGTTCGGAAAGCACACCGGCCATCGAACCGAAGATCAGGGGGATCGCCAGGGTCACGGAGCCGGCGATGAGGCCGGTGAGGAACACCGTGGTGGTGTTGGCCGCGCCGACCACCCACACCAGGAACCCCGCCACGAACAGGGCCGCGAAGACGGCGGAGACCCAGCCGCTGACCGTGCCGGAGCGGCGGACCTGCAGGAAGCCCCACACCGCCAGGGCGGCCAGCAGGAGGGTGATCGTCCAGCCCGCGGCAATGGTCGGGACCACGATGTCCGGGATGTGGATGGCGTCGGCATCGGTGGAGATGCGGAACGTGGCCGACTTGCCCGAGGCGGTCAGGGCGAAGACGGCCAGGGAGACCGCCGCCAGCACCGCGAGCGCGATCGGCGTGGTCCAGTGCCGGACGATGTCCGTGGCGGGCCTCTGCGTCGTCGGAGCGGCTGGCGCGGAGCCGGCAGGGCCGCCGGGAACGGTCGCGGTGGTGCTCATCGCCGGTCGCCTTCCGCCGGGGTGGTGGTACTGGGGTCTGCATCAGCCGGGTCCGTGGATCCTGAGTCTCCGGCCGCCACCCCCACGGCATCGCCGATGGTGGCGGAGTCGGCCGGGGCGGCGTGGCCGTCGGCGGACGCGGTGGTCGCCGCGACGGCGCCGGCGAGGGCCGGCTGGGTGACCGGATCCGCCGTGGTGCGGGCCTGCAGGGCACCGGGCGCCGGCAGGCGGAAGATCATCCGCACCAGGGGCGGGGCGGCGATGAACAGCACAATCAGCGACTGGATGATGAGCACGATGTCGATCGGCACGCCGGTCTCGGTCTGCATCGTCACGCCACCGGCGCGCAGCGCGCCGAACAGCAGCCCGGCCGCGAACACGCCCCACGGGCTGGAGCGGCCGAGCAGGGCCACGGTGATGGCGTCGAAGCCGAAGGACCCGGCGACGTCCGTGTTGAGCATCTTCTCAGTGCCGGACACCTGGCTCATGCCGGCCAGGCCGGCCAGGCCGCCGGAGATCGCCATGGCGACCACGTACATGCGCTTCACGGACACACCCGCGGTCCGGGCGGCGTCGGGATTGGCACCCACGGCACGCAGCTGGAAGCCGACGGACGAGCGCTTCATGAGCCACCAGGCGAACACGGTGGCCACGAGGGCCACGACGAAGCCCCAGTTCAGGCGGAAGCTGTCACCGAACAGCAGGGGGAAGACCGCCGTCGACGGCAGGAAGTCGGAGACCGGGTTGGTGGAGCCCTCCCGCTGGAGGACGGGGGTGTACAGGAAATACGTGACGAGATGGATGGCCACGTAGTTGAGCATGATGGTCAGGATGACCTCGTGAGCACCGGTGAGCGCCTTCAGGAAGCCGACCACGGCGCCCCACAGGGCACCGCCGAGGATACCCATGATCAGGACCAGCACCAGGTGCAGGCCCGCGGGCAGCTGCAGGTGGACGCCGAACCAGGTGGCGAACATGGCCCCGAAGATCATCTGGCCCTGGCCACCGATGTTGAACAGCCCGGAGCGGAACGAGATGGCGATGCCGAGCGAGATGATGATCAGCGGCGTGGCCACGGTCAGCGATTCCATCAGCGGGTAGATGCCCTCGCTGAAGGTGTCCCCGCGGTAGTTGAAGATCGCGCCGCGGAACAGGGCGGCGTAGGCGGAGGCCACGGCCGACCAGGCGGCGGCCAGGGTGTCCACGGGGCGGCTGAAGAAGTATCCGGCCGCCTCGAGGACGTCCTCGTCCGTCAGGATGATCAGCAGGGCGCTGATGACCAGGGACAGGATGATCGCCAGGACGGTGACGGTGCCGTTGCCGGACAGGACGTCCCGGAACGAGAATCCGTTCGGGGCACCACCCTTCCGGCCCGATGCTCCGGCTCCTCCGGACTGGGGGCCGGGCGTGGACGCCGGCGTGCTCTCGCTGGTCACGGCGCTCATGCCGTTGCTCCCTTCGGGGTGGTGTCCGGGGTGGTGTCCGGTTCGGTACCCGGGGTGATGCCGGCCATCATGAGGCCCAGGTCGTCACGCGAGGTGTCCCCCGGCACGATCCCGATGATGCGGCCGTGGTACATCACGGCGATGCGATCGGCCAGGTCGAGGACCTCATCGAGCTCGGTGGAGACGATCATCACCGGGGTGCCCGAGTCCCGTTCGCGGATGATGCGGTCGTGCAGGAACTCGATGGAGCCGACGTCGACCCCGCGGGTGGGCTGGGAGGCGATGAAGAGCTTGAGGTCGTCCACCAGTTCCCGGGCCATGACGACCTTCTGCTGGTTGCCGCCGGACAGGGTGCCGACGGGCAGGTCCACGCCCTGGGTGCGGACATCGAATTCGGTGACGCGCTGCTCCGCCAGGGACCGGATGGCCGCCGGGCTCAGCTGGAAGCGGTTGCCGACGGGGGCCCGGTCGAAGCGGTTCAGGACGAGGTTCTCGGCCACGGAGAAGGACCCCACCAGACCGTCGGTGGAGCGGTCCTCCGGCACATACCCGACGCCGGCCCGGATGACCTGCTTGGTGGTGCGGCCGAGGATCTCCTCGCCGTCCAGTCGGATGGACCCCTGGGCCTTCTGCAGGCCCATGATGGCCTCGGTGAGCTCGGTCTGCCCGTTGCCCTGCACACCGGCCACGGCCAGGATCTCGCCCTGGCGGATACCGAAGGAGACACGGTCCACCAGCCGGACGCCCTCCGGGCTCAGCACGGTCAGGTCGGACACCGTGAAGGTCTCCTCGCCCAGCTGCGGGGCGGACTTCGTGGTGCTCAGCCCCACGGCGCGGCCGACCATGAGGGCGGCCAGTTCGGACTGGTCCGCGTCCGGATCCGCGGTGCCGACCATCCTGCCGCGGCGCAGCACGCTGATCACGGTGGAGATCGCCTTGACCTCGCGCAGCTTGTGGGAGATGAACACCACGGCGGTGCCGTTGTCCCGCAGCCGGCGGATGATGTCCAGCAGCTCGTCGGTCTCCTGGGGGGTGAGGACGGCGGTGGGCTCGTCCAGGATCAGCACGCGGGCCTCGCGCACGAGCGCCTTGATGATCTCCACGCGCTGCTGGACGCCCACGGGGAGGTCCTCGACCAAGGCGTCCGGGTCCACGTGGAAGCCGTACTCATCCGAGATCTCGCGGATCTTCCGGCGGGTGGACTCGAGGTCCAGGATGCCCGCGGCACGCGTGTGCTCATCGCCCAGCGCCACGTTCTCCGCCACCGTGAACACGGGGATCAGCATGAAGTGCTGGTGCACCATGCCGATGCCGGCCCTCATGGCCTCACCGGGGCCGCTGATCCGCACGGGCGTGCCGTCCACCAGGATCTCGCCGGAGGTCGGCTCGTAGAGGCCGAACAGGACGTTCATCAGGGTGGACTTGCCCGCGCCGTTCTCCCCCAGCAGGGAGTGGACCTGGCCGGACTCCACCGTCAGGTCGATCGAGTCATTGGCCGTGAAGGCCCCGAATTTCTTGGTGATGCCGCGTAATTCGAGTTTCACCGTGCTCCAGCCATTCTGGCCCGGGACAGGCCATTGCTTCGGGTCGTTGTCGTTCCATCCATGATGCTCGGTCCCAACGGGATCTGAAGAGGACATCATCTCAGGGTCTTCATCTCAGGGTATTCCCGGCGGACATGACGGTGGGGCGGCCCGCAGGCCGCCCCACCGCATGGGCCACCGTGGTGATCAGACCTCGGGCGAGTAGTCCGAGTTGACCTCGATGGAGCCGTCGATGATGCCGGCCTTGATCTCCTCGAGCTCGGCCTTCATCTCATCGGAGACCTCGGCGTCGAAGTCATGGAACGGAGCCAGGGCCACGCCGCCGTTCTCCAGCGTGCCCACGTAGGGCTCACCGTCGAACTCGTCCGCCAGGTCGGCCTCGATGACGTCCTGAACGGCCTGGCCCATCAGCTTCACCACGGAGGTGAGGATGACCTCGCCCTGATCAGTGGTCTCGTAGCCGTCGGAGTCGACCCAGATGACCTTGGCCTCCTTGCCGCCGGCGTTCGCCTCGGTCACGGCGTCGAGGGTGCCCAGGCCCACCGGCCCGGCCACGGGCATGATGATGTCCGCGCCCTCGTTGATGAAGTTGGTGGTGTTGGTCTTGCCGGCGGCCTGGTTCTCGAAGTCGCCGGTGAAGGAGCCGGTCTTGGCCTCGCGGTTCCAGCCCAGCACCTCGACCTCGGCGTCCTTCTGCTCGTTGTAGTACTCGACGCCGGCGGCGAAGCCGTCCATGAAGATGGTCACGGTCGGGATCTCCGCGCCGCCGTAGGTGGCGACCTTGCCGGTCTCGGATGTGCCGGCGGCGAGGTAGCCGGCCAGGAAGGAGCCCTGCGCCGTGTCGTAGATCAGGCGCTTGACGTTGTCCGGGAACTCGGGATCGGTGACGTCCACGCCCATGAAGTGGGTCTCGGGGTTGTCGTTGGCGATCGGCTTCATCGTGTCGCCGAGCAGGAACCCGACGCCGATGATCATGTCGCAGTCGGCCTGCAGCATCGACGTGATGTTCGGGGTGAAGTCGGACGGGGAGGTGGACTCCGCCTCGTTGGTGGAGATGCCGAACTCCTCCTCGGCGGCCATCAGGCCGTCGTGGGAGGACTGGTTGAAGGAGCGGTCATCGAAGCCGCCCTGGTCGGAGACGATGCAACCGGTGTAGTCGGAGTTGTCAGTGTCCACGGCCGGGGCGTCGGACGCTGAGCCTGCGGTGGCGCCGTCCTCTTCCGGAGCGGCGCCGCAGCCGGCCAGCAGAAGGCCGGACATGCCGAGCACGGCGACCGGCAGGAGAGCCTTACGAGACAGGGGGGAGGCAATGCCCATGGTGATCCTTAGGTGCGAGGGTGGGGGCTGGAACGTGGGGATCCGGCCGCGAGCCGGTGATCTCGGCCCAGGTCCGGACGGGTCGAGATCGATCCGTTCCACGGATGTCCGCGCCCTTCAGACGGACAGTTACCCGGGAGTTTACCCAAAGTTGGCAAGAACCGCTTCAGAAGTGCGCTACGTTTCTGCAACGTCTGCACCACTTGCGCCGTTCAGCCCTACTGAACTCCGGACAGAGCCCGCAGCGCCGCCGCCGTGAAGATGCGCATGCCGACGCCGATGGCGCGCTCGTCCGGTGCGAAGTCGCCCATGTGCAGGTCATAGACCGGACCGCCCGGGGTCCGCGTCCCCAAGCGCAGCATGGCCCCGGGGACCAGCTGGGTCATCCAGGCGAAGTCCTCCCCGCCCATGGACTGCGGGGTCAGCTGGATGGCCCGGGACCCGAGCTCATAGCGGGCCGCATCCTCGATGAGGTCGGTCTCGGCCTCCGTGTTGACCACCGGCGGCACCCCCCGGATGTGTTCGAGATGGACCTTCACCCCGAAGGGCTGGGCGATCTGCTGGACCACGTCGTCCAGCAGGTCCCCGGCCGATTCCCACACCTCGGCATCCAGGCAGCGCATGGTGCCGGCGAGGTACCCGGACCCGGGGATGGCGTTGGGCGCCGCGCCCGCATTGATCTGGCCCCACACCACGGAGACGGCCGAGCGGACGTCGATCCGCCGGTTCAGCACCGCCGGGACCTGGACGGCGATCGTGGACAACGCGTAGACGAGGTCCTCCGTCAGGTGCGGCCGGGAGGTGTGTCCGCCGCGGCCGGACAGGCTGATCTTGATGGTGTCGGCCGCCGAGGTGATGGCGCCGATCCGCGTGCCGATCGTGCCGACGTCGAACCGGGGCTCGCAGTGTGCCGCCAGGATCCGCGGGATCCCCTCCAGGGTGCCCTGCCGGATCACGGACAGGGAGCCACCGGGCAACCGCTCCTCGGCGGGCTGGAAGATGATGCGGATGCGGCCGGTCAGGCCCTCGGGTCCCCCGAGGGCGTCGAGCTCCGGCTGGCCGAGTTCCCCGGCCGTGCGCGTGACCACCCGATGCAGGGCGAGCGCGGTACCGACCATGACGGACGTGTGGACGTCATGTCCGCACGCGTGTGCGACGCCCGGGTGCCGGGAGGCGTAGTCCAGCCCGGTCAGCTCCGAGAGGGGAAGGGCGTCGATGTCCGCACGCAGCCCCAGCACGATCGGCCCCTCGCCGATGTCCACGTAGGCGCCGGTGTCCTCGAGCTTGACCGGCGAGAGCCCGGCCTCGGTCAGGGTCTGCAGGATCCGTTCCGTGGTCCGGTGCTCGTCATAGGACAGTTCCGGATGCGCGTGGATGTCCCGGCGGAATTCCACGACCGAGGGCTCGAGCCGCTGGACCAGGGGGGTCACCCACGGCAGTCCGGGATCGTCGAGGACGGGACGGGCGCCGGTGGAACGCTGGCTGTCGTTCATCCGAATGATGCTACCGGGGCTCTGATGGGCTCAGAGGACGTCGTCGTCGCCGTGTGCCTTGAGGGACTCGACGGCCTGCTTGACGGACTGGGCGTGCTCCGTGGTCGTGACCAGCAGGGCATCCGGGGTGTCCACGACCACGATGTCCTCGACACCGATCAACGCGATCACCCGCGCGGTATCGGTCACCACCACACCGGAGGCCTTGGACGAGTACACCCGCGGCGTCTCACCGATCACGGTGATGCCGGAGGCCCGCTTGGCCGGGTTCAGGCGGGCGATCGCGGCGAAATCGCCCACATCATCCCAGGTGAACCCACCCGGGATCACGGCCACGTCCCCCGCCGCAGCAGCGGGCTCAGCCACCGCATAATCCACCGCGGTCTTCTTCAGTCCGGGCCAGACCCGGGCCATCGTCTCCGCCTGGGCGTCCGTGCCCCAGGCCTTCGCGATCTCCACGACGCCGGCATGCAGCTCCGGCTCATTGACCGCCAGGTGATGCAGCATCAAGGACACCGGGGCCACGAACATGCCCGCGTTCCACAGGTACTCCCCCGAGGCGACATACTCCTGGGCCACGGCCTCAGCCGGCTTCTCCACGAACGCGGCCACGCCCTTGGCGTGAGGTGCGCCCTTCACGGCCAGGGCCTCGCCCTGCCGGATGTAGCCGAACCCGGTGGCCGGATGCGTCGGCTTGATGCCGATGGTCACGATCTTGCCGGTGGCCGCGGTCGCGACCGCCTCCGCCACAGCCTCCTGGAACTCCTCGACCGGGCCGATCACCTGGTCCGCGGCGAAGGAACCCATGATGGTCTCCGGGTCCCGCTCGAACAGGATGGCCGCGGCCAGCCCGATGGCCGCCGCCGAGTCCTTCGGCTCCGGCTCGAGCACGGTGTCCTCGGAGGCCAGATCCGGCAACTGTTCCCGCACGGCGCCCTCGTGAGCCTGACCGGTGACCACCATGACCCGATCCCCGGCCAGCGCGGCCAGACGATCGTAGGTGGCCCGGATCAGGGTCTGTCCCGAGCCGGTCAGATCATGCAGGAACTTCGGCGCGGCGGCCCGCGAGAGCGGCCACAGCCGCGTCCCCACGCCCCCGGCAGGAATCACTCCGTAGAAGCGGTCGAGTCCCGGGGTGTCAGAGAGGTCCACGGCGGCGAGGCCATCCAGTTCAGGGTCAGTCGTCACACCGGACAGCATAGGTGACCGCCGTGCCGCGGCCCGGCTCCGCCCCGCCTCCGTGACCCGTGCCACACCGGGAACCATGCGGGTCAACAATAGGGAACATAACGTCAAGAAGGACTAGTCTGTCGTGGAGGAATGCACTCGCACCGGCGTTCCCTTTGTGCCCATCGGACGTGGCACAGGCGCCCTTGCAATCCCTGGGAGGTAAAACAGTGTCTACTGCGACATCAGCGCAGGCCCCGGCGAAGTCCGGCCGTGGGACCCTCTATCGCGGCAACGAAGGTCAGTGGTCGTGGGTCATCCACCGGATCACCGGCGTCGCCATCTTCTTCTTCCTGCTGGTCCACGTGCTGGACACCTCGCTGGTGAGGGTCTCGCCGGAGGCGTACAACGCGGTGCTCGGCACCTACAAGAACCCGCTGATGGCCGTCGGAGAGGTCGGCCTCGTGGCCGCCATCGTCTACCACGCCTTCAACGGCCTGCGGATCATCCTGGTCGACTTCTGGAAGGGCGGGACCAAGCACCACAAGAAGATGCTGTGGGCCGTGGTGGTCCTTTCCGTCATCACCGTTGGCGCCTTCGCCATCCGCCACCTGATGCTTGCCCTCGGAGGTCACTGAGCCATGAGCGCCACCGTCGAATCAACGATCGCAGCCCCCCGCACGGGGCGTATCGACCCGAAGTACACCCGGGACAAGGCCAAGAGCGGCAACTTCGAGATGCTCGCCTGGCTGTTCATGCGCCTGTCCGGCGTGGTCCTGGTCGTGCTGATCTTCGTCCACCTCTTCTCCAACCTCATGGTCGGGGACGGCATCAACGGCCTGGACTTCGGCTTCGTCGCCGGCAAGTGGGCCGATCCGTTCTGGCAGTTCTGGGACCTGGCCCTGCTGTGGCTGGCCATGCTGCACGGCACCAACGGCGTCCGCACCATCATCAACGACTACGCCGAGCGTGACGGCGTGAGGTTCTGGCTGAAGATGGTCCTCTACGCGGCGACCACGG
This sequence comes from Citricoccus parietis, assembly GCF_042433045.1. Classification (NCBI taxonomy): domain Bacteria; kingdom Bacillati; phylum Actinomycetota; class Actinomycetes; order Micrococcales; family Micrococcaceae; genus Citricoccus; species Citricoccus parietis. Next base: position 117,737 of record NZ_JBHLWH010000021.1, on the reverse strand, counting down.
TCATCATCGTGCTCGGCACCCTGGTGATCTTCACCTTCGAACCGTGCCTCGTCGGCGCCGACGGAATGCTGCTGGAGTCCACTCCCGCGTTCTGCGAGACCCTCTGACGCCCTGACGCACCCCCCACTGAACCACTGAATTTTCTCGAGTACTCGAGCAGAAGGAACTCAACGAATGCAGGTACACAAGTACGACGTCGTGATTGTCGGTGCCGGCGGCGCCGGCATGCGCGCGGCGATCGAATCCGGTCAGCGCGCCCGCACAGCGGTGCTGACCAAGCTCTACCCCACCCGTTCGCACACGGGTGCGGCCCAGGGCGGCATGTGTGCCGCCCTGGCCAATGTCGAAGAGGACAACTGGGAGTGGCACACCTTTGACACCGTCAAGGGCGGCGACTACCTGGTGGACCAGGACGCCGCCGAGGTCATGGCCAAGGAGGCCATCGACGCGGTGCTCGACCTGGAGAAGATGGGCCTGCCCTTCAACCGCACCCCGGAGGGCCGCATCGACCAGCGTCGCTTCGGCGGCCACACCCGCGACCACGGCAAGGCCCCGGTCCGCCGCGCCTGCTATGCGGCCGACCGCACCGGCCACATGATCCTCCAGACGCTCTACCAGAACTGCGTCAAGCACGACGTCGAGTTCTACAACGAGTTCTACGTCCTGGACGTGCTGATGGTGGACGAGCCGGGTACCCGCCCGGACGGGACGCCCTTCACGCAGAAGCGCGTGGCCGGCGTCGTGTCCTACGAACTGGCCACCGGCGAGCTGCACGTCTTCCAGGCCAAGTCCGTGGTCTTCGCCACCGGCGGCGCCGGCAAGGTCTTCAAGACCACCTCCAATGCCCACACCCTGACCGGTGACGGCATGGCCATCGCCTACCGCAACGGCCTGCCACTGGAGGACATGGAGTTCATCCAGTTCCACCCGACCGGCCTGGCTGGCCTGGGCATCCTGCTTTCCGAGGCGGCGCGTGGCGAGGGCGGCATCCTCCGCAACTCGGACGGTGAGCGATTCATGGAGCGCTACGCGCCGACCATCAAGGACCTCGCGCCGCGAGACATCGTCGCCCGGTCCATGGCCGAGGAGGTCCGCCAGGGCCGCGGCTGCGGTCCGAACAAGGACTACGTCCTGCTCGACCTGACGCACCTGGAGCCGGCTCACATCGACGCCAAACTCCCGGACATCACCGAGTTCGCGCGCACCTACCTCGGTGTGGAGCCCTACACCGAGCCGGTCCCGGTCTTCCCGACCTGCCACTACGTGATGGGTGGCATCCCGACCAACATCAAGGCCGAGGTCCTCCAGGACAACGACACCGTGGTTCCCGGCCTGTACGCCGCCGGCGAGGTCGCTTGTGTCTCTGTGCACGGCTCCAACCGCCTCGGCACCAACTCGCTGCTGGACATCAACGTCTTCGGGCGCCGTGCCGGCATCTACGCCGCCGAGTACGCCGCCACCGCCGATTTCGTGGAGCTGCCGGAGAACGGCGAGGCACCGACGGTCGAGCACATCGAGAACCTGCGCTCCGCCACCGGCACCGAGCGTGTGGCCGAGCTGCGAGCCCGTCTGCAGGATGTCATGGACGCGGACATGCAGGTCTTCCGCACGGACGAGTCGATCCGCCGGGCCCTGGCCGAGATCGAGTCCCTGCGCGAGCGCTACGAGAACGTCTCCGTGCAGGACAAGGGCAAGCGGTTCAACCTGGACCTCTTGGAGGGCCTGGAGCTGGGCTACCTGCTGGACATGGCCGAGGCCATGACCGTGGCCGCCCTGCACCGCAAGGAATCCCGCGGCGGACACTACCGCGAGGACTACCCCGATCGTGACGACGCGAACTGGATGGCGCATTCCATGCTCTACCGCGACCCCGACTCCGAGATGGAGGGCGTCAAGGGCATCCGTTCCGAGACCAAGCCGGTTGTTGTCACCCGTTACCAGCCGATGGAGCGTAAGTACTGATGAGCACCACGATCAACGAACCCGCAGAAGGACCCTCGAAGGTCGATCTCGGCGCCCAGGGCGGCGGAACCGGTGAGATCCCGAGCTTCGACGTCACCCTCAAGGTCCGCCGCTACCTGCCGGAGACGTCCGAGGACGCCTACTGGGACGAATGGACCGTCACCATGTACGGCACCGACCGCGTGCTGGACGCCCTGCACAAGGTCAAGTGGGACATCGACGGCACGCTGTCCTTCCGCCGTTCCTGCGCGCACGGCGTGTGCGGCTCCGATGCCATGCGCATCAACGGCCGCAACCGCCTGGCCTGCAAGACCCTGCTGAAGGACCTCGACCTGTCCAAGCCCATCCTGGTGGAGCCCATCAAGGGCCTGCCGGTGGAGAAGGACCTGATCGTGGACATGGATCCGTTCTTCCAGTCCTACCGCGAGATCATGCCGTTCCTGGTCAACAAGGGCCCGGAGCCCACCAAGGAGCGCCTGCAGTCCGCCGAGGAGCGCGAGCGGTTCGATGACACCACCAAGTGCATCCTCTGCGCCGCCTGCACCTCGTCCTGCCCGGTGTTCTGGACCGATGGCCAGTACTTCGGTCCGGCCGCGATCGTCAACGCCCACCGCTTCATCTTCGACTCGCGCGACGATGCCGGTGACATGCGTCTGGAGATCCTCAATGACAAGGAAGGCGTGTGGCGCTGCCGCACCACCTTCAACTGCACCGAGGCCTGCCCGCGCGGCATCCAGGTGACCAAGGCCATCGCCGAGGTCAAGCAGGCCGTGCTGGCCGGATCCTTCTGATCCAGCCCGCCGTGCCACACCGGGGGTAGCCACTCCCCCGCCCACGCCGAAGCCCCCGGGATGAATCCCGGGGGCTTTCGCGTACCCGACGCGTGCCCCCCTTCGTTCGATCCGGGCGACGGCACAGTCCGGCTCGAACCGCGGCCCGGTCACCTCGAGACCGAGCTCGTCGAGTCGCTACTATGAGGCACCCCCAGCAAAGGAGTGCCCCATGGGCAAGGTTGTCATGTACAGCTCGGTGTCGGTGGACGGCTTCATCGCGGACGACAGCGACCAGCCCGGACCGCTGTTCGACTGGTTGTCCAGCGGTGACGTCCCGTTGGACGAGAGCGGCGAGCTCAAGGTGTCGCAGTCGTCCTACGACTACACCCGGCCGTACTGGGACCAGATCGGGGCGACCATCGTCGGCCGCCACGTCTTCGACCTGACGGACGGCTGGGACGGGACTCCTCCGAGCGGGGTCGACCACGTGGTCGTCGTGACACACCGGCGGAAGCCCGAGGGCTGGGATCCCGAGGCGCCATTTCACTTCGTCGACGGCATCGAGGCAGCCGTGGCCACAGCGCAGGAGCTGGCCGGTGACCGCATCGTCGAGGTCGCCGCCGGCGACGTCGGTGCCCAGGTGCTGGCCTCGGGCCTGGTCGACGAGGTGCGCATGGACGTCGTACCCGTGGTGCTCGGGTCCGGCAAGCGCTACTTCGGGTCGGTCCACGCGCAGCATCTGTTGGAGGATCCCGACGTGGTGATCCAGGGCAACCGGGTGCTTCACCTGCGCTATCGGGTGCGCCGTTGAACGATCCGAGCACTTAAACACCAATGCGGGCAATCCCCACCGGTGGGGATTGCCCGCAAGGCGGTTCGAGCCGCGGGTCAGTGGCGGATCAGTGGCGGGAGTTCACGTAGGCGTTGCTGTCCTTGGAGAACGCGGTCACCAGCCACCAGATGTTCACCAGCACGAAGACCACGGTGATCACCAGGGTCATGATGCCCAGGCCCGGGGCCGCGGACATCATGGTGCCGATGCTGATCAGACCGTAGAGCGTGAACAGGGTGCCCAGGGCGGCGAAGACCGTGCCGAGGATGCGGGCCCAGTTCTTGCCCTTGCGCAGACCGAAGTACACCAGCAGGTAGACGACGACGGCGATGACCAGGGCAACCACGGCGGTGACCATGACGAATCCCATGCTCATCTCAACGATGTCCTCGAGTTCATCCCGCGGGATGCCCATGCCTTCCTGGGCGTCCAGCTGCTCCTCGAGAATGGCCTCATTCCCGGCGGTGAGGAAGCTGACGATGGAGGAGACGACGTAGATCGCCAAGGACACCAGCGTCAGCATCTTCAACCGGCCCCAACTCTTGGGCTCGGCCATGGGCTGGCCGACCTCACCGGGGTTGTAGGCGCCGGTGCCGTACTTGGAACCCTGCTGGTCGGGAGCGGCGTAGGGCTGCTGGGCCGGGGTCCCATAGGGCAGCGGGCCCGGTGCGGCCGGCGGCTGCTGGCCGGGCTGCTGAGAGGCTGGGTTGCCCTGGGGCTGTTGCGGGTTGTCGGTCATGAGATATCCCCTCTCGTTGCGGCGGCCATCGGTGCGGCCACACTGGTATTCGTCTGGTTCGAACGTTGGATGGGTGGAAACCTGTCACCGGCGGACTACTCGTACCGCAGGGCCTCGATCGGGTCCTTCTTCGCGGCACGGGCGGCCGGCATGGTGCCGGCCAGGAACGCGATCGCCAGGATCAACGCGACGATCAGCAGGATGGACACCGGGTCCACGGCGAACAGGCTCAGCCCGGCCACGCCGCTCAGCGGGCCGTTGACCAGCGCGGCGTTCCCGATCACACCGACGAGCACGCCGAGCCCCACGCCGATCACGGAGCCCATCACGCCGAGCATGACGGCCTCGGTGGAGAAGAGCCCGAAGACCTTCCCTCGGCCCATGCCCAGGGCCTTCATCAGGCCGATCTCCCGGGTCCGCTCCTGGACGGACATCAGGAGGGTGTTGACGATGCCGAAGCTGGCGGCCAGCAGGGCGATCAGCGCGAAGCCGTTGAGGACCCAGGTCACGGTGTCGATGATCCCGGTCAGGACGCCCAGCTGGTCCTCCAGTGTCAGGCCCATCAGGCCCTCGTCACTCAGGGACTGCTTGATGGCCGTCTCGTTGGCCTCGAGGTTCTCCACGGTGGCCACGGCCTGCACGTAGTTCTTCGGTTGCTCCACGTCCAGCCCGGAGGTCTGCACGTCGTTCAGCTCCTCGTTCAGGGCGCTGGACGGCATGGGGCTGCCGCCGACTCCGGAGATGGCCTGCTGGGAGACGCCGACGATCTCCGCCTCGACCGTCTGCTCCTGCTGGGCCATGTCCTTGAGCCCGATCGTGACGGTCTCGCCGAGGACCTCGTTCGGGTCCTCGGTGCCGAAAGCCGAGAGCCAGGTCTCCGGCACCGTGAGCTCCATGGCCTGCGGGTCCGGCGTGGTCCCGGCCTCCATCTCCATGCCGGCGGCGTCCGAGGGGAAACCCAGGGACTGCAGCACGAACTGGTCCCCGTCCGCCGTCTCCAGGTAGTCGGCGGTGACGAAGACGATGGGTTCCACGTCGGTGATGCCGTCGATGTCCTCGATCGTGGCGATGTCGTCCTCGGTCAGCATCTGCATACCGAACTCGCCGGTGGCAGCGGCTTCCTCGGGATCGTACTCCTGGGGTTCGCCGTTGGTCGGCATCTGCTGGGACGGGTCCATCCCGGGCATGACATAGATCTGGTTGGTCTGGCCGAATCCGGCGACCATGGAGTCGACGTACTTGTTGATGCCGGCGCCCAGGCCCGAGGTGAGGGTCAGGGTGAAGGCACCGATGACGATCGCGATGACCGTCAGGAAGGTCCTGGTCTTGGACCGCATGGTGTTGCCCAGCGCGGTCCGGACGACGTCTACGTTCCTCATGCCTGTCCCTCCCCGGTTCCGGCGCCGGTCTCAGCGTCCTGACCGGAGGCCGGCTGCCCGTCCACCGGCGCGGGCGCGGCGTGCTTGCCGTGTCCGCCCACCTGGCGGGAGCCCTCACGGGAGGCCTGCCCGACGCCGGCCCCGGCGGCCTTGGCCGTCTCGCCCCGGTCGTCGGCGACGATGAGGCCGTCCTGCATCAGCAGGCGGCGATCGCAGCGGGAGGCCAGGTCGTCGTCGTGGGTGACGACGACCAGGGTGATGCCCCGGTCGCGGTGCAGCCCGAAGAGGATGTCCTCCACGACCTCGCCGGTCGCAGTGTCCAGGTTGCCGGTCGGCTCATCGGCGAACAGCACGGTCGGCTGGTTGATGAGGGCGCGGGCGATGCAGACGCGCTGCTTCTGTCCGCCCGAGAGGTCGTTGGCCTTGTTCTTGGCCTTGTCCGCCATCTCCAGCTGCTCCAGGACCTCCAGGCCGCGGCGCTTGCGCTCGGAGGCGGAGACGCCGGCGATCTTCAGCGGCAGGATGACGTTCTCCAGCACCGTCTGGTTGGCGTTGAGGAAGAACTGCTGGAACACGAAGCCGAAGGTGTCATTGCGCAAGGCGGAGACCTGGGCGGGCTTCAGCTGACTGACAGGGCGGCCGCCCATGGCCACCACGCCGGAGGTCGGCTCGTCGAGCAGCGCCAGCAGGTGCATCAGGGTGGACTTGCCAGAGCCGGACTTGCCGACGATCGCCACCGATTCGCCCTCGTGGATTTCGAAGGTCAGGCCTTTGAGGGCGTCGAAGCGGGATTCTCCTCGCCCATAGACCTTGACCAGGTTCTCTGTCTCGAGAACGGGTGCTGACATGGGGGACCTTTCGTGGTGACTGCCGTCGGGGTGGGTTTCCACGCCAGTATGTCAGGTCCCTCCCGCCCGAGCAGCGCCGGAACGGGCAATCGACCGAACTGATGACACGTGTCACGGGTGCCCGTGACACGTTTCAGCGCTCGACCGGCACGCGTCTTTAGCGGCTGGGCGGCTGGAAGCCCATCTTCGAGTACACGTCGGCGAGCACCGGCCCTGCCACTTCGCGGGCCTTCAGGGCCCCCTGGGACAGCAGGCGATCCAACTCGGCCGGATCGTCCAGCAGCTCCAGGGCGCGGGTACGGATCGGGGCCAGCCGCTCGACGACGACCTCGGCCAGGTCCACCTTGAGGTGCCCGTACATCTTGCCGGCATAGGCCTCCTCCAGCTCCGGGATCGTCCGCTCGCTGAAGGCGGCGAAGATCGAGAGCAGGTTGGACACCCCCGGCTTGGCCTCGCGATCGAAGCGGACCTCGGTGCCGTCATCCGTCACGGCGGACTTGATCCGCTTGGCGATGACCTTCGGATCGTCGAGGAGGTTGATCAGGCCGTTCGGGGACTCGGCCGACTTGGACATCTTGGACGTCGGGTTCTGCAGGTCATAGATGCGGGCGCCGTTCTCCGGGTAGAAGCCGGTGGGCACCACGAAGGTCTCGCCGAAGCGGGAGTTGAACCGCTGGGCGAGGTCCCGGGTCAGTTCCACATGCTGGCGCTGGTCATCGCCCACGGGGACGCCGTGCGGCTGGTACAGCAGGATGTCCGCGGCCATCAGCATGGGATAGGCCAGGAGCCCGACGCCGGCCGCCTCCGCGCCCTGCCGCGCCGCCTTGTCCTTGAATTGCGTCATCCGCTGCGCCTCGCCCATCCCGGTCATGCACATCAGGATCCAGGCCAACTGCGCGTGCTCGGGCACCTGGGACTGGACGAACAGGGTGGAGCGTTCCGGGTCGATGCCCCCGGCGATGAACTGGGCGGCCGCCACGCGCGTGCGCTTCACCATGTCCTCCGGGTCCTGGGGCACCGTGATGGCGTGCAGGTCCGGGATGAAGAAGTAGGCGTCGAAGTCGTCCTGGACGGTGACCCAGTTGACCAGCGCACCGAGGTAGTTGCCCAGGTGAAGCGAGTCCGCGGAGGGCTGCATGCCGGACAGCACGCGGTGACGGGTGCCGGCGCCGGCCAGGTGGGCCGTCTTCGCGGTGTCCTGGGCCAGGACGTCAGCCGGGGTGGGAATGGTGGTCATCGCGTGATCCTCAGAACTGGTAGTCGACCACGAGGGGCGCATGGTCGGAGAAGCGGGTGTCGTAGCTCGGGGCACGGTCCACCACGGCGGCCGTGGCCTTGGCGGCCAGCTCCGGGGTGGCGGCCTGGTAGTCGATCCGCCAGCCCGTGTCGTTGTCGAAGGCCTGACCGCGCTGGGACCACCACGTGTACGGTCCGTCCACGTCTCCCGCCAGCTCACGGTGCACGTCCACGTAGCCGATCTCCTCACCGAAGAACCGGTCGAAGTAGGCGCGCTCCTCCGGGAGGAAGCCGGCCTTCTTGGTGTTGCCCTTCCAGTTCTTGATGTCCCGGGTGGTGTGACCCACGTTGAGGTCCCCGGTGACCACGGCATAGTCCTTCGTGGCCTTGAGTTCGGGCAGGTACCGGATCATCTCGTCGAGGAACCGGTACTTGTCCACCTGCTTGGGGGTGTCGACGACCCCGGAGTGGACGTAGGCGGAGACCACCGTGAGGATCTTGCCGTCCGGAGCCACCAGGTCGGTCTCGATCCACCGACCGGAGTCATCGAAGTACGGGTCCCCGATGCCCACCCGGGCGTCCTGCGGTTCCAGCAGGGTGGCGATCGCGACGCCGGCCCGGCCCTTGGCTGCGGCGGCGGTCTCCACCACATGCCAGTCCTGACCGGTGATCTCCTCGAGGAGATTCTCCACGACCTCCTTCGGCGCGCGGACCTCCTGCAGCGTCAGGATGTCGATGCCGCGGCCGGCGAACCAGACGCCCATGCCCTTGCGGTGGGCGGCGCGAATGCCGTTCACGTTCACGGTGGCGAGGCGAAGCGCGCCGTCCGCCTTGGGGGCGTGGGCGTTCGCGTGGACCACGGGTGCTGGCTGGCTCTCGGTCTGACGGTCGGGCTGGGGTGCGGTATCGGCAGAAGTCACGCGTTCCAGCCTATCGCCGATCCGTCCCGCAGTGGGTGCCGCAGTGGGTGCCGCAGTGGATGCCGCGGCAGAGACGGCTCTGCGGCAGGCAGGACGGGTTGGACGTGTCAGGAGATCAGTTGATGACTTCCCCGGTGATCGGCCCTTCGGTCCCCGCGGCCCTCGCCGTCCCAGACTTGCCAGATTTGCCAGGCTTGTCTTCGCCCTTGCCTTCGCCACTCGAGGGCGCGGACGACTCCTTGATCATCTCCCGGGCGTTGGCGGAGGTGATGTGGATCGTCTCGAGGGCGCGCGCGATCATGTCCGAGTCCGAGTCGGCGCCCTTGGACAGCTCCTCGGTGACCACGCGGGTCTGGACCTGGACGATCTTGAAGGAGTGGTCCAGCTTGGTGTCCCGCATCGGGTCGGACGCGCCACTTCCAGCCGCGCCGGCCTGGCCCGAGGTGCGGGAGGACGCGGAGGAGGAGGAGGAGGAGGAGGAGGAGGACGGTGGTGTGGACGGCGTGTCCGCCGCACCGACGCGCGGGGCGAGGGAGGCGGAGAGGTCCTTCATCCGGCGGTCCACCGACCGCGCACCGCGGCGCACGCCGAGGACCACCAGGGCGGCCAGCGCGAGCCAGCCGGCGGAGATGACCACCAGCAGCCATCCGATCACGTCATTCTGGTTGGCGGCGAAGAGCAACGCCACGAGCAGCACGACCACCATGACGGCGAACGTGATGCCACTGCCCTTCGCGCCCCAGCCCCTGCCCTTGGCGGCACCGGGACGGCCGGGCTGACGGTCGGTTCCACTCTCCACTGCATCCATGGGGTCGATTATCCCGCATGTGACGGCGCGTGGTGTCCCGGCGGGGGTTCTGATCGCCACCGGCTTACTCTGGGTCTCATGTCCCAGTCGCCGCGCCGCACCGCCAACCGGGGTCCTCTCTCGACTCCGGGCGGGTCAGCCGTCCCTGGCGGGCTCTGGAACCGGGGCTTCGTGCTCGCCTGCCTGGCGAACATCATGATGTTCTTCAACGTGCACTTCCTGCTGTCCACCGTGGCGGCCTACACGGTGGCCCGGTTCGCAGTGGGCGACTCCGTCGGGGGCGCCGTGGCCTCCGTCTTCATCGTGGGCACCCTCATCTCCCGGCTGCTGGCCGGCCCCCTGATCGAGCGCTTCGGCGCCCGCCCCCTGTTGCTGGTGGGGTTCGTCGCCTTCATCGTGGCCCCCCTGCTCTACTGGGCCTCCGGTGCGGTCTGGGCACTGTTGCTCGTGCGTGCCGTGCACGGCCTGACCTTCGGGGTCTCCTCCTCCGTCATCGCCGCGGCCGCCGTGAACCGCGTACCTGGGACGCGGATGTCCGAGGGCACCAGCCACTACTCGTCCTCCACGCTGATCGGCGTGGCCGCCGGGCCAATGGTCGGACTGGCCCTGGACGGCACGGGCTTCGGCACCGTGGCCGTCATCGCCTCGGCCGTCTCCCTGGCCGGCCTCGTCATCGCCCTGTTCATGGACGTGCGTCCCCGGGAGTCGGAGCCTGCCCTCGAGGCTCCCGAGGCTCCAGAGGTTCCGGCGGTGGTGGAGACCGATGGTGCCGCTGCGGTGGTGACTGAGGAAGCCGCCGAGTCAGCCAGCGCACCTCCCGAGGCCGCGCGCCCGTGGTGGGCCCGGTACGTGGAGCCCGGCGCGGCCCCCACCGCGGCCATCGGGGCCCTGTACTCGCTGGGCTACGCGGGCATCGTGACCTTCCTGGCCACCTTGGTCTCGGAACGCGACTTCGGCACCGTGGCGAGCCTGTTCTTCGCGGTCTACGCCCTCACCGTCCTGGTCTCCCGGCTCTTCACGGGCCGGCTGATGGACCGCAAGGGCGCCAATATCGTGATGATCCCGGCGTTCCTGCTCTTCGCGGCCGGCTTGGCGACCATCGCCGTGGCCGGCACCGTGGTGGCCCTCATGGCCGCGGCGGTCCTGGTGGGCCTCGGCTACGGTCAGCTGCAGTCCGCAGGACAGGTCATCTGTGTGACCCGGGTGCCCCGCGAGCGCGCCGGCATGGGTGCCTCGACGTACTTCCTGGGGATCGACGCCGGCATGGGCCTGGGCCCGCTGCTCGCCGGGGCACTGGTCCAGTGGTGGGGCACCACTGGCCTGTACTGGGTCCTGGCAGGGTTCCTGGTGGCCCTGGTCCCGGTCTACTGGCTGGTCCAGGGGCGCCACCTTCAGCGGGGACTGTCATGACGGCACAGCACCCCGCGCCGCGGCCGGCCCAGCCCGCCGGCGGGAACAGGATCCTCGTGGTACTCCTGGTGCCCCTGTTCATGTCCCTCATGAGCGTCAGCGTGGTCAACGTGGCCCTGCCGGCGATCGAGGGCGGCCTGAACGCCAGCTCCGCCGATCTCCAATGGGTCCTGGCCGGCTACGCCCTGTCCTTCGGCGTGGTGCTCGTGGCGGCCGGCCGTGCCGGCGACCTGTGGGGGCGCAAGCCGATCTTCATTGCCGGCATCCTGCTGTTCACCGTGGGATCGCTGGCCTCCGGCCTGGCTGTGGACCCGCTCATGCTCAACCTGTCCCGCGTGGTGACGGGCCTGGGGTCCGGACTGCTCAATCCCCAGATCATCGGCATCATCCAGAACGTCTTCCACGGCCGGGCCCGGGGACGTGCCTACGGACTGTTCGGCACCGTGGTGGGCCTGGGCGTGGCCATCGGGCCGACCATGGGCGGGGTGATCCTCGGCGCCCTCGGCCCCGAGTGGGGATGGCGCACCACCTTCCTGATCAACGTCCCCTTCGGCGTGCTCTCTGCCGTCCTGGCCGCCGCCTGGCTCCGCCCACCGGCTCGCGTCCGCTCCGAGGAGGCCCGGCGCAGTCTGGGGGCCCTGGACCCGGTCGGGGCCGTGCTCCTGGCTGCCGCCGTCGTCTGCCTGATGGTCCCGTTCATCCTGCCCGGCACGTGGCTCCTGCTGGCCGCGGCGGCGGTGCTGCTCGGGGCCTGGTGGCTGTGGGAGCAGCGCATGAAGGCGCGGTTCCCGGTCACCGGACGCGCGCCCATGGTGGACCCGGCCCTGTTCCGCATCCCGTCGTTCAGCTACAGCACGGTGGCCACGGCCTTCCTGCTGGGGGCCATGCCCGGGCTGTGGGCCGTCCAGGCCATCGTGACGCAGCAGGGGCTCGGATACTCGGCCCTGGCCGCCGGGCTGACCTCGCTGCCCACGGCGCTGGCGGTCATGGTCCTCTCACCGTGGATCGGCAGCCATGTCCACCGCCGCGGGCCCCTGTTCGTGGTGGTCGGCGCGGTGCTGGCCCTGGGGGCGGTGGCCCTGGGCATGGTCGCGTTCCACCAGATCGCCCTCGGGGTCTGGCCCTTCTGGACCCTTGCGCTCTGCCTGTTCCCCTTCGGTCCGGCCCAGGCGTTGCTGATGACCAGCTCCCAGGTGCTGACCATGCACGAGGTCCCGCCCCGCGCCGCCGGGGCTGCCGGCGGCGTCTCGCAGACGGCCCAGCGCGTGCTGACCGCCATCGGGTTGGCCGCGGTCACCGGCGCGTTCTATGCCTCCCTGGCTGCGTCCGGCACCGATGCCGCCACGGGCGGTGCTGATGGCACGGCCGCTGAGGCGGCCGCCGTGGCCGTCTCCTATGGAGAGGCCGCTGACACGGCCCTGCTGGTGGTCATGGGGCTCCTGGCCGTGACCCTGGTCGCGGGCGTGCTCGACTACATCCGCCGGTACCGCGGCGGCACCCTGGTCCTCGAGGACTGAGCTCAAGGACTGAGCTCAAGGACCGGGTACGAGTACTCAGCTGGGCTGGGCCGGTGTCAGTCTCGTGCGGCGACGGCCCGCTCGGCCGCCTCCACCACGTTGGCCAGAAGCTCTACCCGGGTCATCGGCCCGACGCCGCCGGGGTTGGGGGCCATCCAGGCCGCCTTCTCGGCCACGGCCGGATCCACGTCACCGGTGATCCTCGCCTTGCCGTCTTCGCCGGTGACGCGGGAGACGCCCACGTCCAGCACGATCACGCCCTCTTTGACGTCCTCGGGCTTGACCATGTGGGCCACGCCCGCGGCGGCGATGATGACGTCCGCCCGGGCCAGCTCCGCCTTGAGGTCCTTCGTCCCGGTGTGGGCCAGGACCACGGTGGCGTTGACATCCCGGCGGGTCAGCACGAGGCCGGCCGGACGACCGATCGTCACGCCACGGCCGATGACCAGCACGAGCTTGCCGGCCAGCTCGATCCCATAGTGCTTCAGCAACTCCACACAGCCCTTCGGCGTGCAGGGCAACGGCGATGTCAGCTCGCCGCCCACGGAGGCGACCAGCCGGCCCAGGTTCATCGGGTGCAGGCCATCGGCATCCTTGTCCGGGTCGATGGCCTCCAGGATCCGGTCCGTGTCGATGTGCTGCGGCAGCGGCAGCTGGACGATGTACCCGGTGCACTCGTCATTGGCGTTCAGCTCCTCCACCACCGCGAGGAGTTCTTCCTCCGTGGTGGAGTCAGGCAGGTCACGGCGGATGGAGGTGATCCCCACCTCGGCGCAGTCACGGTGCTTGCCGGCCACATAGGACTGCGAACCCGGGTCCTCCCCCACCAGGACGGTCCCCAACCCGGGCACCACACCCTGGCCACGGAGTACCTCGACGCGTTCGGTGAGATCCTTCTTGATGGCGGCGGCAGTGGCACGGCCATCGAGCTTCTGTGCGGTCACGGCGGTTCACGCTTCCTTGCGGGGGTCGACCAAAATGAATACCTATCACCATAGTGATCGGTGTGGCGCCTGTCACCAGGACGGCACCACTCCGATACATGGCGGGGTGCTACGGCTCCCGCTGGGGAGCCGCGGCGATCACCAGCCCTCGAGGCCCTCGTACAGCGGGAAGTCCTCGGCCAGCTTCTGCACGCGGGCTCGCAATGCCGGCACGTCCGGGGACGGCTTCAGGGTCTGGGCGATGATGTCCGCGACCTCGGTGAACTCCGTGGCGCCGAAGCCGCGGGTGGCCAGTGCAGGCGTGCCGATGCGCAGCCCGGAGGTGGTCATCGGCGGACGCGGATCGAACGGGACCGAGTTGCGGTTCACGGTGATGCCGACCTCGTGCAGCAGGTCCTCGGCCTGGCGGCCGTCGAGTTCGGCGTGGCGCAGGTCCACGAGGATCAGGTGCACATCGGTGCCCCCGGTCAGAATGGAGACGCCGTGCTCGGTCACGTCGGCCGCGGTCAGGCGCTCGGCGAGGATCTGGGCGCCCTCGATGGTGCGGCGCTGGCGCTCGGCGAATTCTTCGGAGGCCGCGATCTTGAAAGCCACGGCCTTGCCGGCGATCGCGTGCATCAGCGGCCCGCCCTGCTGGCCCGGGAAGACGGCGGAGTCGATCTTCTTCTTGTACTCCTCCTTAGAGAGGATGAATCCCGAGCGCGGACCGGCCAGCGTCTTGTGCGCGGTGGAGGTCACGACGTCGGCGTGCGGCACCGGGTTCGGGTGCAGTCCGGCGGCCACCAGGCCGGCGAAGTGGGCCATGTCCACCCAGAGCTTGGCCCCGACCTCATCGGCGATGGAGCGGAAGGCCTCGAAGTCGAGCTGGCGGGGGTAGGCGGACCAGCCGGCCACGATCATGGTCGGCTTGGCCTCCAGTGCCTTCTCGCGCACCTTGTCCATGTCGATCCGGTAGGTGTCCGGATCCACCTCATAGGCGGCGATGTCATAGGTCTTGCCGGAGAAGTTGAGCTTCATGCCGTGGGTCAGATGCCCGCCGTGTGCCAGGGACAGGCCCATGAGGGTGTCACCGGGCTGCATCAGGGCGGTCATCAGGGCCACGTTGGCCTGCGCGCCGGCATGCGGCTGGACGTTGACGTGCTCCGCTCCGAACAGGGACTTGGCCCGCTCGATCGCCAGGTTCTCCGCCACGTCCACGTACTCGCAACCACCGTAGTAGCGGCGGCCGGGGTAGCCCTCGGCGTACTTGTTGGTCAGGACCGACCCCTGGGTCTCGAGGATCGCCCGTGGGACGAAGTTCTCGGAGGCGATCATCTCCAGGGTGTCCCGCTGGCGGCCGAGCTCCTGACCCAGGACGGCGGCGATCTCAGGATCGACCTCCGCCAGGGGCTGGGTGTTCAGCCCGGCCCCGAAGGTGGTGGCAGTGGTGGTGGCGGACTGGGAGGGCGCGGTGTTCGGCTCTGTCACGGAGGGCTCCTGCTGGCGTAGTCACGTTCGTTGGCCGCCGCCGGACCCAGGCGGGCGGTCCGGAGGCCTGCACGGTCCGGCCGCATCTGACTGCCGCCGGTGTCCGTGTTCGCCGCTTCCCGGTGGTGGTCCACCTTCGCCAGTCGCGGCCTGCGTCCCCATCGTAGCGCGGGCACCCGCACGTGTCGGCACCATGGCGGGACCGGCAGCGTGGCGGAACCGCCAGCGGGAGCCCTGCCGGAACACTCCGTCGGAATACGCACGGCGGCCATGGCGCTGCACTGGGGGTGAGCACCTCTGAGAGTTCGTCCGCGCGCGAGCTGCTGGCCGTCGTCGTGATCGGGGCCGGGCAGGCAGGACTGAGCGCCGCCGGGCAACTCCTGCGCAAGGGCCTGGAGCCCTGGGAGGACTTCGTGGTCCTCGACGCGAATGACGGTCCTGGCGGTGCCTGGCGCCACCGCTGGGACTCCCTGACCTTCGACGCCGCGCATGGGATCCACGACCTGCCCGGCCTGCCGTTGGAGACCCCGGACCCGGCCGAGCCGGCCAGCCGGGTCGTCTCGCGGTACTACGGCACCTACGAGCAGGACCTCGGCCTGCCGGTGGTCCGCCCCGCCAAGGTCGAGTCGGTGGTGCACCACGTGGAGCAGGGTGCCCCGACTCCGGAGACGGCCCCGAACGCGGCCCCCAACGCGGCTCCGAGTGAACACGGCACCTTCACCGTCACCACCGCGGACGGCCGCACGTGGCGGGCCCGCACGGTCATCAATGCCACGGGCACCTGGGACAGCCCGTACATCCCGTACTACCCGGGGATCGCCGAGTTCACCGGCCGTCAGCTGCACACGAGGGGGTTCACGGCGGCCGAGGACTTCACGGGACAACGGGTCCTCGTGGTCGGCGGCGGCACCTCCGCCCTGCAGTTCCTCCTCCAACTGGACGCGGCCGGGGCGCACACCGTGTGGAGCACCCGCCGCGCGCCGGACTGGACGGACCACTTCTTCGACTCCTCGTGGGGCGTGAACGTGGAAGCCTCCGTCTCGGCCCGCACCACCATGGGCCTGCCGCCGCTGTCCGTGGTGGCCGCCACGGGCCTGCCCGTCACGGACCAGTACCTCGCCGGCCTCGCCTCCGGGGTGCTCATCAGCCGGGGCCCGCTGCGCCGGATCACCTCCACCGGGGTGGTCCTGGACGGTCCCGGGCCCGACGGCGGCCCGGTCCCCTCCCAGGGGCCCGTCGCCGATCGACTGCTCGCCTCCGGCGGCGCAGCGGCCGGCGGGCTGGTTCACGTGCCCGCCCTGCCGGGCCGCGCCTGCACCGCCCTGACGACCGAGGACCCGCTGACCACCTGGGAGACGCCGGTGGACGTCATCCTCTGGGCGACCGGGTTCCGCGCCTCCCTGGACCACCTGTCCCCCGTGCACATCCGCGAGCGCGGCGGCGGCGTGGTGATGGCGGCGGACGGGGTGTCCGTGGCGAAGAGCCCCGGACTCTTCCTGGTGGGCTACGGCGCCTCCGCCTCGACGATCGGGGCCACCCGGGCGGGTCGACGGGCCGCCGTGGAGGCAGTCAGAGCCGTGAAGTAATGAGAAGTAATTATGAGTAACTCAGAATATGCAATACTGGGGCCATGACCCAGAGCACCCCCGCCGAGACCCCTGACCGGGAAGGGCGAGCCCTCACCGGAGCCGCCCCCCTGGCCTGGGCCGCCCGCATGCGGTCGGCGGGGCTGCGGGTCACCAAGCAGCGGCTCGCGGTCCTGGACGCCCTGCACGAGTCCCCGCATGCCACGGCGGACACGGTGCTGGAGCACGTGCGCCAGAGCCTGCCGGGGATCACGGTGCAGTCCGTCTACACCGTGCTGCACTCCCTGACGGGCGCCGGCCTGCTCCGCCAGCTGGACCTGGCCAACTCGCCGGCACGGTATGAGACCCGGGTGGCGGACAACCACCATCACGCCGTCTGCACCGAGTGTGGGCGCATCGAGGACGTCGCCTGCGCCGTCGGCCATGCGCCCTGCCTGCATCCCTCCGAGACGCACGGCATGACCATCCGGATCGCCGACGTCGTCTATCAGGGCCTGTGCGCGGACTGCGCATCCGCTCAGCCGGCGCAGCCCGCGCGGCCCACCGGGAACCTCGAGATCCCCACCAAGCCCCGGGAAGCCCGCCAGGGCTGACCGGTATCCCACCCACCCAACCCGACACCACCCCTTGAAGGAGTACTGATGACGGAAACGACCCCGCACGGCACCGGTTCCACCACTCAGGCCGGCATCCCCGCCGTCAGCGACCGCAACTCGCTGACCGTGGGCGCCAACGGCCCCATCGTCCTGCACGACCACCACCTGGTGGAGACCCTGGCGCACTTCAACCGGATGAACGTACCCGAGCGCCGTCCGCACGCCAAGGGCGCCGGCGCCTTCGGCACCCTGGAGATCACCGAGGACGTCTCGAAGTGGACCAAGGCCGACTTCCTGCAGAAGGGGAAGAAGACCGACATGCTGGCCCGCTTCTCCACCGTGGCCGGCGAGCTGGGATCCCCGGACACCTGGCGCGACGTGCGCGGCTTCTCGCTGAAGTTCTACACCGAAGAGGGCAACTTCGACATGGTCGGCAACAACACGCCGGTCTTCTTCGTCCGCGACCCCATGAAGTTCCCGCACTTCATCCGCTCCCAGAAGCGCATGCCGGACTCGGGCCTGCGTGACGGCACCATGCAGTGGGACTTCTGGACGCAGAACCCGGAGTCCGCCCACCAGGTGACCTACCTGATGGGCGAGCGGGGCCTGCCCAAGTCCTGGCGCACCATGAACGGGTACTCCTCCCACACCTACTCGTTGGTCAACTCCGCCGGCGAGCGCTTCTGGGTCAAGTGGGCCTTCGAGTCCCAGCAGGGAGTGGAGAACCTCTCCAACGCAGAGGCCGAGCGCCTGGCCGGTGCAGATGCCGAGTACCACCGCCGCGACCTGCGGGATGCGATCGCCGAAGGCAACTTCCCGAAGTGGGACCTCTACTTCCAGATCATGCCGTACGAGGAGGCCAAGACCTACCGGTACAACCCCTTCGATCTCACCAAGATCTGGTCGAAGAAGGACTACCCGCGGCACAAGGTCGGCACCATGACCCTGAACCGCAACCCGGAGAACTTCTTCGCCGAGATCGAGCAGTCCGCCTTCTCCCCGGCCAACATGGTGCCGGGCACGGGCAACTCCCCGGACAAGATGCTGCTGGGCCGCAACTTCGCCTACGCGGACGCCCAGCGCTACCGCATCGGCACCAACTTCCAGCAGCTGCCGGTCAACAAGCCGATCAACCCGGTGCATACCTACAACTTCGAGGGCAACATGTGGTACGAGCACACCGGTGCTCGCTCCATGTACGCCCCGAACTCCTTCGGTGACTCCTGGTCGGACGAGACCGGCCCGGTGGACAACGGCTGGGAGGCCGACGGCGCCCTGACTCGCGAGGCCTACACCCTCCGCGAGGACGACGGCGACTTCGTGCAGCCGGGCATCCTGATCCGCGAGGTCTTCTCCGACGCCCAGCGCGACCAGTTCGTGGACACCGTCTCCGGCGCCCTGGACGGCGTGCAGGAGCCGGTGCTGTCCAACGCCTTCCAGTACTGGAAGAACGTGGACGCCACCATCGGCCAGCGCATCGAGGACGCGGTCAAGGCCAACACCGATGGCGCCGACGTCCCGGGCATGGGCGTCGACCGCGACCGCTAAGGTCCGCCAGTCCCCCGGCCGGCGCCGGACTCCCGACGCCGGCCGGGGGGTGCATGGTCCCGTGGGCCCCGTTCCGATGTCAGGAGCGGGGCCCTCGCGCGTCGCCGTCGAGGGGCGTGTCCGCCGCGTGCTTCCCAGAGGCATCTGCGGGGCGGTCGTCAGTGGCGGCCCCGGGGTGCTCCCCCGGAGCCGGATCCCGTTCGACATTCCGGACCGCCGGCGCCGCTGCCTCCCCTTCAGACCCGGCAGTCTCAGCGCCGTCCAGCCGGTGCCCCTCGCGGTCGGTCCGCACCTCCGGGTCCAGCCGGTCCGCCTCCTGCATTTGGGCGTCCAATGCACTGCGTGAGGATCCCGCGGTCCGCTCGCGCTCTTCGGCCTCAGACCGCAGTTGCTGGGCCTCTTCCTCCGCCGCATCGGCATCCTTGCGGACGGCGGAGGCCCGCTTCTCCTCGGCGAGAGTGCGGCCCTGCTGCCGAGCTGCATCACCGCGGAGGTCTTCCGCCGCCCGGTGGGCCGCCTCCCGCCGCCGGTCCCGACTCCGCTTCGCCCACACGATGGCAACGGCGATGATGATGAGGGCCACCACCACGCCGATGACCAACCACAGCATCTGCTGGCTGTCCATGACCTGTCCTTTGCTCTCGCTGACGGTGCACCCGCCGGACGGCTCCGGAGCCGTCCCGCTGCTGCCGCCCACTGTGCCATAGGGTGGCCTGGGGGCCGAGGCCTGGGCCACCCGCCGCCCAGGAGCGCCGTCCTGGACCCTCTTGGGGTACCGCGCTTCCCCGGACAACAATTTCGTGCTCGGTGACCCAAATCACTATGGAGATAGGTATGCTTTCCCCATGAACGCTTCTACCCCTGCCACCGCGTCCAACGCCGCCCTGGCCGGTTCGGCCGAGATCACGGGCCACCCCATGGTCCTGTCCCTGTCCTGCAAGAACAGCCGCGGCATCGTGCACGCCGTCTCCGGCGCCCTGCTCTCGGTCCAGGGAGACATCACCGACTCCAAGCAGTTCGACTCCCCGGACACCGGCACCTTCTTCATGCGCGTGGAGTTCACGACCCCCGAGAGCCGCGAGACGGTCGAGGCAGCCCTGGAACCGGTCCGCGAGGAGTTCGCCATGGACCTCGGCCTCTGGGAGGCCTCCCGCAAGACCCGCACCCTGGTGATGTGCTCCAAGGACGGCCGTACCCTCAACGACCTTCTCTTCCAGCAACGCGCCGGCACCCTCTCCGTCGAGATCCCGGTCATCGTCTCAAACCACCTCGAGCTCCAGCCCATGGCCTTCTTCTACGGCATCCCCTTCATCCACATCCCCGTGGCCAAGGACGCTGACGGCAACAGCAACAAGGCCGAGGCGGAGGCCAAGCTCCTGGACCTGGTGGCTGAATACGACATCGAGCTCGTGGTCCTGGCCCGCTACATGCAGATCCTCTCGGACGACCTCTGCCGCAGGCTCGAGGGCAAGGCCATCAACATCCACCACTCCTTCCTGCCCTCCTTCAAGGGCGCCCGCCCCTACCACCAGGCCCACGAGCGCGGCGTCAAGCTCATCGGCGCCACCGCCCACTACGTGACCGCCGACCTGGACGAGGGCCCGATCATCGAACAGCAGGTCCAACGCGTCACCCACGCCCAGTCCGCCCGTGAATTCGTCATCCGCGGCCGCGAGGTCGAAGGCTCCACCCTCTCCCGCGCCGTCAAGTGGCACGCAGAGCACCGGGTCCTCCTCGACGGCAAACGCACCGTCGTCTTCGACTGACGGTGATCAGGTGTGCCCTGGCACGTACGCTGTTGCCATGGCACACCTGATCACCGTTTCCGGTTCGACGCCGGTCGCCCACGAGTCCTGCTTCCTCGCCCCCACCGCCACCCTGTCCGGTGACGTGGCCCTCGCAGCCGGGTCCTCTGCCTTCTACGGCGTCTCGGCGCGCGGGGACAGCGCACCCATCCGGGTCGGCGAGCGAACGAACCTGCAGGACAATGTGGTCCTCCACGCGGATGCTGGCTTCCCCTGCACCCTGGGCCAGGACATCTCGGTGGGCCACGCCGCCGTGGTCCACGGCGCCACCGTGGAGGACGGCTGCCTGATCGGCATGTCCGCCACGGTCATGAACGGGGCCGTGATCGGGGCCCAGTCCCTCGTGGCCGCCGGCGCCCTGGTCCTCGAGGGCACCGTGGTCCCGCCGCGGTCACTCGTGGCCGGGGTCCCCGCCAGGGTCCGCCGTGAACTCACCGAGGACGAGCTCGCCTCCCTCGGCAGGAACTCGGCGACCTATGTGCGCTTGGCCGCGGCGCACCGCGACGCGACCACGCCCTAGGCCCGCTCTTGCTGAGACTCTTGCCGAGACGGGGATCGAGCGCGTCGTGCGCAGGGCCTCGAAGGACAGGACCTCGGAGGACAGGGCCCCGGACGTGAGCATCGCGCACACCGCCCGATCGAGGCAGGACCGGCCCGGGCGGGTGGTCGGGGTGCTGGCCCTGGCCGGCATGTCCGCTGCCTTCATGCAGACTCTGTTGATCCCGATCCAGGGTGAGCTGCCGCGGCTGTTGGATGCCAGCCGTGAGGACACGGCGTGGGTCATCACCATCACGTTGTTGGTCTCGGCCGTCTTCACCCCGATCTCCGGACGGCTGGGGGACATGTTCGGCAAGCGCCGCGTGGCCTTGGTGTTGATGGGCATGCTGGTCCTGGGTTCCCTCGTGGCCGTCTTCTCGGCCACCGTGGTCCCACTGATCGTCGGTCGCGGGCTGCAGGGTCTGGGCATGGGAGTCATCCCGTTGGGGATCTCGATCGTGCGGGATGTCGTTCCCGTGGACCGGCTGGGATCATCGGTCGCCCTGGTCAGTGCCACTCTGGGGGTCGGCGCCGCCTTGGGCCTGCCGGTGAGTGCCTTCGTCACTGAACACTTCGATTGGCATGTGTTGTTCTGGGTGGCAGCCGCCCTGGGCCTCGTCGTCCTGATTCTCATCGCCTGGCTCGTCCCCGAGAGCCGGGCGCGGACGGGCGGCCGCATCGACGTCATCGGCGTTCTCGGACTGGCCATGGGGCTCTCCGGCGTTCTCCTGGCGATCTCACGCGGCAATGAATGGGGCTGGTTCTCTCTGCCCACCCTGGGACTGCTCTTCGGAGGAACGTTCGTCCTGCTGGTGTGGGGCTGGCTGGAACTGCGCATCCCGGCACCCCTGGTCGACCTGAGGGTGAATGCCCGGGGCCCGGTCCTGATGACCAACCTGGCCTCGGTCGCCATGGGCTTCGCCCTGTTCACCTCGCAGATTGCCTTCCCCCAATTGCTCGTGATCCCCGTGGATGCCGGCGGGACCGGGGTCAGCCTGCTCCAAGCCAGCCTGGTGCTCATGCCCTCCGGCCTGGTCATGCTGGCGATGTCCCCGGTGGCCGGCCGAGTCGAACGCCGCTGGGGTGCCCAGCCTCTCTTGGTCGTCAGCTCGCTGGTCATCGCCCTCGGCTACGCCGTGGCCATGCTGGCGCCCGTCCAGATCTGGTCCATCCTCCTGGTCAATCTGCTGATCGGGGTGGGCATCGGCTTGGGCTTCGCCGCCATGCCCACCCTCATCATGCGTTCGGTCCCCACATCTGCCACGGGGGCCGCCAACGGCTTCAACACGCTCATGCGTTCCCTCGGCACGGCCACCGCCTCGGCCGTCATTGCCACCGTTCTCGCAGGGTCCATAGCGGGGTCCGCCGAGGGGCACGCCGGCGCGCTGTATCCCACCACCGGAGCGTTCCAACTCGCGTTTCTCCTGGGCCTCATCGCCGCCCTGGCCTGTGCCGTCCTGTCTGCCCTGATCCCGCGGCAGATGGACCCCCCGAGGGACGTGGAGTCGCTCCCCGGGCCGGCGTGAGCACCCCTCAGGTGTCTTTGGCTGCGGCCAGCTCGATCTCGCGCTCGCGTTCCTCCGTGGCCATCCGCGTCAGTTCGGCACCCGCTTCCGCGTCACGGGTCAGGTTCTCCCCGGATTCCGGGTCGAAGATGTGGATGCGAGACGTGTCCACCCAGAGTTCGGTGGGCTGGCCGGGGCGCACCCGGGACTCCGCGGACAGGGTGGTGACCACTTGCGGTCGCAGCTCGTCGGCGTCCATCTCCGCGGCGAGGTCGGACAGCAGACGCCGGACCTTCTCGTCCGGTTCGAACTCGATGTAGCCGTACTGCTCGTGCCCCAGCCATTCCAGGTGGGACAGTTCCGCCGTGAAGACCGCGCCCTTGCCCTTCTTGGCCTCGTCCACGAGTTGAGCATCCTCGAAGAACTCGGGCCGCAGTCCGATCATGAGCAGTTCATGGCCTTTGGCCACGGCGGCCTTCTCCGCGGAGATGGGGATGTCACCGATGGGCGAGGAGAGGACGGCACCGCCCGATCCCCCGGCCCCACCGGCACCCTCGGAGCCCTCTTTGAGCGTGGCGGGCAGGAAATTCATGGACGGGGAGCCGATGAAGCCGGCCACGAACAGGTTCACGGGCTGCTCGTAGAGTTCGCGGGGGCTGGCCACCTGCTGGAGTTCACCCTTCTTCAGCACCGCCACCCGGTCCCCCAGGGTCATCGCCTCGGTCTGGTCATGCGTGACGTACACACTGGTGACGCCGAGCCGGCGCTGCAGCTGGGCGATCTCGGCGCGCATCTGCCCGCGCAGCTTGGCGTCCAGGTTGGAGAGCGGCTCGTCGAACAGGAACGCGTCCGCCTGGCGGACGATCGCCCGCCCCATCGCCACGCGTTGCCGCTGACCGCCGGAGAGGTTCGCGGGCTTGCGCTCCAGGTGCTCGGTCAGTTCGAGCATCTCGGCCGCCTTGCGCACCCGGTCATCCACCGACCCGCCGCCGGCCCCACCGGGGCTCCGTCCACGGGATCCGCCGTTGGATCCGCCGTTCGCTCCCTCGGTGGAGTCACCGTTGGAGCCGCTGGACTTCTTGGCCAGACGCAGGGGGAAGGCGATGTTCTCGTACACCGTCAGGTGCGGGTAGAGGGCGTAGTTCTGGAACACCATGGCCAGGTTCCGGTCCTTCGGCGCGGCCTCGTTCATCCGCGTCCCGTCAATCTGCAGCTCCCCGGACGTGATGTCCTCCAGCCCCACGATCATCCGCAACAGGGTGGACTTGCCACAGCCCGAGGGCCCCACCAGGATGACGAACTCACCGTCGGCGATGTCAAGGGACACATTGTTCACGGCCGGGAAGCCGTCGTCGTACTTCTTGACGATGTTGTTCAGGGTGATGGAGGCCATCGGTGCTCCCTTTCTCTGCTTGTCTTGCGTGCTCTGCTTGTCTTGCGTGCTTTGCGTGCTTTGCGTACCTGTGTTTGCGGCTCAGCCCTTCACCGCACCCGAGGTCAGGCCGGCGACGATCTGCTTCTGGAAGAGCATGACCAGCAGCACCACGGGGATGGTGACGATGATCGCCGCGGCGGAGATCGCGCCGGTGGGCGATTCGAACTGGGAGGCTCCGGTGAAGAACGCCAGCGCGGCCGGCACGGGTCTGGCCGCCTCGGTGGAGGTCAGCGAGATGCCGTAGACGAAGTCATTCCAGGCGATGAAGAAGGCGATGATGGCGGTGGTGAAGACCCCGGGCAGGGCCAGCGGGACGATCGCCTTGCGGAACGCCTGCAACGGGGTGGCACCGTCCACCTGTGCGGCCTGTTCGAGCTCCCACGGGATCTGCTGGAAGAACGCGGTGAGCGTCCAGATGGAGATCGGCAGCGTCAGAGACAGGTACGGGATGATCAGACCGGGCCACGTGTCATACAGGCCGAGCGTGCGCCACATGTTGAACAGCGGCGTGACCAGGGAGATCACCGGGAACATGGAGACCATCAGAGAGACTGTCAGCACCACCTTCTTGCCCGGGAAGTCCAGGCGGGCGATCGCGTAGGCGCACAGGGTGGCCAGCACCACGGCGATGGCCGTGGCGATCACGGAGATGCCGATCGAGTTCCACAGGGCGGTGAGGAACAGTTGGCGGGAGTCGCCGACCAGGATCTCCTCGTAGTTCACCGTGGAGGGTGTGGTCGGCAGGAACTGCCCGTTGGACAGGTCCCCCGGGGTCTTGAAGCTCGTGGCCAGGATGGAGGCCACGGGGAACAGGCACCACACGGCCACGATGACGGTGAGCACCCACCAACCGATGGCGGTGTTCCGCTTGGCACGGTTGGCCGTCTTCTGGCCCTCCAGCTCCTCAGCGGTCGGGTCCGGCTCGCGGGCGGCGCGGCCGGCCGGGACTCGGGTTGCTTCGACGCTCATTTGCGGCCTCCCTTGGATCCGGCCAGGTCAACGTTGAAGACCTTGATGGCGACGAAGGCGATCAGGGCCACACACAGGAACAGCACCACGGAGATGGCCGAGCCGAGCCCGATCTCCAGGCGGCTGATCGAGGTGCGATAGGCGAGCAGGGAGAGTACCTCAGTGCCGTACGCGCCGTTGGTCATGATGAAGATCGAGTCGAACACGCGGAACGCGTCCAGGGCCCGGAACAGCACGGCCACCATGATGGCCGCCTTCATGTTCGGCAGCACCACCCGGCTGAGCCGTTGCCACCAGTTGGCACCGTCCACGGAGGCCGCCTCGGAGAGGTCCTCCGGGACCTGGGCCAGCCCGGCGAGCAGGAGCAGGGAGATGAAAGGCGTGGTCTTCCAGATCTCCGAGAACATGATGATCACGAGCGAGGTGCCACCCTGGGCGAACCAGTTGAGCTCATCGTTGAACCCGGGCAGCCAGCTGAGCCAGTTGTTCACGTACCCGGAGTCGATGCTGAACATGTAGTACCAGGCATAGGCCGAGACCACGGTGATGATGCCGTAGGGCACCAGGATCACGGTCCGGACCAGGCCGCGGGTGGACTTGATGGCCTTGTGCATGATCATCGCGAGGATGAATCCGAGGATGAGTTCCACGAAGACCGTGACCACGGTGATCAGGACCGTGACCCCCAGGGCACTCCAGAACACCCCGTCCGTGAGGATCGTTGCGTAGTTCCCCAGACCGATGAACTCCCGGTCGGCCGGGGCCGTCAGGCGGTAGTTGAACATCGAGTCCCAGACGGCCTGCGCCACGGGGTAGAAGATGACGGCCACCATGATGACGAAGGCGGGGCCGGCGAGCCACCACCCCAGGCGGGCCTCGGCCTTCGCGCGTTCGGAGGTCGGCGCCTTGCGGCGGCCGCGGGAGCCACCCGGGGGCGCGGAACCTCGGTGGGGATCCGCCGGATCCGCCGGGTCGACGGCGGGGACATTCGTGGGAATGGCACTCACAGCAGGGACTCCCCTCGCAGGACTTCCATGATGAACTGGCCGGCCTCGGCCGGTGTGGTGTCCGGGTCAACGGCGCCCGGCGGGGTGAACCGCTGCTGGATGGCCGTGGACACCTCGTTGTAGTACGGCGTCTGCGGACGAGGCGCCGCCAGTTGCAGGGATTCGCGGATGGTCGGGGCCATGGGGAACGAATCCTCCACGGCCGGGTCGTCGAACGCGCTCGCGCTGGAGGGGGGATTGCCGTTGGTGATGAAGTACTCGGTCTGGTGTTCCGGGGTGACGATGCACTCGATCGCCTCCCACGCCAGCTCCGGGTGCTCGGATTCAGCCCCCACCCCGAGGTTGATGCCTCCCAGCGGCGGGGCCGGCTCCTGGCCCTCTACCACCCGGGGGTACAGGGTCCAGCCGATGTCCTCGGGCAGGTCCTCCGGGAGTGCCCCGTCCTCCACGGCGGCATTGGTGGCGGGCCAGACGAACGGCCAGTTCACCATGAAGGAACCGCTGTCCCCCTGGAAGAGCAGCATGGCCTCGTTCTCCTGCTGGGTGGCCAGGCCTGGCCCACCGAGGCCCTCCTGGCCGATGGTGGAGATGATCTGCGCCGCCTGGCGACCGGCCTCCGTGTCGAGTCCCGTCTGGACGTCCGCGGCGGAGGCCTCCGGGTTCTCGAGGATGTGCCCGCCGGCGGACTCGACCAGCGCGTTGAGCCACACGGTCATGGACTCGGCCCGTGCCCCCTGGACGCCGAGTTCCTTGTCCTGGTCCCGGGCGACTTCGATCAACTGATCCCAGGTGACCGGTTCGTCCATGTTCAGCCCCGCCTCCTCGACCACTGACTCGCGGTACCAGAGCAGCTGGGTGTTCGCCCAGAACGGCACGGTGACGAGGTTGTCCTTCCAGGTCGCCCCGGCCAGCGCCCCCTCCAGGGTGTCCTCGGTGGTCGAGGAGGCCACGTCCTCGGGGACCGGCGCGAGGAATCCGGGCTCGGCCAGCTCGGGGATGAAGGGCGGGTCCAGGGACATGATGTCCATCGAGGTGTCCCCGGCGGCCAGCCGCCGGGTGAGCTGCTCACGCTGGGAGGCGGCGTCAGTGGGGAGGATGGACGTCTCGATCCGGTAGGCCCCGTCTGCCGCCTCGGTGCACTGTTGCGCGATGGTGGCCTGGCCGCCGTCGTCCGGGTTGGTGTACCAGGTGAGGACCGGGGTGTCCTCCGCTGGCCCGCAGCCCGCCAGCACCAGGGCTGCCGTGGCCACCACTGCGGCGCTCGCCAGCCGGCGGGTGTGCCTGCCACTCGGTCGGGATTGCCTCATCAGTCGCGTACCTCCGGTCCGGTTCCGTACCACGGTGCTGCGGCCAGGGCCGATGATCCGTGTCCCACCGTGACCTGCGTCCCGGGCCGAGGACTCGCCTCGCACCTGTGAAGCAGGTCACTGTGACGTGAGCATATGCCCGCCGCGGGTGTTTCCCAAGGGTTCCGGTGCCTTACGCTTCATCCCATGGGCACCGAGGTCGAGTCGAGCACCTATTCCCGGTCCGAGCGGACGCGGTACCGCGAGCGGCTGGAAGGATCACTGCGGGAGCTGAAGGACTACCTTGCCGGCAGCGACTTCTCCGGAGCGGGGCGGATCGGCCTGGAGCTGGAACTGAACCTGGTGGATGAGACGTCCCAGCCGGCGCCGCTGAATCGCCAGGTCCTGGACGCCATCGACGATCCGGCGTTCCAGACGGAACTGGGCCGGTACAACATCGAGCTCAACCACCCGTCCCTGACCATCCGTGAGCGCGGACTGCGCGATCTCGAGGAATCCCTGAAGGCGGAACTGGACCGGGCGGACGAGCGTGCCATCCGTGCCGGGGCGCAGCTGTACGCCATCGGAATCCTGCCCACCCTGGACGGGGAGGACCTGGCCGGCGAGGACTGGATCAGCGAGGGCAACCGCTACTCGGCGCTGAACGCGGCGATCCTTGAGGCCCGCGGCGAGGACATCCTCATCGACATCGACGGGCCCGAGCACCTGTCCTACTACGCCCGGGACATCGCCCCGGAGTCCACGTGCACCTCCATGCAGCTGCACCTCGAAGTGTCCCGCGAGCAATTCGGCCCGGTATGGAATGCGGCGCAGGCGATCGCCGGGCCACAGGTGGCCCTGGCCGCGAACTCCCCGCTGTTCCTCGGCAGCCTGTTGTGGGCCGAGTCCCGCATCCCCGTGTTCCAGCAGGCCGCGGACACCCGGGGGCCGGAGCTGGCCCGGCAGGGGGTGCGGCCCCGCGTCTGGTTCGGTGAGCGCTGGATCGAGGGCATCGAGGACCTGTTCGAGGAGAACATCGCCTTCTTCCCGGCGCTGCTGCCGGAGATGTCCGGCGAAACGGGCACCACGGCGGCCGGGGCGCCGAAACTCGCCGAGCTGCTGCTGCACAACGGCACGGTCTACCGCTGGAACCGGCCCATCTATGATCCCGGCAAGGACGAGAAGAGGCACGACGCCGGCACCTCGCCGGCGCTTCCGGCGAACCTGCGTGTGGAGAACCGGTTGCTTCCGGCCGGTCCCACGGTCGTGGACATGGTCGCCAATGCCGCCTTCTTCTTCGGCCTGGTCAAGTACCTGGTGTCCACGGAGGAGAACCCGTGGCAGCGGATGTCCTTCGCGGTGGCGAGGACCAACTTCTACGAGTGCGCCCGGCACGGCCTGAACGCCTCGGTGTACTGGCCCGGCTACGGGGACGTCCCCGTCACGGAGCTGCTGGACCGGCACCTGCTGCCGGCCGCCCGGCACGGGCTGGAGCTGCTCGAGGTGGAGGACGACGTGGCGGATCACTACCTGGCAGTGCTCACCGGCCGAACCCGGACCGGCCAGAACGGGGCCACGTGGATGACGCGATCCCTGGGCCGGTACGAGGAATCGGGTCTGGCCCGCGGCACGGCGCTGGCGCGGATGGTGGCGGAGTACGGGAAGCACATGCGCGGCGGGAATCCCGTGCACACGTGGCCGCTGCAGTAATGGACACCGCCATCCACCGTGGAGAGCTTCCCCCGTCCGAGGTCTACCGCCGCTTCGCCCGGATCGAGGCGCACGGCAGTTCCGACGTCTACGAGGATTGGGCCGCGAACGTCGCCGAGGACGCAGAGGTGCTCGAGCTGGTGGCCGGACTGCCCCGCACGAAGCGCCAACCCAACCTCGTGTTCGCCGCGGCCCGGCTCCACGGCGCCGCCGGGACGTACGCTTCGTTCCGGTCCACCCTCGTGGAGCGCTGGGGCACCATTCGAGAGACCATCCTGGCGCGATCCACCCAGACGAACGAGGCGGCCCGGTGCGCGGTGCTGCTGCCATTCCTGGCCGAGCTGCCGCAGCCCCTGGCCCTGCTTGAGGTGGGCGCCTCCGCCGGTCTCTGTCTCCTGCCGGACCGCTACTCCTATCGGTACAGCGACGGCCCCCGCCTTGACCCGGCCGACGGGCCGTCCGAGGTGATCATTGACTGCCGCCTCGGCCCGGGCAGCGCCCCTCCGCGGGCCCTGCCAAAGGTCGCGTGGCGGGCGGGGATCGACCTCTCCCCCGTGGACGTCGAGAACGCCGAGGACTGCACCTGGCTGGAGACCCTCATCTGGCCCGGACACGTTGATCGACGCGACCGGCTCCGGTCCGCGCTGGCCATCGCCCGCCGCGAACCACCCCGGGTTATCGCCGGCGACCTCAACGAGGCCCTGCCCGCCCTGGCCGCCGAGGCGCCGGCCGACGCCACCCTGGTCGTCTTCCACACGGCCGTGCTGGCCTACCTCGACGAGGCCGCCCGCGGTGGTTTCGTCGACCTTGTCAACAGCCTGCCGGGGCACTGGATCAGCAACGAGGGGCCCGGCGTCCTCCCGCAGCTCCCCTCGCTTCCCGAGTCTGTTGCCCCGGGCGAGTTCGTGATCACCGTCGACGGCATTCCCCGGGCCACAGCCGATCCACACGGCCGATCGGTCACCGGCATCCACCCCCTTGGTGGCGTCATCGGTGTGCAGTTCGAGGTTTAAGGCCATCTGACCAACCTGGATCTTCTCCCGCGCTACCTGCTCCAGGGCGGCCAGGGTCACCTCGTCATGAGCCGAGATGCTCGACAATCTGACGCACCCCACGGCGCTTCTCCACGAGCTGGACCGCGGTCGCTCCGGACGCGATCTTCACCCGCCGGATGTACATCCAAACAGCCTAGAACCCCCCGACCGTTAGTGCCCACCCAGCAACCAAGAACCCCAGAATGGCGCGGGACTAGGCACCCAAAACGACCGAATCGCCGAACAGTGAGCCAAGTCGGGAGGAGCCAAATCAATTATCAACGTGTAACGGCCGAGGCCGGGGGTTGGGCCCGTCGAGAACCCGCTCTACCTATGCCTTCCACTGTCGAGGAACCGGATCCTGGAGGACAGCATGACAACGACGAGAGCGCCGGTCGTCGCCGGCGTGGAGGAAACCGGCTCCTAAGGTGCCGGACTGGCCCGTAGCCTGGCAAGCCATGGCTCGACGCCTGGAAGTGCTCTGCCCGAACCGA
Organism: Citricoccus parietis; assembly: GCF_042433045.1. NCBI lineage: Bacteria > Bacillati > Actinomycetota > Actinomycetes > Micrococcales > Micrococcaceae > Citricoccus > Citricoccus parietis. The sequence continues at coordinate 87,390 of NZ_JBHLWH010000021.1, read as the reverse complement.
CAGGTGCGACGTCAGCGGGGCAAATCCGATGAGAGCGACGCCTACATCGCGGCCGAAGCCACCTTGGCGGGAACCGCAGATGCGGTACCCAAGGACGGCAACGGACCCATCGAAGCGATCCGGGTGGTCCTGGTGGCCCGGGCCAATCTCCAACTGCCGCAGACCCCGGGGCGTGGGCGCGGTCAATGCCGCGCAGCTGCTGGTGTCCGGCGGTGACAACCCCGACCGGCCGCACTCTCGAGGCCGCCTCAATCGCGGAGGCGATCGGCAGGCCAACAGCGCCCTACCCCGTATCGCCGTGGTCCACCTGCACATGAACGTGCGGAGCCGTTCCTTTGCCTCCATGTTCTTTTTTTGCACATCGTGAGGTCTCGGTAACCCTCTGGGCTCTCCCCCGCTGCCTTCGGCTCGGGATCTTTCGAAGACCGCCTTGCCCATCGTGTGGGAGGGCGCGGCGGGCGGGATGGTCCGGAGCCGGCGGGAGTACTCGTACAGAGCATCGCTGAGCGTACGGTTCGGTTCAGGCATCGACTCCGGCTGTGGCCCAGGAGCCGCGCAGAGCCTCACGGAGGGTCTGTGGTTCCTCGGGGTAGTCCTTCCGGAAGACGTCGAGTTTCTGGAGTTCGGGAACGACATGGTCCACGAATTGCTCCAGCCCGTGCGGCAGGATCGGCGCCTGGATCGCGAATCCATCGACGGCGCCGCGGTGGTACCAGTCGGCCATGGACGCGGCGATCTGTTCGGGGGTGCCGATGACGTATTGGTGTCCGCGGGTGGAACCGAACGCCTTCTGCAGTTTGCGCAGGGTGTTGTGGCCCTCTGCCACCAGTTTCTGGATCTTCATGTATCTGCCGATCTGGCCTTGGAAGGCCCCGTCCGGCAGTGGGGGTAGCGGCTCGTCGAAGCCGTGCTCGGTGAGGTCCAGGCCGGTGAAGTAGGAGACGAAGTCCGCCACCTGCGCCGGCAATACCAGCTCCTCGAGCTCCTGGAACAGCTGGTGGGCCTCCCGTTCGGTGGAGCCGATGAACGGCCAGATCCCCGGCAGCAGCTTCACCTCCTCCGATTGGCGGCCATGGGCCTGGGCGCTGGCCCGAAGGTCGCGGCGGAAGTCGTAGGAGGACTCGAAGGTCTTCTGGACCGAGAAGACGACGTCGGCGAACTCCCCGGCGAAGTCCAGCCCGGCGCTGGAGCGGCCGGCCTGGAACAACGCCGGCCGGCGCTGCGGGGAGGGCGCCAAGTTCAGCGGGCCGCCGGCCCGGAAACGGCCGTGTTCCTTGGCACCGAAGTCGATCTTCGTCACGTCGGCGTAGAGCCCCCTGTCCTGGTCCCGGACCAGGGCATCCGGGGCCCAGGCCTCGAGCAGGTCCAGCACGGTGCGGGTGAAGTCCGCTGCCGTGGCATAGCGAGCATCGTGGTCCGGCAGGGTGTCCTGCCCGAAGTTACGAGCCTCGACATCCAGGGACGAGGTGACGATGTTCCAGCCGAACCTGCCGTGGGAGACGTTGTCCATCCCGCTGATGAGCCGGGCCAGGTGATAGGGCGGATAGAAGGCGGTCGAGGCGGTGGCCACCAGTCCGATGCGGCTGGTGTGCTGGGAGATCGCCGCCAGCATGGTGATGGGCTCGATGTACTGCAGGGAGTTCACCGAGACGTATTCGTTCAGGTAGAGCAGGTCGGCCAGGAAGAAGGAGTGCATCTTGCCGCGCTCGGCGATCTTAGCCAGCTCGATGTAGTGCTCCGGCGAGGTCTCTGCTGCATAGGCCGGCGCCAGCCGGTGCCGCCAGGCGGATTCGTGGTGTCCGGCCCCCAGGGGAAACGCGTTGAGAATCATGCCGTCGATGGCCGCTTCCATGGATATCTGCCTCTCGTTGCGACTGACGCCGGACCGGCTTCACCCGGTGCGGCCACCTGCTGAGTCTTCTCCTTCGTACTCAGCACTGGCGAACCCTGCGTCTTCGACGCACCCCTGTGTGACGTCCGGTGACCCCTTGTTGCGTCACATAGCGCCGTGTCAGGGCCGGAACGGATCCAAAGCCCGAGCATGACTCCCTGTGACCCGGCATGGGCGGAAGGGGGCGTGGCGGTGTTGGCTGGCCGATGGCCCGTTCCAGCAACGAGCCCCAATGAGCCGTGCACCGCAGTCCAGGAGGTCCGCCCGTGAGCCATCCCGTAGCGCCAGTCGCCCCCGTGACGCCCAACCCGTCTGAAGCGGACGTCCGGGCCTCCCGCCGCCGCCTGCTGGTGGGCTCCTCCGTGGGCCAGTTCGTCGAGTGGTATGACTTCCTGGTCTTCGCCACCCTGGCCACTCTCCTGGCCTCGAAATTCTTTCCGAGTGAGAATCCCGCAGCGGCCTTGCTGGGGGTCTTCGCCGTCTACGGGGCCGGGTTTCTGGCCCGCCCGCTCGGCGGGATCTTCTTCGGCCGCTACGGGGACAGGATCGGCCGGCGCAACGTCATGGCGGCCACCATCCTTCTCATGGGCGCCTCGACGTTTCTGATCGGCCTGCTTCCCACCTACGAAGACGTCGGGATCCTGGCGCCGGTCCTGCTCATGACCCTGCGGCTGGTCCAGGGCTTCTCGGCTGGCGGGGAGGCCTCCTCCATGGGCCCGCTGGTCATCGAATCCTCCCCGGTCAACACCCGAGGCTTCTGGATCGCGATCGTCTTCGCAGCCTCCTTCCTGCCCTCCGCCGTCTCCGGGTTCTTCGTCCTGGGCCTGACCGAGGCCTTCGGCGCGGAGGCCTTCAACGCCGGCATCTGGCGCGTCCCGTTCTTCGTCGGCGGGGTGCTGGCACTGGTGGGCCTGTTCATCCGCCTGCGCTTGGAGGAATCAGAGGACTTCCAGGAGGTGTCAGCCGCGGGCGGCATGTCCAAGACGCCGCTGAAGGACACCACCACCGGTCACGGGCGGGCCGTCGTGTTCGTCTGCCTGATCATCTCGGTGCTGGCCGTCTCGGCCTACACCGTGCACAGCTACATGTTCTCCTTCCTGGCCAGCACGGTCGGTATGGAGCAGGTACCGGCCATGCTGAGCACCTCCTTCTCCGTGCTGGCCGTCGTGGTGGGCCTGCCGCTCTGCGGCAAGCTGGCCGACCGCTGGGGCCGCCGGCCCATGATGTACACGGGAGCGGTGTTCCTGGCCGTGACGGCCCTGCCTGCCTACCTGCTCTGCACCACCGGGACGTTTTGGGGCGCCTTCGCCGGACAACTGCTGGTCTCGGTGGGCATCTCGATCTTCGGCGGCGGCGGGTACGTGACCCTCTACGAACTGTTCCCCACCTCCGTTCGGTCCACCGGCATCGGACTGTCCTACAACGTTGGCTATGCGATCTTCGGCGGCACCATGCCGTTCATCAGTCAGCTGCTGGTCAACTCCACCGAATCCGCTCTGTCCCCGGCGTTCTACCTGATCCTGGTCTGCGTCGTCTCGTTATTCGTTATCAAGGCATTGCCAGAGACCAAGGGGCAGACTCTGAACAGGTCGGCCTTCGACCACGTCCAGGTATAGCGGTCACGAAGCCACTCTTGGGCGCCACACCCCCGTCGACGGCTACCTGCTCGAGCCGGAGGACTAACGTGCGAGGCCGCCGGTGGCCCTCCCGGTCCATTCCTGGTCTGCGTCTTTTCATCCGGTGCATCGGTGCTTGGGTAAACCAAGTCCGGGCCTTAACCGCGCAGCTGCTCGCCCTGGCCCGAGATGGGGAGCCCAAAAGGCCCCGTTCAACCGATTCAATCAGCCCGGCATCGACGAGTCTGACTCGGTAGCCCGTGCTCCCAGTCGTGGGAGTTGCCGCCAAGAGGTTTCGAGGGCATACATTCCCATGGCGGGTCTGACATGCCGCTGGAGGAAATCTACGTCCTGACTGAAGGTACGGACCGCATGAGCGTAGACGGCGAAGAATACCCGGCGCAGGCCGCGAAGCGGTATTCGCCAAGATCGGAACCATGCACGACCTGCGCAATACCGGCGAGGGCCCGCTCAGGCTCCTGGTGGTGTGGGGAAGCCTCAGCCATCCGGCTACTCCGCCTTCGGTTCAACCAAGATGGCCCGACTGCCCAGAAACGAACCCCCGCAGCGGGTAGGCGAAGTTCGGTAAGTCGACGGAGAAACACACCACCGTAACTCGCGGAGAGACCACTTCTTTCACGTTCGGATTTTCACTCAATCATGTGTGTAAGGGCAGATATACCCTCTTTCACACCACCCGCGGCGATGCGGACGCACTGTCAGATTGGGTAGGCGACCCGGACCCTGGACAGATGTGTACGGCAGGTCTTGAACATGGGTGGAGAGGCCGTGGCTTACGTGTGAGCCAGTTCGAGAGGTTCCGGGTGCTCGACTATGGACAGGAAGGGGCATGCCTGCCGTCACCGTCTGCTCCCCGGCTGCGTCCCGTTCTGATTCTTCTTCGTCCTCGCCGTGGCCGGTGCGGTCCAGGGGTCCTCGGGCCACGGGTGCTTGGGGTAGCGCCCCCGCATCTCCGCTCGGACCTGGGCGTAGGGTCCGGACCAGAACGAGGCCAGGTCTCCGGTGACGGCCAGGGGCCGGCCCGCCGGGGAGAGCAGGTGGAAGACCACCGGCACCCGGCTGTCCACCAGTCGCGGGGTCTCGACCAGCCCGAAGCACTCCTGGAGCTTGACCGCCACCACCGGCGTGCCGGCGCCGGGAAGCGCCGCACCGGAGTCAGCAACACCGGGACCCGTGGCACCTGGGGCAGCGGTGTCCGCCGAATCCACGGCCGGGTAGTCGATCCGTGCGGTGCGGCCGCTGGGCACGGGCAGTCGCTCGGGGACCAGCTCGTCCAACCGCACCGCCTCCGGCCACGGCAGCAGCCGGCGCAGGGCGGAGGCCAGGTCCAGCGATCCAGTTTTGGCTCCGCCGGCCAGCTTCTCCACCTCGGGCGCGAGCCAGTCCTCCCAGCAGGCCGCGAGCGCCAGTGAGGACATGCCCGGCCACGGCGCCCCCAGCGTACGGTGCAGCAGGTCCAGCCGGCGGCGGAGTGCATCGGCCCCGGGGCTGGCCTCGGCGGTGAGGCCGAGCGCCTCGGGCCCCCGCTCGGCCAGCAGGCGCACGACGGCGGCGCGGCCGGACTCGCGGTCGGGTGCCACCGGTGTCTCGGACAGCAGGATCGCGCCCACCGCCTTCACGGCCCGGCCGACCACCCGGCCGTCCTGCCACGTGGCGGTCCGCTCCTCCCGATAGAGGGGCCCGGCGAGCTGTTCGGCCAAGTCGGCATCCACGGGGGCCGCGGCCCGGATCACGGCTCCCGTGCCGGCCGCGGCCCTCCCCTCGGCGCGCGAGACCTCGGCCACGGCCAGCCACTCCGCCCCGGCCAGCGGGCTGCCCGGCGGCAGCGAGGCCCGGGTTCCCGAAGCCAGCAGATAGATCCCGCCCGGTGTCCCTCCGCCGGCCCCCGAGGCGTCCGGGACCCGTCGCGCCAGGCGTTCGGGCCAGGCGAGCCCGACGACGGCACCCATCTCCGACTCCCGCGGCACCCGGGTACTCCCCGAGTCCGCCGGATCAGCACGGCCGGCCAACCGCTCGAAGCGCTCGGTCTCCCGACGCCACCGGCCGGCCTCGGCGTCGCCGCGACCCGCCGCACGCAGCCGCTGCAGGGACACCGTCAGGTCGGCTCCCTCGGGCCGCACGTCGGACGAGACCAGGGCGACCAGCTCGGCAGCGGCACGGGCACCCACCAACCGGCCGCCGTCGAGCAGGGCACGGGCCAACCGCGGCTCGGCGGGGATCGCGGCGAGGCGGCGACCGTGGTCGGTGGCGCGGCCGGCGGGGTCGATGGCGTCCAACGCGGTGAGCGTCTCCAGCGCCTCGGCCAGGGAGGCCTCCGGCAGCGGCTCCGGCAGGACGAGCCCCTCGCCGGCGGGCGCACCCCAGCAGGCCAGTACCAGGGCAGCCCCGGTGAGGTCCGCGACGGCGGCCGCGGGCGTCGGCTGCGCGGGTGCCGTCCCGTAGGTGCTGCGGTCGTAGCAGCGGACCACGGTACCGGGTCCCAAACGCCCGGCACGGCCAGCACGCTGGTCGGCGGAGGACTGCGCGGCGGCCACCGTCACCAGTCCGGTCATGCCGCGGGCGGCGTCTCGGCGAGGTTCGCGGGCCAGCCCGGCATCCACCACGAGCCGCACCCCCGGCACCGTCAGCGACGACTCGGCCAGGGAGGTGGACACAATGATCCGGGGCCGGTCAGAGGCGGAGGGTTCACGCCCGCCGACGGCCCGGTCCTGCTCGGCGGCCGGCAACTGACCATACAGGGGCAGGATCTCGGTGCCGGGGGCCAGGTCCCGCAACCGGGACACCGTCTCCGCGACCTCGCGGGCCCCGGGGACGAAGACGAGAGCATCGGTTCCCGGCTCGGCCGCGCGGACCTCGGCATGGGCCTCGGCGGCGCACCGGGCGACGTGCTCGAGGAAGTCCCTGCTCACCCCGCGCAGGTCCTGGCGCCGCCCGGAATGCGGTCGGTAACGGATGTCCACGGGGAACAGGGCGGAGGGACAGTCGACCACGGGGGCCGGGACGGGCCGGCCGGTGCCCTCCCCCAGACGGGCGGCGAACTGCGCCGCATCCAGGGTCGCGGACATCGCCACGAGCAGCAGTTCGGGACGCAGCTGGGCCACCTCACCGAGCATGCCGAAGAGCAGGTCCGTCTCGAGATCGCGTTCGTGGACCTCGTCCAGGATCACGGCGCCGATGCCGGCCAACTCGGGATCACGCAGCAACCGGTTGACGAGTACGCCGGGGGTCACGAACTCCACCAGCGTCTCCGCGCCGGTCTGGCGTTCCCCGCGGACCACATAGCCGGACCGGGTCCCGACGCCGGTCCCGTCCAGGGCCGCGAGACGGCGGGCGGCGGCGCGGGCCGCCACCCTTCGCGGCTGCGTGACGATGACCTTCTGCCCGGCCAGCAGGTTCGCCGCGGCCGGCGGCACGAGCGTGGTCTTGCCGGTGCCCGGCGGCGCCTGCACCACAGCGAGGCGCTCCGAGACCAGAGCCCGGCGCAGGTCCGGCAGGGAGTCGCCGAAGACCAGGCCTGCACCCAGTCGATCGAGGTCGAAGGGGCCGGACCGGGTGCGGGAACTCATCCTCCCATTGTGGACCGCTCGCCGTGGATCGGCCGGACGAATCCCGCGTGGATCAGGGCGTGGGGGTGCCGCCGTTGGCGTTGAGGGTGTCACCGGTGACGTAGCTGGACTCCCCGGAGGCCAGGAACACGAACGCCGGGGCCATCTCCACCGGCTGACCGGCACGACCCAACGGGGTGTTGTGCCCGAACTCCGGCAGCTTCTCCTTGGGCTGTCCGTCAGAGACCTGCAGGACGGTCCAGACCGGGCCCGGTGCCACGGCGTTGACGCGGATGCCCCGTTCCGCCACCTGCTGGGCCAGGCCCTTGGTGAAGTTGTTGATCGCCGCCTTCGTGGAGGCATAGTCGAGCAGGTTCGGCGACGGCTCATACGCCTGGATGGACGTGGTGTTGACGATGGTGGAACCGGGGCCCATGTGTTTCAGGGCGGCCCGGGACAGCGTGAACATGGACATGATGTTGATCTGGAAGGACTCGTGCACCTGTTCATCGCTCAGGTCCTCCAGGGAGTCGGAGATCACCTGCTTGCCGGCGTTGTTCACCAGGATGTCCAGCCCGCCGAGCTTCTCGACGGCGGCGTCCACGACTCCCTCCCGGTACGGCCGGTCCATCAGGTCCCCGGGCAGCGCGGCCGCGGTCCGTCCGGCTTCCTCGATGGCCTCGACCACACGCCGGGCGTCCTCCTCCTCGGCCGGCAGGTAGGCGATCGCCACGTCCGCTCCCTCCCGGGCGAAGGCGATGGCGACGGCGGCGCCGATCCCGGAGTCGCCCCCCGTCACCAACGCCTTGCGGCCGACCAGGCGGCCCTGGCCCCGGTAGGACTCCAGGCCGATGTCCGGCACCGGTTCGGTCTTCACGTCCAGTCCGGGCTCCGGCTGGTCCTGTTCCGGTGGGGAGATCTTCGGGTGCCGGGTCGTCGGGTCATCGGCGGCGAGCTGGCCGGCCCCCGCACCCCCACCACTGGCGTTGAGGTCGGCCTGGTTCTCTGGGTGGTTCGCAGATCCGTTCATGACCCCGACCCTAAGGACCTGCCCCAGCGGCATCAAGTCATCACCCGCGCACCATCCGTATGCCGCGCGCGAACTGCCCGGCCGGGCTGCCGGTTGTGACAGCATGGCGGCATGACCGAGTCAGCTGCCGTGAGCCCCGCCATCACCGGACCCGATCGGGTCCTGTTCTACCCGCCGGCCGATGCCCGCCGAGACGGCCCCTACCGGGACGCGCACGCCGGACCGGCGCAGGCCGCGGCCGACGTCGGCGGTTCGGTGGTGCCGAGCGACGCTGACGCACCCTACGGGGACGGGTCCGCGACCGCCCTGGTGATGGTGTACCCGGTGCCGGTCGAGGACGTCGAGGCCATCCTGGCCGCCAACCCGTCGCTCGGATGGATCCAGCTCCCGTTCGCCGGCATCGAACGGTACGTGCCGCTGATCCGGGAGCGGACGGACCTCCAGTGGACCTCCGCGAAGGGTGTCTATGCGCCGCCCGTGGCCGAGCACGCCCTCGCGCTCACGCTCGCCCTGCTGCGGGACCTGCCCGAGCGGGTCCGCGCCACCGGGTGGGGCCCCGGGGGCGGCACCACCCTGAACGGGCTGAACTGCGTGGTGGTCGGCGGGGGCGGGATCGCCCGCGAGTACCTGCGCCTGCTCAAGACCTGGGACACCACCGTGACCATGGTCCGGCGGACCGACGACGAGGTGCCCGGGGCAGACCGGACCGTCACGCAGGACCGGTTGGACGAGGTCCTGCCGGGCGCCGACGTCGTGATGATCGCCGCGGCCGCCACGGACGAGACCCGCGGCATGATCGGGGCCCGGCAACTGGAGCTCATGGACCCCACCGCCATCCTGGTCAACATCGCCCGCGGAACCCTCGTGGACACCGATGCCCTGGTGGCGGCGCTGGCCGCCGGGTCCATCCGCAGTGCGGGACTGGACGTCACCGACCCGGAGCCGCTCCCGGACGGGCACCCGTTGTGGGCCGAACCGCGCTGCCTGATCACCCCGCACACGGCGGACACCCCGCAGATGTGCATCCCGTTGATCAACGCCCGCAGCGAGCGGAACCTCGCCGCCCGTGCCGAGGGTTCCGCACTGGAGGGACGGGTGGACGCGGAGACGGGGTACTGACCGCCAGGCCCCTTAGGCTGGGGGTCATGAGATCCCCCGTGCAGGACTACCTTGACCGGTTGGTCGACCAGATCCGCCCCGTGGACGAGGGCACCACCTACCAGGCCGTGCCCTCGGCCGCCGCCATGGACCGGAACCTGTTCGGCCTGGCCCTGACCACCGTCGAGGGTCACTGTTACGCCTCCGGGGACGCCGAGCATCCGTTCTCCCTCCAATCGATCTCCAAGGCCTTCACCTACGGCATGGCCCTGGAGGACCTCGGCCCGGACAAGGTGCACGAGAAGATCGACGTGGAGCCCTCCGGCGACCCGTTCAACGAGATCTCCCTGCAGCCGGGCACCGGCCGCCCGGACAACCCCATGATCAACGCCGGGGCGATCACCACCACCTCGCTCATCAAAGGCCGCGGCGGGCGCGACCGCATCGGGCGGATCGTGAACACCTTCTCGGACGCCGCCGGACGGGACCTGAAGGTCTCGGAGCCCGTCTTCAAGGCCGAGGACAAGACCGGCCACCGCAACCGGGCCCTGGCCTGGCTGCTGCGCTCGTTCGGGATCCTCGAATCCGACCCCGAACCCTCCTTGCAGGACTACTTCCGCCAGTGCTCCATCCTGGTCACCGCCAAGGACCTGTCCATGATGGCCGCGACCCTGGCGAACCAGGGCGTGAACCCGGCCACCGGTGAACGCGTCTTCTCCCCGCAGGTGGTCCGCTGGGTGCTCTCGGTCATGTCCACGTGCGGGATGTATGACGACGCCGGCAATTGGGCCATCGAGGTCGGCCTGCCGGCCAAGTCCGGGGTCGGCGGCGGGCTGCTCGTGGTGGTGCCCGGGCAGATGGGCGTCGGTGTCTTCTCCCCGCCCCTGGACGAGCACGGGATGTCCGTGCGCGGCGGCATGGCCATCAAGCAGATCGCCACCGATTTCGGCCTGCACTACGGTGACGTCCCGCCCCTGGGCCGCTCCACCATCCGGGCCCGGTACGACCTGTCCGAGGCGCCCTCCAGCGTCCCCCGCAGCGTCGAGGCCCTGCAGGCCCTCGAGGTGCACGGTCCGGAATGCCGCATCATCGAGATCGGCGGTGACATCGGCTTCGCCGAGGCCGAGACCCTGGCTCGCGCCGCCGTCGGCCTGCCCGCCTCCGTCCGCACCCTCGTGGTGGACGTGCGCAAGGTGGACGACTTCGGCAAGGCTGCAGCCCGGATGCTCACCCATGTGGTGCGCAACTTCCTGGAGGACCGCCGCGACCTGATCCTCGTGGACGACGACACCGCACTCACCCAGTCCCTGCTGGACTACGCGGCGGACACGGAGGACGGGATGCTGCCGGACCCGATGCCGGAGACCACCACCTGGTCCACGCCAGCCGTGTCCACGGTCAGCGGAGCCGGAACCTCCGCCGGGAACGCCGGCGGAGGTGCGGTCGACAGCTTCACCTCTGATGCCGCCGTCTCTGACCTGGCCCCCGCCGATCTTGACGGGGACGGCACGGTGGAAGCCGCCGTCGAGCCCGAATTCCGGTTGTTCCTCTCCCGGTCCCTCGCCCTGGAGTGGATCGAACAGCGGATGCTGGCCCGCCATGCGCCCGACCTGGTGCCCACCGGCGACCAGGAGCCGACGAGGTCCCCGCTCCTGGAGATGCTCAACGAAGAGGACGCCCTCACGCTGTCCGCGTTCATGGAGACCCGCAATTACCGGGCCGGGCAAGTCATCCGCCGGGCGGGGCAGCCGTTCGGCGGGATCTACTTCATCACGGCGGGGCAGGTCGAGCTCACCAGCCAGGGCTCCGGCGGCCGGCGCTACCGGCAGGCCTACCTCTCCCCCGGCATGATCTTCGGCGAGATCGCCCTCGGCCAGGCCGGCCGGCAGCTCACCACGGTGCGCGCCATGGGTCCGGTGACCACCCGGGTGCTCACGGCCCAGGTGATCTCCGCCCTCGAGGAGTCCGATCCGCAGCTGGCCATCAAGCTGTGGTCCGCCCTGGCGCGGGACGCCTACACCTCCGTGGAGCAGATGAGCAGGGAGTCCGGCGCCCGCTTCGAGTGACCGAATCATTGACCCTCGCATCCCTTGCGGGCCACACTGCGAACACCCGTGTGACCTGTGCAGATGTCGGAGGCAGCCATGAGCACCACCACGCCGGACGTACCCAGCGCCCCTCCTGAGGAGGGCGAGGGCGAACTCAAACGGGTCCTCGGCCCCAAGCTGTTGCTGCTGTTCATCGTCGGCGACGTGCTGGGTGCCGGGATCTATGCGGTCACCGGTGAGATGGCCGGCATGGTCGGCGGCATCCTGTGGTTGCCGTTCCTGCTGGCCTTCGCCGTGGCCACGATGACCGCCTTCTCCTACCTGGAGCTGGTCACCCACTATCCGCAGGCGGCCGGGGCCGCGCTCTATACGCACAAGGCCTTCGGCATCCACTTCGTCACCTTCCTGGTGGCCTTCGCCGTGGTGTGCTCCGGCATCACCAGTGCGTCCACCTCGGCCAACGTGCTGGCGCAGAACTTCTTCGGCGGGCTGGAGGTCAACGGCTGGATGGGCGAGGCCAGCCCCGGCGCGGTGATGGGCGTGGCCCTGGGCTTCATGGTGCTGCTGGCGTTGATCAACCTGCGCGGGGTGGGCGAGAGCATCAAATTCAACGTCGTCCTGACGCTGGTGGAGATGACGGCCCTGTGCATCGTGATCGGAGTGGGCTTCTTCGCGATGGCCCAGGGCGGATCGGACCTGAGCCAGATCTTCGTGTTCCAGGACAACAATGACAAGGGGCTCTTCCTCGCCGTCACCGCCGCCACCTCCATCGCGTTCTTCGCCATGGTGGGCTTCGAGGACTCGGTGAACATGGTCGAGGAGACCAAGGACCCCGTCCGCATCTTCCCCCGGACCATGCTGACCGGCCTGGGCATCGCGGTGCTCTTCTACATGCTGGTGGCTGTCTCCGCCGTGGCCGTGCTCTCCCCCACCGAGCTGTCCAGGATCGGCGAGGCCGAGGGAGAGGCGTTGCTGGAAGTGGTGAAGCAGGGCTCCCCGGGCTTCCCCGTGGACCGGATCTTCCCCTTCCTGGCGGTGTTCGCCGTGGCCAACACCGCCCTGATCAACATGCTGATGGCCAGCCGGCTGGTCTACGGCATGGCCAAGCAGAACGTGTTGCCGCAGCCGCTGGGCAAGGTGCTGAAGGTTCGCCGCACCCCGTGGGTCGCGATCATCTTCACCACCATCCTGGCCCTGTTCCTCATCTGGTACGTCGCCAGTGACCCCGAGAGCAACATCGTCACCAACCTCTCCAGCACCACCGCCCTGTTGCTGCTCTGCGTCTTCACCGTGGTGAACGTGGCCTGCATCGTGCTGCGGCGCCGGAGGGGTGCGGACCCCGAATCGGGCTCGCACTCGAAGAGGGCCTTCAACTCCCCCACCGTGCTGCCCTACCTCGCGGGACTCTTCTCCCTGTTCCTGGCCGGGCCCTGGGTGGAGCGGGATCCCGTCGTCTACCAGATCGCCGGCGGGCTGATGGTCCTCGGCATCGCCCTGTGGGTGCTCACATACTTCCTCAACAAAGCCAGTCACCGGAAGCGGGGCGCACCGGTCGGGGACGTCCTGATCGGCCAGGACGAGGACCTGCCACCGCGGCCGCCGGGACGGTGACGACGGGAGCAGATGAGCTAGACCAAAGTGACTCCAACTGCCTTGAGATGCGCGACCCGCCAGTGGATCCACGCAACTCATTCTCTTTCGAATGCAATGAGGCATACACAAGCCTTGACCATAAGTTCCAACGAGTGCCATGTCCGTCGGCCTCAACCGACCTCTTCAAGCTTGAGGTTGAACGTTTGGACCGTGAGTTCCGAAGACCGATAGCCCGGTGATATCGATCGACGGAGACCTCCAACGGCGGGTTCTTGCGAGATTCGACTGGCGAGCTGCCGACCTCATCCATAGGTGGGAGGACAACGCACCGGTCCGCAGAATCGTTTACTCCATGATGTCGGTTTCTTCGATGCCGGCGTCGTCGTTGACCAGCCAAAAACCGTCTGCCTTGTGGCTTCAGTAGCGAAGGATCACAGTGGCCTTGAGCACCCAGTAGTACAGCATCACCACCGCTCGTCGGCTAAAAATCCCGGGTCAGCATACACTTCTAGCGCGGTTCATGGTCTGGCTAGGTAGACGGTCATTTCGGCCGCTATCGTGGCCCCGGCGGCGGCATCCAGGAGAAGCCTGACGACCACGGCAGGCACTGTCTGTACCGAACCCTGTGGGCAGGGACATCGTTCGGCTGCCCTGTGGGCGTGCGTGGCCACTCGCCCTTCCGGTCAAAAACCGTGCCACAGAATCCAGAGGGAACTACTTTATGCACTCATCGAGTAAGAGGTCCAGGATAGGAGTCCGTGACCAGCTTCGAGCTAATCATCGGCGGAGAAGGAAATGGAAAAAAAGCATTCAATCCAGGACCACTGATGATCACCTCGGGAATCCGATCCGCAAATGGTGGGGAATTGTTGTAGGTGGATGCTTCATGAGCCTCGCCGTAACATTTTCAATCAATCACTTATCGAAGCCGCCTCTGGATGGACAGAGCCCGGTCGGATGGTCTTTCGACAACTTGAAACCCATTCCGCTGGCAACAGAACATGTTCTCGGGCTCTTCGCAGTACTCGGAACGATTGTCGTCGCAATCGCACTCGGCCAGAGCAGCGCCACCGAGTCAGCCCCACAAGATGCCGTCGAGGTTGCGAGAAAGAACGAGAATCTCACCAAAACGACCTCCCTCCTCGGTCTCGGAGCGATGGTCACGTCTTACATATACGCCGTTGGACACATCGCTTCGGGCCCCGCCGAGGAGTCGGTAGCGACGCGAGTGTTTTGGGCCCTTGCAATGGTTGGGGCAGGACTAGCCATTGCCTTCATAGCCGTCCACGCGCCACGACGCCGATCCGACTTGAGCAGAATCGTCGAGGACTCACTACCCGCACTTGAGCTCCGCCAAGGCGACCTATATATAGATGCTCTTCTCAGATGGAAAGAAGACACAAATGTGCCAATGAGAGCCCCCAGACTCCTTATCGCAGCGCTAGCGGCTGTCGTGTTTCCGTCATTCTGGTCCGTCGCGTACCTAAGAACCGTCAACAACATATACGGCGATCCAAGTGCCGAAAACCTTGCAGAGAGCATATTCAGCATCGCGTTCATCTCACTTGTTTTTCTGTGGGTAACCATGATGTTGACTACCGCATCCTTTGGCATGTGGATGTGGGGGCTGCCGTTCTGGTGGTCGATCGCCATGATTGGATTGACAAGCGCCATGGGCGTGATCCTAGCCGGGAGCGGTTCGTACTACTGGTCATTCGCATGGATTTCGATTTTGTATATAACCTGCGTCTTCTGGCTTTTTCTGATTCGCATTTATCCATCGAATAGGAAACTTAGGACGTTGTTGATAATTGTCAGCTACCCGGTACATGATCTCCGCAAGTACTACCTGGCCTCGTCGAATTCCTATAGGAAGCGTGAGATCGAACGCCTCCAGGCCCAGGTCCAGGTGCAGGTCCAGGCTTCACCAGTTTCTGGAGGTACGCGACCCTCCGACCCCAGCAGAATCAGCTTCGATTAGTCGCGTGAAGCAGTGGATTCCGCCGTCGTGCTAGGGCCTGGAAGACGGGAGAGGCCCGCCCTGCCCGGACATGGGGGCAGTGCGGGCCTTACTCTCGACCGCTGATGTTGAGTGTGGCCGCGAACAGCCACTGTCATCGGTGAGTGACTATCGGGCCAGCTTGGCCACGATCGCGTTGAGGGTGGCGGACGGGCGCATGGCCTCGAACACCTTCTCCTTGGACGGGTAGTAGTAGCCGGCGATCTCCACCGGGGCACCCTGGACCGCGTTGAGCTCGTCCATGATCTTCTGCTCGTTCTCGGTCAGGTCAGTGGCGATCTCCGTGAACTTGGAGGCCAGTTCGGCGTCCTCGGTCTGCTTCGCCAGCTCCTGGGCCCAGTACATGGCCAAGTAGAAGTGCGAACCGCGGTTGTCGATCTCCCCGACCTTGCGGGAGGGGTTGCGGCCTTCCTCCAGGAAGGTGCCGGTGGCGCGGTCGAGGGTGTCGGCCAGCACCTGGGCGCGGGCGTTGCCGTGAGAGACGGCCTCGTGCTCGAAGGACACGGCCAGTGCCAGGAACTCGCCGAGCGAGTCCCAGCGCAGGTGGTTCTCCTCGACGAACTGCTGCACATGCTTCGGGGCGGAGCCACCGGCGCCGGTCTCGAACAGGCCGCCGCCGTTGATCAGCGGGACGATCGAGAGCATCTTGGCCGAGGTGCCCAGCTCCAGGATCGGGAACAGGTCGGTCAGGTAGTCACGCAGCACGTTGCCGGAGACCGAGATGGTGTCCTCGCCGCGGCGGATGCGCTCCAGGGTGAAGGCGGTGGCCTGCTCCGGGGCCATGATCTCGAGTTGCAGGCCCTCGGTGTCGTGGTCCTGCAGGTACTCGTTGACCTTGGCGATCAGGTTGGCGTCGTGCGCGCGGTTCTCGTCCAGCCAGAAGACAGCCGGCGTCTGGGAGGCCCGGGCACGGGTGACGGCCAGCTTGACCCAGTCGCGGACCGGGACGTCTTTGGTCTGGCAGGCACGCCAGATGTCCCCGGCCTGGACGGCGTGCTCGATCAGCACAGCGCCGGAGCCGTCGACGATCTGGACGGTGCCGGCTGTCTCGAGGACGAAGGTCTTGTCATGCGAGCCGTACTCCTCCGCCTTCTGCGCCATCAGGCCGACGTTCGGGACGGTGCCCATGGTGGTCGGGTCGAAGGCGCCGTTCGCACGGCAGTCGTCGATGACGACCTGGTACACACCGGCGTAGGACGGGTCCGGGAGCACCGCGAGGGTGTCCTGCTCCTGGTTGTCCTTGTTCCACATGTGGCCGGAGGTGCGGATCATGGCCGGCATGGAGGCATCCACGATCACGTCCGAGGGGACGTGCAGGTTGGTGATGCCCTTGTCCGAGTTGACCATGGCCAGGTCCGGGCCGTTGGCGTAGCCGGCCTCGATCTCAGCCCGGACACCCTCGGCGACCTTCGGGTCCAGGGAGTCCAGACCGGAGAGGATCGAGGCCAGCCCGTTGTTGGCGGACAGGCCGGCAGCGGCCAGCTCGGTGCCGTACTTCTCGAACAGCGACGGGAAGAAGGCCTTGACCACGTGACCGAAGATGATCGGGTCGGAGACCTTCATCATGGTGGCCTTGAGGTGGGTGGAGAACAGCACGCCCTCGTCCTTGGCGCGCGCGACCTGGGCGGCGAGGAACTCGTCCAGGGCTGCGGCGGACATGAAGGTGCCGTCGATGATCTCGCCGGCGAGCACCGGGAAGTCGTCCTTGAGCACCATCGCCTGACCGGACTGACCGGCGTCGCCGGAGCCCTCCACGAACTGGATCCGGATGGTGCTGTCTTCGTCGATGACCACGGACTTCTCGTTGTGGAAGAAGGCGTCGGCGGCCATGGTGGCCACGTTGGTCTTCGAGTCGGCCGACCAGGCGCCCATCGAGTGGGGGTGCTTCTGGGCGAAGTTCTTCACGGCCTTCGGGGCGCGGCGGTCCGAGTTGCCCTCACGCAGGACCGGGTTCACGGCGGAGCCCTTGACCTTGTCATAGCGGGCCCGGGCGTCCTTCTCCTCGGCCGTCTTCGGCTCGTCCGGGTAGGCGGGCAGCGCGTAGCCGCCGGCCTGCAGCTCGGCGATCGCGGCCTTCAGCTGCGGCACGGAGGCGGAGATGTTCGGCAGCTTGATGACGTTGGCGTCATCGGTCTTGACCAGCTCTCCCAGTTCGGCGAGGGCGTCGTTGACCTTCTGGTCCTCGGGCAGCACGTCATTGAAGACGGCCAGGATGCGCGCGGCCAGGGAGATGTCCCGGGTCTCCATGCCCACACCCGCGGTCGAGGCGAAGGCCTCGACGAGCGGCAGGAGTGAGCCGGTGGCCAGCATGGGAGCCTCGTCGGTATAGGTGTAGATGATCTTCGACATGAAGCGTGGTTCTCCTCGCAGGGCGCGCCGGTGGGCACGGCCCGAGTCGTCGTGATGGGTGAATCGGCCCCCAATCTACCGGAATGGCGGGCGCGGCCACCTCACGTGACCGGCCCGCCACCGCCGCCGGGGGTTTCGTGTGAGCCGTGGAACCTCAGCCGTGGAAGAAGTGCCGCGCACCGGTGAAGTACATGGTGACGCCGGCAGCCTCGGCCGCGGCGATGACGTCCTCGTCTCGGACGGAGCCACCCGGCTGCACGACGGCGCGCACGCCGGCGTCGATGAGGATCTGCAGGCCGTCGGCGAACGGGAAGAAGGCGTCAGAGGCCGCGACGGCCCCGTGGGCCCGCTCCGGCGCACCGGTGCCGCTCACGTTCTCCGCGCCACCCGCCGTCGTGATCTCGGCGGTGATCTCCTGGGCGCCCGTGGAGGCGGCCCCCAGGGTGTTGGCCCGCTCCACGGCCAGGCGGCACGAGTCCAGGCGGTTGACCTGGCCCATGCCGATGCCGACCGTCGCTCCGCCGCTGGCCAGCAGCACGGCGTTGGACTTGGGCGCGCGCACGGCCCGCCACGCGAAGGCGAGGTCGGCCAGGGTCTCCGGGTCGGCGGCCGGGCCGGCTGCCAGGGTCCAGGTCTCGGGGTCGTCACCGGCGGCGTCCACCGCATCCCGGGCCTGCAGCAGCATGCCGCCCGAGACCTGCTTGTACTCGATGCTCTCCCGTCCGGTGGCCTGGGCGAAGCCCTCCGGCAGGCGCAGCAGACGGATGTTCTTCTTGGCCGAGAGGATCTCGAGGGCCTCGGCGGAGAAGGACGGCGCGATGACGACCTCCGTGAAGATGCCCTGGACGGTGTTCGCCATGCCGGCGGTGACCTCCCGGTTGGCGGCGATCACGCCACCGAAGGCGGAGACCGGGTCGCACTCGTGGGCCTTGCGGTGGGCCTCGGCGATCGCATCCTCCCCGGACTCGGCGGCGACGCCGACGCCGCAGGGATTGGCGTGCTTGACGATGGCCACGGCCGGCTGGTCGAAGTCGTAGGCCGCACGCAGGGCGGCGTCAGCGTCCGCATAGTTGTTGTAACTCATGGCCTTGCCGTGCAGGAGTTCCGCCTGTGCGATGCCCGGGGCGGCCCCGTCCTCCACGTAGAGGGCCGCCTTCTGGTGCGGGTTCTCCCCGTATCGCAGCGTCTCGGCGCGCTGCAGGGTCACCCCGGCGTAGGGCGGGAAGAGGCTGGCCTCAGCGGTGTCTTCGTCGGTCTCGAACTGGGCCGCCGTCCAGGCCGCCACCGCATTGTCATACGCCGCGGTGTGGGCGAAGGCCAGGGCCGCGAGCCGGCGTCGTGCCGGGAGGTCGAAGCCGCCCTGCTGGGCGGCGGAGACCACGTCGCCGTACTTCGCCGGGTCCACGACGACGGCCACGGACGGGTGGTTCTTGGCCGCGGCCCGGACCATGGAGGGGCCGCCGATGTCGATCTGCTCGACGACCTCGTCCTGGCCGGCACCGGAGCGGACCGTGTCCACGAACGGGTAGAGGTTCACCACCACCAGGTCAAAGGGCTGGATGTCCATCTGTTCGAGCTGGGCAACGTGGTCCTCGCGGCGGCGGTCGGCGAGGATGCCGGCGTGGACCATCGGGTGCAGGGTCTTGACGCGGCCGTCCAGGCACTCCTGGAAACCGGTCACCTCGGAGACCTCGGTGACGGGCACGCCGGCGCCCGCGATCCGCTGGGCCGTGGAGCCCGTGGAGACGATCTGCACGCCGGCGGCGTGCAGCCCGGCGGCCAGCTCCTCCAGACCGGTCTTGTCGTAGACGGAAATCAAGGCCCGCTTGAGCGGGACGCGGTCGAGCTGGATGGTCACGTCGGGAACTCCTGGGATCAGGTCGGGGCGGGGACGACGCCGGCCGGGCGCGTTGATCGTGCGGCCCGACGCCGGAACCAGTGTAGGCCGGTGGAGCGGCCCCGCGGTGGGGATGAACCGGAGGGGTACCGAGGCACCCCCAGCGCCTCAGCGGTGGTCGCTCAACCCGTAGAACCAGGTGATGTGGTGGCGTAGCGCCTCGGCTGCGTCTTCTCCGCGCCGCTCCTGAACCGCCCGCAGAACCCCGCGGTGCTGTTCCTGGAGGGTACAGCTGACCTCCGGCCAGCGCTCGAGCCCGGACACGGTCTCCTGGACGTAGCCGATGGTGGCTTCGCGCAGGGACGCCATCATGGTCTCCACCACCACATTGCCGGCCAGGGAGGTCAACAGGATGTGAAACTGGGCATCGCTGGCGTGGAACCTGTCAGCCGGCAACCCAGGAGCGTCCATCTCATCCAGCAACCGGTCGGCCTCCTCCAGGATCCGCCGCCGTTCCGGGGAGTCCGGCCGCTTCTCCGATTCCAGGGCTGCTTGGGTCTCCAGCAACAACCGCGCCTGAACGATGTCCCCGATCGGCAGGGCCTGCGTGGCGATGTGCATCCGCAACGCCCACGCGAGCGCCGTCGAGGGTTCGGAGATCACCACGGCCCCGGCCGATGGGCCGGACCCGGTGGTCGATCGGACCAGGCCCATGGCGTCAAGCACCCGGATCGCCTCTCGGACCGAGGCCCGGGAGATCTCGAACTGCTCGGCCAGGTGGCGCTCCCCGGGGAGTTTCTCGCCGACGCTGATCACGCCCGTGCGCAGCTGGTCTTCAAGCCAGGCAAGGATCGCCGTATAGGCGCGGGGTGCAGGCACGGCGTTCTTCTCCTGGGGTGACGGGACTGCTGACCAGTCTAAGAGGACTCAGGCCGCGGGCAGCATCCCCGCCAGCACATTGGACTGCAGGAAGACGATGGTGCACAGCAGCAGCAGGAGACCGACCGACCACCAGATCACCGACTTGAAGATGGCCGATTCCTTGCCCTCCATGCTCACCGCTGTGGCCGCGATGGCCAGCGACTGCGGGGAGATCATCTTGCCGACCACGCCACCGGAGGTGTTGGCCGCTGTCATCAGGTGGGGGTCCAAGCCTGCTTCGATGGCAGCGGTCTTCTGCAGGTTGGCGAACAACGCATTGGCAGAGGTGTCTGAACCGGTTACAGCTGTGCCCATCCACCCCAGGACCGGAGAGAAGAAGGCGAACGCCGCACCGAGACCGGCGACCCAGGTTCCCATGGCGATCGTCTGGCCGGAGAAGTTCATGACGTAGGCCAGGGACAGCACGGTCATGATGGTCAGGGCTGCGAACCGCATCTTCCAGAACGTCCGGCCGATCTCCATCACGGCGTTCCCCCAGGACAGCCGGAACCTGCCCTGGGCGTCGAAGACCGTATAGACCACGGCGACGATCAGACCGGCGATCAGCAGCAGCGTCCCCGGGCTGGAGAGCCACTGGAAGTTGTAGACGGTGTTGGTGAGGGGCTCGCCCTCCGGGTTGAGCAGGCGGCCGTCCAGCCCGGGCCACGGGATCGCGACGTCCGTGTCCCCCAGAGCGGCCGGGATGTCCACCCCGGCCTTCCACAATTTGGCGATGCCGAAGACCACGACCACCAGGATGTAGGGCATGACCGCCATCCACACGCGTACCGGGGCCAGATTCCCCGTTGCGGCGGGCTTCTCCACGCCCATGCGTTCGCGCACGGCATCGGCTCCCTTCGGCTTCCAGAATCGCAAGAGGACGACGGCGGCAGCCATTCCGGCCAGCGCGGCGACAACGTCCGTCAGTTCATAGGAGAAATGTGTGGCACTCCACCATTGGGCCAGGGCGAACGTGCCACCGATGGCCAGGGCAGCGGGCCAGGCCTCCCGCAGGCCACGGAATCCGTCGATGATGACAAGCAGGAAGAACGGGACCAGGAGGGCCAGGAACGGGGCCTGGTGTCCGACGACGGCTCCGATGTCGGCCGGGTCGAGATTCGTCAGCACTCCCGCCGTGGTGATCGGGATGCCGATGGCACCGAAGGCCACAGGCGCGGTGTTCGCGATGAGCACCACGGTGGCGGTCTTCAGGGGCTTCAGGCCGAGGGCCAGGATCATCGTGGCCGTGATGGCCACGGGCGCTCCGAAGCCGGCCAACGCCTCCAGCAGGCCACCGAAGCAGAACGCGATGAGGATGGTCTGGATGCGCAGGTCACCACCGCCGATCGTGTCGAAAATGGCGCGCATGTCCTCGAACCGTCCGCTGAGGACGGTCACCTGGTAGAACCACAGCGCCAGGACCACGATCCACACAATGGGGAACAGGCCGAAGACTGCGCCCTGGGTGGCAGACAGCAGAGTGAGGTCCCATGGCATGCCGAAACCGATGACGGCGATGACGATGGCCACGACCAGCGCGGCGGCACCGGAGACATGCGCCCGGGCCTTGGCCCCGAGCAGCATGACGAAGAAGGTGATGAGGGGCAGGGTGGCGACGAGTGCCGAGAGCGCCACGCTGCCTCCGATGGCATCGGTGGTCGCGGTGAAGGTGTCCACGCGTGTCTCCTGGAGTGGGTGGGTGCGGGAAGACCCGCGACTATGTGGTCTGACCACTGTGGTCAGGCCACAGAGGTTATATGTTCCGCGTCACAGTCGTCAATCCCTTCGAACGCGCTTCCGGTCGCGCCCCCTGCGCGCCCCACCACCCCGTTGTGTGACCCGCATCATGGTGTTAGTGTGGTCTGACCACAGGCTTCAAGTCATGCCTGCACACTCCCCTGTTCTCGGAGGTCCCATGAGAATCGCCCTGTTCGCCACCTGCATCGTGGATGCCCTGTATCCCAAGGTCGCCCTGGCCACCGTCCGCATCCTCGAACGGCTCGGCCACGAGGTGGTGTTCCCCTCCGGTCAGGGATGCTGTTCGCAGATGCACGTCAACAGCGGGTACCTGGACGACGCACTGCCGGTGGTCCGCAACCACGTCCGGGCCTTCACCGCCGCCGACTATGACGTCGCGGTGGCCCCGTCGGGTTCCTGCGTGGCGTCGCTGGGGCATCAGCAGCCGATGGTCGCCCGGGCCGGTGGGGACGAGGGCCTGGCACGATTGGCCGAGTCCGTGGCCGGCAACACCTATGAGCTGTCCCAGCTGCTGGTGGACGTGCTCGGGGTGACCGACGCCGCCGGACAGCTGGGCTCCTGGTTTCCCCACACCGTCACCTACCATCCGTCCTGCCATGGGATGCGGTTGCTGCGGCTGGACGACCGGCAGAAGGACCTTGTCCGATCCGTGGGAGGCCTGGAATACGTGGAGCTGCCGGACGCTGATGAATGCTGCGGCTTTGGCGGCACCTTCTCGTTCAAGAACCCGGACGTCTCCGCCGCGATGGCCGAGGAGAAGATCGACAACATCGTGTCCACCGGCGCCGAACTGTGCACAGGCGGCGATGCCTCCTGCCTGCTGCACCTGGGCGGGGCGATGTCACGGCGCGGCACCGAGGCGGCCACCGTGCACTTCGCCGAGATCCTGGCCTCCACGCAGCAGAACCCGTTGGAGATCTCCGGACCGGTGGAGTTGTCCATCCCGAGCCCCTCGAGCCGGAGACGCTTCCCCCCGTCACGGCCCTCCACTCCCTCCACTCCGTCCACCGCCGCGTCCACCACCGCACCCACCGCCGATCGAGGAGTCCTCTGATGAGCCGAACCGCCCTGGGGATGCCCACCGTCCGCCCTGTCCACGGACAGGGCAACCTGCACGCCGACGTCGATTTCCCCACCGCTGCCAAGGAGGAAATGGCCAACACCCAGATGCGGGCGAACATCCGCCATGCCACGCACACGATCCGCGGAAAGCGGTCACGGGTGGTCGAGGAACTTCCGGACTGGCAGGAGCTGCGCACCGCCGGGTCCGCCCTCAAAGAGCAGGTCATGGCCGACCTGCCGGAGTTGCTGGAGCAGTTCGAGAAGAATTTCACCGCGCGCGGCGGCACCGTGCACTGGGCACGCGACGCCGCCGAGGCGAACCGGATCATCACGGAACTGATCGAGGCCACCGGCACCACGGACGTCATCAAGGTCAAGTCGATGGCCACGGCGGAGATCGACCTCGAGCGCCATCTCGCGGAGCACGGCATCACCGCCACCGAAACCGACCTGGCTGAGCTGATCGTGCAGTTGGGACACGACCGGTCCTCGCACATCCTGGTCCCCGCGATCCACAAGAACCGCCATGAGATCCGGGACATCTTCCTGAGGGAGATGCCGGAGACCGACGACAGCCTGACGTCCGAGCCGCGCGATCTGGCCGAGGCCGCCCGGGCTCATCTGCGGGAGAAGTTCCTGACGACTCGCGTGGCGGTATCCGGAGCGAACTTCGGGGTGGCCGAGACCGGGACGCTGACCGTGGTCGAGTCCGAGGGCAACGGGCGGATGTGCCTGACCCTGCCGGACACCCTCATCACCGTCATGGGGATCGAGAAACTGGTCCCCACCTTTCAGGACCTGGAGGTCTACCTGCAGTTGCTGCCCCGCTCGTCCACGGGCGAGCGGATGAACCCCTACACCTCGATGTGGACGGGAGTCACACCGGGAGACGGCCCGCAAGACGTGCACGTGGTCCTGCTGGACAACGGTCGCTCGGCCGTCCTGGCCGACCCCGCGGGCCGGTCGGCGTTGCACTGCATCCGCTGTTCAGCCTGCCTGAATGTCTGCCCGGTCTACGAGCAGGCGGGCGGCCACGCCTACGGTTCCACGTACCCGGGGCCGATCGGCGCGATCCTCTCCCCGCAGATGACCGGGATCACCGCCGCGGAGAACTCCTCCCTCCCGTACGCGTCCTCCCTGTGCGGGGCCTGCTATGACGTCTGCCCGGTGAAGATCAACATCCCGGAGATCCTGGTGCACCTGCGTGACGAGGACGTCCGCACCCGGCATGGGGAACGGCCCACGACAGAGGCGCAGCCCGCGAAGGAGGCCTCCACTGTGGCCCCGGAGCCCCCCGCACAGAAGTCGTCCACCGGCCTCGCCGGACGGCTCTTCCGGCGACTGCCGCGGATGCCCTCCGAGATGGACGTGATGATGAAGGGCGCCTCCACCGTGATGTCCTCCGGCCGTCGCATGGCGCTGGCCGAGAAGGCCCTCCCTCTGGGCCGCGCCGTGGCGGGCCGGGACCGGGCCATCAGCTGGCTGCCGGGGATGGCCGGCGGCTGGACCGACGAACGGGACATCCCGTCCCCGCCCCGGGAGTCCTTCCGCAACTGGTGGGCCGACCACGCCGCGGAAACCGAGGAGCGGGTCAACCAGGACGGCGGCTTGCGCGACATCCCAGAGCCCGACCGGGCGGACCACACCGACGAGGAGGACAGCCCATGAGCACCGAGGCGAAATCAGAGGTTCTGGCCCGGATCCGTGGGGCCCTCCAGGACTCCCCGGAGGCACCGCAGGTCCGGAGGGTCTACCGCCGGACCTCGGGACGGCCGGCCGCCGAGATCCGGGAGATGTTCGAGGACCGGCTGGTCGACTACAAGGCCACCGTCCACCACGAGAACACCACGACACTGCCCGAACGGATCGCGGAACTGCTGGGGCCCTCGGCCCGTTATGTGGTTCCTGAGGGGTTGGACCGGAGTTGGCTCCCCGGAGACACCGCCGGGCGCCGGGTGCTGGTGGAGTCCCGGACTGAACGTGCTGGGACAGTCCTGAGCGTCCGGGACCTCAACGAGGTGGATGCTGTGGTCACGTCGTCCACCGTGTCCTGCGCGGAGACGGGGACCATCTTCCTCAGCGGGCGCCCCGAGGAGGGGCGCCGGGCGATCAGTCTGGTCCCCGACCACCACATCTGCATCGTCCCGGCAGCATCGATCGTTGAGTTGATCCCGGAGGCGCTGGACCGGGTGGAACCCACCGCGCCGATCACCATGATCTCCGGCCCCTCGGCCACCTCGGACATCGAGCTCGAGCGCGTGGAGGGGGTCCACGGCCCCCGCCGGCTGGACGTCATCCTGCTCACCTGACCAACCGGGTCACCCAGAACCCTGGCGTGCCTGCGAAGCCGGTTCAATCAGGCCTTCGACGCGCCGTCTGCCGTGGCCTCAACGTCGTCCGCATGCCGGTGCGCCAGCTTCTCCACCAGGTGCTCGGCCGCGGTCTCGGTGCGGGCCTGCACGGCGAACTCGGCTGCGAAGAGCACCCCGTAGCCAAAGGTGTCCTCATCCTTCCGGGCCGCGACCTTTGAGGTGGCCAGCACGTGCTCCTGGAACATCACCGAGTCCCGGTGCTCACCGAGGGCCTCCTGGAGCTTCTTGGCAGTCTTCATCCGAGCCACGAGTTCGGTGCCGAGATCCAACCCGGTCGCGTCCTGGACCGCCTTGACGGCGTAGCGCAGCCGCTTGGCCTCCTTGCGCACCTCGTGCATGAGGTGGATGCGACGGGCCTGGTCCTGCTCACTGCCGACGGCGGCGGCGAGCGCCAGCACGGAGTCCACCTGCGCGGTGGCCAGGGGCACCATCGCGTCGGCCGCAGCAGTGTCCCCCTCGGGCAGCTCCGGATGCAAGGGCAGGGTGAGCGCGAAGGCATCGAGCCGGTCCAGGACCTCGAAGTACCAGCTGCTGCGCATGCGCTTGACCTGCTGGGCATGCGCAGCCTCGTAACGTTCAGCCTTCACGCCCCGCAACCGCTTGACGGTCTTGCCGGGGATCATCTCGGCGATCGTCCCCTGGGGGCCGCCGGGCAGCGCGGCGACCTTCTCCTGGACCTGATCCCGCACCACCTCGGCGTCACGGGCCACGGACAAGAGCTTGCCGAGCTTCTTGAGGTCCCGGATCACGGTTTCCGTGGCCTCCGCCTCCAGCAGCGGTGCGTAGGTCTGGAGCAGGGAACGCAGGGTGCGGCAGGCCACCCGGTACTGGTGCACGGAGTCCTCCACGTCGCGGCGGACCAGCGGATCCCAGCCCTTGAGGATCTTCAGCTGGGTGCGCACCGTGGCGGCCAGGACCGCACGGACCGCCGGGGCGCCGCCGTCGTGGTCCTCCGTGGTGCCGGTCCCGGCCAGCGGGGCGAGGGGATCCATCGGGTCCACGGCCTTGCCGACCACCTTCTCCACCTTGGATCCGACCCCGGAGGGCCGTGCCCCCGCCGGCTGGAGGACCTGCCCGACGGCGTCCAGGAAGGCATCCGTTCCGCCCGCCGAGGCGGCGACCAGGCCGGCGTCGACCACCTCGACCTCCCATTCACGCCAGTGCTGGACCCGGGATTCGGTGCGGAAGCCCACGGCCATGGCCGCCACCTGGTCGTCGCTGACCTCGGCCAGCCGGCGGCCCTGACCGTCCAGGAGGTCCACCACGGAGCGCAGGGTGTTCAGCCGGGCGATCGGCACCAGCTGCTTGCCGCGGACGTGGACCTGGACGAGGTCCAGGATGCGGGTGGGCACGGAGACCGTGATCGGGCCGGCAGAGATGTCCGCCGCGTCGTCCTTGCCGAGCGGGGAGTGCAGTTCGAGCCGGCGTTCGCCCTTGCCGATCTTCACGTGCCAGCCGGCATCCGTGCCGCCGGTGCGCCGCCGTAGGGTGACGTTGTTGGCGGAGAGGTCCCTCTCGGCCGTGTCGAAGTAGATGGCCTCGAGGGCCATGGGCGGTCGATACCGCACCTGGGCCACGCCGCCCACGCCGTTGAGACGGGGCAGGGAGGCCTGCCCGTCCACGTCATACTTCCGCTCGATCTCCACCTGCACTGTTTCACCCATGGGCCCATGATCTCAGAGACACGGTGGAACAATGGCCGGGTGAGTCCAGAGACCAGACCAGATGCCCGCACCGACCGGCCCTCGGCGCTGCCCACGGGCGAGGAGATCGTCCAGAACCTGCCCTGGCGGTGGAACACCCAGGGGCGGGTCTTCCTCATCGGCGGCCTCGGCTTCATGTTCGATGCCTGGGACGTCTCGCTCAACGGCGTGCTCATCCCGCTGCTACGCGAGGAATGGGGGCTGACCGCCGGGCAGGCCGCCTGGATCGGGACCGCCAACCTCATCGGCATGGCCCTGGGCGCCTTCGTCTGGGGCACGGTGGCGGACAGGATCGGCCGCAAGAAGGCCTTCACCGCCACCCTGCTGATGTTCTCGATCTTCACCCTGGCGGGCGCCCTGACCGGGGACATCGGCTGGTTCGTGCTGTTCCGCTTCCTGGCCGGATTCGGGCTCGGCGGCTGCATCCCGGTGGACTACGCCCTGGTGGGCGAGTTCACCCCGCGGAAGCAGCGGGGCACCGTGCTCACCGCCATGGACGGCTGGTGGCCCATCGGGGCCGCCGCCTGCGGTTTTCTCTCCGCCTGGATGGTGGCCCAGTGGGGCGACTGGCGGCTGCCGATGCTGGCGATGGTCCTGCCCGCCCTCTTGGTGTTCTTCGTGCGCCTGCATGTCCCGGAGTCCCCGTTGTTCCTGATCCAGCAGGGCCGGGAGAAGGAGGCGCGCGCCGTGATCGACGGGATGGTGCGCCGCACCGGGGCCGAGGAACGGGCGTATGTGATGCCGGCCGTCCCGGAGCCGAGGCGGCTGACCTTCGCCTCGATGGGCCAGCAGCTGGCCGAGCTGTGGAGGTACTCGTGGCGCATCACCACAGTCGCGTGGGCCCTGTTCTTCACCCTCATGCTCGTCTACTACATCGCTCTGCAGTGGCTGCCGACGTTCCTGATCGAGGCCGGGTACGAGCAGTCCCGCGCCTTCATCATGACCGGTGCCATGGCCGCCGTCGGGCTCTTGGGCGTGGTGGTGGCCGCCTGGCTCGTGGAGAAGACCGGGCGCAAGTGGCTGCTGGCGCTCACGGCCGTGGTGTCCTCGTTCCTGCTGGTCGTGCTGGCCGCGCTGTTGGATGTCCCGACGGCGGTGCTCCCCCTGGTGCTCGCGTTCGGCTTCGTGGTGCAGGTGGCCATCCCGGTGCTCTACACCTACGTGTCCGAGATGTATCCGACCGAGCTACGGGGATCAGGCTTCGGCTGGGCCTCGGCCGTCTCCCGCATCGCCGCCGGGGTGGGGCCGCTGGTGTTCGTGGCCTACCTGGTGCCGGCCGTGGGCCTGGCCTGGTCCTTCGTCGTCACGGGCGTGCTGGTGCTGGCGGCCTGCGTGCTGATGATGGTCCTGGCCCCGGAGACCAAGGGCCGGGAGCTGGAGGTGACGGAGGCGTGAGACGGTCCCGGCGGACCCGGACCCAGTGGGGCACGTACAGCGGCTCGCTGATGTTGTACCGGCAGGTCACGGCTCCCAGCGCCCACGACCCCGTCAAACTGTCCGGGTTCATGATCGGCGTGTCCATCGCGGTCGCGGCACTGGGGGTGCTGATCCTCGTCATGTCTGGCTCGATGATGCTCCAGGGCGAATTCTCCGCTTCGGGAACCGGGCGGTCCGGGTGGATCACGCCGCCGATCGCGTTCCTGCTGGGGTTGGGGCTGGCCCTGTCCCCCATCGGCATCGTCTGGCAGGAACGCCACTTCGGGCGGGCCCGTGACCGCAGCGAGGAGACCTGGGGGTCGGTCCTGTCCCTGGCGCCGGACCACGTGTTCTTCCACGAAGGTCCCGCGGAGGGCTTCTACCCGTGGCGACAGGTGACTCCGGAGCTCTGGGCGTCGGAGCCGCGGGAGGTCGCGGCCGTCGTCGGGCACTATCTGGAGCATCCCGAGGACCGCCCGGAGCTAGGTACCGGCCCCTCCGTGGAGCGTGCCCTGTCCCTCTCCTGAACTCCTGAGCGCTCCCGAATGTGGAGCGGATGCTGACGTCCTGACAGGCTTCAGGCGGAGCACTGAGGAGCCCGGTTCGTCTCGCTTCAGGCGCGGGAGACGTAGTCCTGCGGGGTCCGCCCGGCTGCCAGCTCGCCGAGGACCGTGAGCAGCAGCTGGCGCTCCTGGACCTTGATGCGCTCGTGCAAGGCCTCTTCGGTGTCCGTGTCGAGGACCGGCACGGCGGCCTGGGCCAGGATCGGTCCGGTGTCCACGCCGGCGTCGGCGATGTGCACGGTGCAGCCGGTGACCTTGACGCCGTAGCGCAACGCGTCCCGCACGCCGTGGGCGCCGGGGAAAGCCGGCAGCAGGGCTGGGTGCGTGTTGAGATACCGGCCCTCGAACGCGGTGGTGAACTCCTCCCCCGCGATCCGCATGAAGCCGCTGGACAGGACGTAGTCCGGCGCATAGGACGCGGTGGTGACAGTCAAGGCGTGATTCCAGTCGGCCCGGTCGCCGAACTCCGAGAAGTCCACCACGAAGGTCTCGATGCCCGCCGCCGCGGCGCGGGCGAGGGCTCCGGCGCCGGGATGATCCGCGCCCACCGCGGCGATCTCCACGTCCAGGGTGCCCGCCACCACGGCGTCGATCACCGTCTGGAGGTTGGATCCGGAACCGGAGGCAAGAGCCACAATGCGCATGGAATCCATCCTAGGGCGGCACGGGCGGCCCAGGTCCCAGTAGGGTTGGCGCATGATCTCCTACGGATCCGTCACCAAACGCTTCCGTGACGGCACAGTGGCCGTCGACGATTTCAGCCTCTCCGTTCCACGGGGCTCGCTGACCGTCCTGGCCGGCTCCTCGGGCTGCGGCAAGACGACGCTGATGCGGATGGTCAACCGGATGGTCGATCCCAGTGAGGGACGGGTCGCCGTGGACGGGCAGGACGTGGCCGGCCAGGACCCGGTGGCCCTGCGCCGGCGGATCGGCTACGTCATGCAGAACTCCGGGCTGCTCCCCCACCGCACGGTGGGCCAGAACATCGCCACCGTGCCCCGCCTGACCGGCATGGACCGCTCCGCCGCCCGGAGGAAGGCGGCCGACATGATGGACCTCGTCGGGCTGGCCCCGGAACTCGCGAATCGCTACCCCGCCCAGCTCTCCGGTGGGCAGCAACAACGCGTGGGCGTGGCCCGTGGGCTGGCCGCCGACCCGGAGATCCTGCTCATGGACGAACCCTTCGGGGCGGTGGACCCACTGGTGCGTGCTGAACTTCAGCGCCAACTGGTGGACCTGCACCATCAGCTCGGCACCACCATCCTCTTCGTCACCCATGACATGGATGAGGCCCTGACCCTCGGCGACCACATCGTGCTGTTGCAGGCCGGCGCCCGGATCGCCCAACAGGGTACCCCCAAGGACTTCGTGTCCGCCCCCGCCAGTGATTTCGTCCGGGACTTCCTGGGCCTGGACCGCGGCCAGCGCACCCTGCGCCGCGAGACCGCCGCGGACGGCTCGGTCCTGCTGGTGGACCCGCACGGCCGGCCCGCCGGGGTGCTCTCCGAGTGAGCTGGGTCCTGGACAACCTGCCGCTGATCCTCGACCGGTTGTGGGCCCACGTGGCCACCTCCCTGCCGGCGATCGTGCTGGCCCTGCTCATCTCCCTGCCCTTGGGATGGCTCGCCCACCGCTACCGGCCCCTCAACGGCCCCGTGCTCACCGGCGCCGGGCTGATGTACGCCCTGCCCTCCCTGCCCCTGTTCATCGTGCTGCCGGTGCTGATCGGCACGGGCGTACGGGACACGGTCAACGTGGTGGTGGCCCTGACGCTCTACGGGGTGGCCCTGATGGTGCGCAGTGTGGCCGACGGCCTGGACGGGATACCACCCGAGGCCCGCAGCGCGGCCACGGCTTTGGGCTACCGGCCCCTGCGGCGGTTCCTGGCGGTAGACCTGCCCCTGGCCGGGCCGGTGATCCTCTCGGGACTGCGCGTGGTGGCCGTCTCCACCGTGTCCCTGTGCACGGTGGGGGCCGTGCTCGGCATCCCCTCGCTCGGCATGCTCTTCACGGACGGCTTCCAACGCGGCATCCTCGCGCAGATCCTCACCGGAATCGTCCTCACCGTGGCCTTGGCGCTGGTCCTGGACCGCCTCCTCGTCCTGGCAGGCCGGCTGCTCATGCCCTGGGCCCGCACCCCGTCCCCCCGGGCCAACCGCCGGTCACACCCGGACGATCGAGCTGAACGGGCGGCGAATCCCTCATGAACCAGCTCTGGGATGCCCTCCTCTGGTGCCTGGACCCGACGAACTGGCGGGGTCCCTCCGGCCTCGGCGCCCGCTCGCTCGAACACCTCGGCTACACGGCGCTGGCCCTCGTCATCGCCTCCGTGATCGCCGTCCCCGTGGGCTGGTGGGTGGGACACACGGGCCGCGGCCGCGGAATCGCCGTGGCCGTCTCGGGTGCCGCACGCGCCCTGCCGACCCTCGGCGTCGTGACGCTGGTGGGACTGATGCTGGGCATCGGGCTCGCCGCCCCCATGACCGCTTTCGTGGTGCTCGCTGTGCCCTCGATCCTGGCTGCGGCCTATGCCGGCTTCGAGGCCGTGGACCGGCAGGTCGTCGACGCGGCCCGCGCCCAGGGCCTCACCGAGGCCCAGGTGCTGTGGCGGGTCGAGGTACCCCTGGGGCTGCCCCTGCTGATCGGCGGATTGCGCTCTGCTGCCCTGCAGGTCATCGCCACCGCCACCCTGGCCGCCTACGTGGGGGCCGGTGGATTGGGCCGCTACCTCTTCCTCGGGCTGAAGACGCAGGACTACGCGATGATGCTCGGCGGCTCCCTCATCGTCGTGCTGCTCGCGATCGTGCTGGATCTGCTGTTCGCCGCCGCCGGCCGGGCCGCCGTCCCCCGCGGGGTCCGGGTGGCGCGGCAGGGTCAGGCCCAGTAGGTTCATGTCCATGACTTCGCAGCCCCGCCGCTCGCCCTTCGCCCACCGGTCCCTGCTCGCCCTGGCCGCCGTCTCCGCCGTGGCGCTGACGGGTTGCGGCAGTTCGGACCCGCTCGGTGGCGGTGCCTCCGGCTCTGCCGGCGGGGAGAGCGGCGACGGCGGCGGTGCGGGTGACGCGATCGTCATCGGATCCCAGCAGTACTACTCGAACGAGATCATCTCCGAGCTCTATGCCCAGGCCCTCGAGGCCGAGGGATTCACCGTGGAACGCGAGTACCAGATCGGCCAGCGCGAGGTGTACCTGCCCGAACTCGAGTCGGGGGCGATCGACGTCATGCCCGAGTACTCCGGCAACCTGCTCCAGTACTACGACGCGGAGTCGACGGCCAGCACGCCCGAGGACATCCACGCGGCGCTGGCCGAGGTCCTGCCGGAGAACCTGCGCGCCCTCGAACCGGCCGAGGCCACGGACCAGGACTCGTACAACGTCACCCGCGAGTTCGCCGAGGAGCATTCGCTCACCACCCTCGCTGACCTGCAGAACGTGGACGAGCCGCTGACGGTGGCGGCGAACTCCGAGTTCGAGACCCGCCCCTATGGCCCGGAAGGACTCAAGGAGGTCTACGGGGTGGACGTCAGCCTGGTGCCGGTGGAGGACTCGGGCGGCCCGCTGACGGTCAAGGCCCTGGTGGACGGAGATGTCCAACTGGCCGACATCTACTCGGCCGACCCGTCGATCCAGACCCAGGACCTGGTGACCCTGGAGGATCCGGAGAACCTGGTCCTGCCGCAGAACGTCACGCCGATCGTGTCCGAGGCCGTGGACGAGGACGCGGCCGCCGTGATCGAGGAGGTCAACGCCCAGCTCTCCGCCGAGGAGCTCATCGACCTCAACCGCCAGTCCGTGGAGGACCAGGCCTCGAGCGCCGATCTGGCCACCGCCTGGCTGGCGGAGCAGGGGCTGGCCTGAACCCCAGTAGGGTGGGACGGTGAGCCAGACCGATCCCGCCAGCACTGACCCGGAACTGAAGAAGTACCGCTCCCTCCGGGATGCGCTGCTCTGGGTGGCCGGGATGCTGCTGCTCACCTACCTGTCGTCTGTGTTGACGTTGCCGTGGAAGGCCGTCTCCCTGGCCTTCGCCCTGGCAGGGCTCATCTGGGGTGTGGTGGCGCTCGTGCGCACCGCCCACGTGAAGTCCCCCTGGGTCCTGCGCTTCGCCACGGCGGCCGCGATGGCCGGCTGCGCCATGTTCGGATTCGTGGCCTCGGCGCAGATCATCTTCTGGGACGCCACCGAACAGTTCGAGGAGTGCACCTCCTCCGCGCTGACGGACCGCGCCCTGGAGAACTGCAGCAGCACCTACACGGAACAGCTGGGCGGGACGGCCCTGCCGGGCGCTGGGCCCTCCCTCCGAGGCCAGTAGAAACTAGCGGGCCACGGCTGAGACAAAGGCGCCGCGTCTGCGGACGTCCCGGCCCTGGCGACCGAGGGTTCGTCCAGCCCCTAGGACCGGGGCTCCGGGGCACAGCAGGAACAGGCTCCGTTGCCGCCGTCCGCGTCGCCGCCGTCGGTGGCAACTCCGGCCAGGACAGAGACTGGGGTACAGCAGGCGTCACCGCGCCACGCCTCCAGACCCTCCTTGAGCGCAAACCCGGCGATGACGAGGGCCGCCAGTGGATCTGCCCAGGTCCACCCGAACAGGCTGTTCAAGAGCAAGCCGGCCAGGAGGACCGCGGAGAGGTAGGAACAGATCAGCGTCTGCTTCGAGTCCGCCACGGCCGAGGCGGAGCCGAGCTCACGCCCTGTACGGCGCTCGAACCAGGACAGGGCCGGCATGATGGCCAGGCTGACGGCCGCCAGGACGATGCCCACCGGCGAATGGTCCGGCTCGACCACGCCCAGAAGCGAGCGGACGGCGTCGAAGGACACGAAGGCGGCGAGCCCGAAGAAGGAGACGGCGATCAGCCGCAGGGCCGTCTTCTCGCGGAGATGCGGGTCAGGGCCGGCGAACTGCCAGGCCACGGCAGCAGCGGAGAGGACCTCGACGATCGAGTCGAGTCCGAATCCGATGAGGGCCGAGGAGGAGGCCACGGTGCCCGCAGACAGCGCGATGACGGCCTCGATCACGTTGTAGGTGATGGTCACCGCCACGATCCAGCGGATGCGGCGCTGCAACACCGTCCTCCGCACGATCGACGGGGGTTCGGGCCGGTGCGTGGACAGTGACCCGGGCCAGGGTGCCGGCCGTGGTGCGGAGTTCCCACCCTCCGAGGTCATCGGCACGCGCACCCCTCCGGCGAGCAGCAGCTCGGATCGACCTGCACCACCAGCTCCAGCAGGTCTCCCAGGGCCGAGCCGATGCGGGGATCGGCGAGCCGGTACCAGGCGCTACGGCCCTGCGGAGTGGTCTCGACCAGCCCGCAGCCACGCAGGCAGGCCAGCTGATTGGACATGGACTGCCTGGACACCCCGAGTCGCTCAGCCAGATCCGACGGCCGCGCGGGATTCTCGCGCAGGGCCAGAAGGATGCGGGTGCGGGTCCCGTCCGAGAGGGCGTGCCCCAGTTGGGCCAACGCCGTGGCATGTGCACTGCTCACCACTGTCATGACCAAAATGATACACAATTCAGTGTATCGACACCCGGGCTATCGTCGCCCGGAGGTCCCGCCGGCGTCCGGCTCCTCGCCAACGTCGCCGTCCTCGTCGTCTTCGTCGCCTTCGTGGTCCTCATCGACCCAGCCCTCCGGCACCACGTACTGGTACTTCTCCCAGGCCGGCGAGACGAGGTAGCCGAACATGGCGCCCAACCCCACCAGTCCACCGAGCATCACCGAGGCGAGCCAGGCGGTGGGGCCGAGGCCGGTCAGCCGGCCCACGCCCAGCGAACCGGTGGACAGCCAGAAGGGCAGGATGGCGAGCGCCGCCGTGGCCAGGGCCACGAACACGCCGAGGGCGAGGGTGGACAGGGTCAGTGAGGCCCAGCGCCGGTTGATCTTCAGGGAGAGCCACTCATCAAAGTGGTTCTCGCCGTCCCGCAGCAGCCACCAGCCGGCCAGGAAACCGCCGGCCACGGGCAGGAGCAGGAACAACCAGGACCACGCGGGCTCCAGCCCCACGGGTAGCGCGGTGAGCACGGGGACGGCCGGCTGCGGCCCGACCAGGGTCTGCAGGGGTGCCACCACGGAACCGGTCCCGAGGCTGAATCCGGCGCCGGTGGTCCACGCCAACGTCCACATCGCCAGATTCGGCATGATGCCGAGCTGGGCCACGGTGACGACGGCACCGCCCCAGATCCCGGCGTTCAGTTCCTGGTAGACCTGGGCGATATCCGCCCAGTGCAGGCCGATCTGGACAGCCATCAGGGCCGCGGCGAGCCCGAAGGAGGCGATCAGGCCCACGGACCCGGCTCTGACCACGGACCACACATAGGAGCCGGCCCACCGCGAGTGCTGGGACAGCCGCTCGATCCGGTCGG
This sequence comes from Citricoccus parietis, assembly GCF_042433045.1. Classification (NCBI taxonomy): domain Bacteria; kingdom Bacillati; phylum Actinomycetota; class Actinomycetes; order Micrococcales; family Micrococcaceae; genus Citricoccus; species Citricoccus parietis. The sequence goes on along the minus strand of NZ_JBHLWH010000021.1, from coordinate 52,184 downwards.
CCAGGTCCACGCCGATCAGCCGTGCCCAGGAGCCGGCCTCCCGGCGGGCGCCCGCCAGCAGGGCGAGCACCATGACGGCCGTGGGGATCAGCGTCCCCCAGGCGGGGTTGATGGCCACGGCGGCGTTGGGCACCAGCAGCGAGGTACCCAGGCCGACGGCGGCGTAGGCCACCGCGCCCCCGGCGAGCGCCTGCCAGATCTGGTCCCGGTAGGAGGCCCGGGCCAGCCGCCGCCCGGCCCGCCACCCCAGGAAGAACGGCAACAGCACCAGTCCCCACGGCAGGAACCAGAAGGTGGCGGTCAGGAGGGCGTCCGAGGTCGTTCCCGATTCCAGGCTCAGGTGCAACGGCACCCCGTGGATGGCCAGCCAGGCCTGTCCGCCCAGCCCAGCGATGAAGTCGATGCCGGTAGCGGCGAATCCGCCGCCGGACCAGATGACCACGAGCGGGATCAGCACCAGCATCGCGGAGATCACGGCAGCGATGAGTGCCTCGATCGCCCCCTGGATCCACAGGGGCAACGGCAGGGGCTTCAGGGCGCGGCTGGTTCGAGCGTTCATGTCACCGTCCATGGTGCCACCCGCCTGACGGCCGGCACCGGAATCACCCCCGGGTCGGCGCGGCTTACCGAGAGTTCACCGGACCGCCACCTCGGATCCACCGCACCACGGGCCTCCCGTCGGCGGCAGACGGTCATCATGGGACCGTGAGAATCGCTGTGGTCGCAGAATCCTTCCTGCCGCACATGAACGGTGTCACCCACTCCATCCTCCAGGTGCTCCGCCACCTGCGGGAACGGGGCGACGATGTCCTGGTGATCGCCCCGTCCAGTTCATGGATGGAGGATGAGGCCCCGGCCGAGGTGGAGGGGTACCCGGTGCACCGGCTGCCCTCCATCCCGCTGCAGGGGTACACCAACGTCCGGGTGGCCGCCGGGACCGTCAACCGGGTCCGCCGCATCCTCGCGGACTTCGCCCCCGACGTCGTCCACATCGCCTCCCCCTTCGTCCTCGGCTGGCGCGCCGTCCAGGCAGCCCACGCGCTGGGCCTGCCCAGCGTGTGCATCTACCAGACCGAAGTGCCCAACTATGCGGCCCGGTACGGCTTCCCCTGGCTCGAGGAGGTCCTCTGGCAGCAGGTGGAGCGCATCCACGATCTCGCCACACTCACCGTGGCCCCTTCCAGCTTCTGCCTGGACCAGCTGCACGGCCGCGGCATCCAGCGGGTACACCTGTGGCGCCGTGGCGTGGACACCAGCCGGTTCCACCCCGCCAAGCGGGACGAGGGACTGCGCGCCGAGCTCGCCCCGAACGGCGAACGACTCATCGGCTTCGTCGGCCGCCTGGCGGCCGAGAAGCAGGTCGAGGACCTCGCCGTGCTCAACGACCTGCCGGGCACCCGACTGGTGATCGTGGGCTCCGGTCCCCTCAAGGACTCACTCCGGAAGAAGCTGCCCGGCGCACACTTCGCCGGCTTCCAGGGCGGCGAGGACCTGGCCCGCCATGTGGCCTGCTTCGACCTGTTCGTGCATCCCGGGGAGTCCGAGACCTTCTGCCAGACCATCCAGGAGGCCATGGCCTCCGGCGTGCCCGTGGTCGCGGTGGGCCGCGGCGGCCCACTCGACCTCGTGGACGCTTCCCGCACCGGTTGGCTGTACCGACCCGGGGATCTGGACGAACTCCGCGAGCGGGTCCGGGACCTGGCCTACGACGACGTCAAGCGCGGCGCCTTCGCCGAGGCCGCCTTCCGGTCGGTGCAGGGACGGACCTGGCCGGTGCTGTGCGAGCAGCTCGTCGGCTACTACGAGCGCGCCATCCGCGTCCGGCACCGCCAGAACGACGTCTACGTGCGCACCTACCTGAAGCAGAGCTCCGGGTGGGACGGGTGGCTGCTGCCGCGCTGAGCCGGCCGGACACTTTAGGGTGGCCTCATGAGCCCTGCCCCTGCCCTCACCACCGACCTGTCCTCCCCGCGCGCCCTGGCCGGGCGCACCGTCCGGCCCGTCGGTCTGGGCTGCATGAACCTCAACCACGGGTACTCCGGGTTCCTCGCGGACGAGGACGCCGTCACGATGGTCCGCACCGCCCTGGACGCCGGGGTGGACCACTTCGACACGGCCACGCTCTACGGTGCCGGCCACAACGAGGAGGTGGTGGGACGCGCCCTGGGAGCGCGCCGCCAGGACGTCTTCCTCGCCTCCAAGGGTGGGCTGACCGGCGGGCGGGACGGCGGGATCGACGGCCGCCCGGAGACCCTCCGAGGCCAGGTCGAGGATTCCCTGCGCCGCCTGGGCACCGAGTTCATCGACCTCTACTACCTGCACCGGCTCGATCCAGACGTACCGGTGGAGGAGAGCGCCGATGCCCTGGCCGAGATAGTCCGGGCCGGGATGATCGGCGCCTACGGCCTCTCCGAGGTCTCCGGTGCCACCCTGGAGCGGGCCCACGCGGTGCACCCGGTGGCCGCCGTGCAGAACGAGTACTCCCTGTGGACCCGCAACCCGGAGTGGGGGCTGCTGGACGCCTGCCGCCGCACCGGTGCCGCCCTCGTGGCCTTCTCCCCCGTGGGACGCGGGTTCCTCACCGGTACGGTGCAGGACCCCGCGACCCTCCCTCAGGGGGACATGCGGCACCGGATGCCGCGGTTCTCGGCGGAGCACTTCCCGGCCAACCTCGCCCTGCTGGAGCCCTTCCGCGCCGAGGCCGAGCGACTGGGCACCACCATCGCGGCCCTGTCCATCGCCTGGGTGCTGGCCCAGGGACCGGGCGTCCTGGCCATCCCGGGGACGACGTCGACGGCGCACCTGGCGGAGGACCGCTCCGCCGAGCAGGTGGTCCTGACGGCCGAGGACGTGGTCCGGATCGACGCGATCATCAACCATGACACCGTGCACGGACACCGCTATGCCGTGCAGCAGCGGGCGAGCATCGACACGGAGGACGAACCCGCCACCCCGCCAGAAGCCTGATCGGGCCCCGGCCCCGGGGCAACCGCCGGCTATCGCTCGAGGCCGACCGGCCGGCGTCGGGCCCTCGTCACGCTTTCCGCAGGCCGCGTACCTGCCGGTACAGTGGTCCCGGCCGCTCCCTGCCAGGGGATGCCCTCCCATCACAGGGACGCCACCGAGGAAAGCGAGGACGGACATGGAACAGGGTCTGGAAAACCTGCGGAACGAAGTGTTCCGCCGCAACCCCGGCGAAAGCGAATTCCACCAAGCTGTGACCGAGGTGTTCGAAGCCCTCGGTCCCGTGGTCAACCGCCATCCCGAGTACGTCGAATCGGGCATCCTGCGCCGCATGTGCGAGCCCGAGCGCCAGATCATCTTCCGCGTCCCCTGGGTGGACGACAACGGCTCCGTGCAGATCAACCGGGGCTTCCGCGTGGAGTTCAACTCCGCCCTCGGCCCGTACAAGGGCGGACTGCGGTTCCACCCCTCCGTGTACCTGGGCATCATCAAGTTCCTGGGCTTCGAGCAGATCTTCAAGAACGCCCTGACCGGCATGCCGATCGGCGGCGGCAAGGGCGGCTCGGACTTCAACCCGGCCGGCCGGTCCGATGCCGAGATCATGCGCTTCTGCCAGTCCTTCATGACCGAGCTCTACCGCCACATCGGCGAGTACACCGATGTGCCCGCCGGTGACATCGGCGTGGGCTCCCGGGAGATCGGCTACCTGTTCGGCCAGTACAAGCGCATCACCAACCGCTTCGAGTCCGGTGTGCTCACCGGCAAGGGCATGTCCTGGGGCGGTTCGCTCGTCCGCCCGGAGGCCACCGGCTACGGCGCCGTGATGTTCGCGGACCAGATGCTGCGCACGCAGGGCCAGTCCATGGACGGCCAGACCGTGATCGTCTCCGGTTCCGGCAACGTGGCCCTCAACGCCATCGCCAAGTCCCAGCAGCTCGGGGCCACGGCCATCACCGCCTCGGATTCCTCCGGCTACGTGGTGGATGAGGCCGGCATCGATCTGGACCTGCTCCGCGAGATCAAGGAGGTCCAGCGCGGCCGGATCGCCGAGTACGCCGAGCAGCGCGGCGGCAACGCCCGCTTCGTGGCCGACGGCAGCGTGTGGGACGTCCCCGGCACCGTGGCCCTGCCCTCGGCCACCCAGAACGAGCTGGATGACAAGGCGGCGCAGATCCTCATCAAGAACGGCCTGGTCGCCGTGGCGGAGGGCGCCAACATGCCCTCCACCCAGAAGGCCACCGAGCTGTTCATCGAGGCCGGCGTGCTGTTCGGCCCGGGCAAGGCCGCCAACGCCGGCGGCGTGGCCACCTCCGCCCTGGAGATGCAGCAGAACGCCAGCCGGGACACCTGGAGCTTCGAGTACACGCATGACAAGCTCGAGCAGATCATGACCGACCTGCACGACCGCTGCCTCGAGACCGCCGATCGCTACGGCGCCCCGGGCAACTACGTGGTGGGCGCCAACATCGCCGGCTTCGTCAAGGTCGCGGACGCCATGCTGGCCCAGGGCGTCATCTGAGGCCGGTCAGCGCCTCCCGCTGCTTCTGAGTCAGGCGCACGGGACGGCCCGAGACGGAGTCCACGAACACCATGGTGGTTCCCGCGGTGACGCACTCGGTGCCGTCCACGCCGTCCCGGATGGAGTAGGCCACCTCGATCGAGGCACCCTTCGCCGCGGCCACCCACACCCACACCCGCGCCGGGACGGTGCGGTACTCGAGGGGCCGCCGGTAGCGGATCCGGTGCTCGGAGATCAGCGCCTGCACGGTGTCCGGCACCCCGTCCAGCAGGGACACCGGCGCTCCGAGTCCGGCGGCCCCCGTACCCGCCGGCACGCCGAAGGCGTGGATGCGGGCCTCCTCGAGGATGGAGGCGATCCGCACATTGTTCACGTGGCCGTAGGCGTCCATGTCTCCCCAGCGCAGGGCGATGTCCACCCGGACACCGGGGCCGCCGCCGTCGGGCCGTGGTTCGACCGTGCCGGTCAGGGGCTCAGCGTCCATGGCCGGCTTCCGGGGCCACCACGGACAGCTGGGCGGTCATCGGCCAGGCCTGCGGCTGGGCCTCGGACCGGCCGCCGTCCAGGATGCCCAGGTCCTCGAGCTGGCGGGACAGTGTGGCGCCGTCCGGCCCGTAGCACCACGGCACGCCCGGGGTGGTGTCACGGGGGTCGTCGGCACGGCCGCCGGCCAGGACCGCCTGCGAGGGTGTGAGCTGCCGGATCACGATGGCCCGTACCCTGTCCGGATGCCGGCGGGCGAAGTCGGCATAGATCTCCGGGTCATGCTGGCCGTCGTCGCCGATCAGCAGCCACCGCACGCCGGGGTAGTCCCGCGCCAACCGGTCCAGCTGGGAGACCTTGTGCTCCATCCCGGAGCGGAACCAGCGGTCCTCCGTGGGCCCCCAGCTGGTCAGCAGCAGCGGCCCGAAGGGGTAGAGGTTGCGGGAGAGGAAACGGGACAGGGTCTGGGCCACGTTCCACGCGCCAGTGGACAGGTAGATCACCGGGGACGCGGGCTGCGTCTCCAGCAACCGGTGCAGCATCACGGCCATCCCCGGGGTGGGCGTGCGGGCATGCTCATCCAGGACGAAGGAGTTCCAGGCGGCCAGGAAGGGCCGCGGCAGGTACGTGACCACCACGGTGTCATCCACATCCGAGACCACGCCGGTGACCACGTGGTCGTCCACGATGTACACGTCGCTCGTGGCGGGTTCACTGCCGTTGGACTGCAGCGTGACGGTCTGCCAGCCGGGCTCCAGCTCAGCCTCGACGACGGCGTCCACCAGGCCGCCGCGGTCCGCGCGGACGGTGAAGCTCTGGCCGCCGGCGGTGATCTGCACGAGAGCATAGGCCACGGGGGGTGAGGTGAAGTTGTGCCAGCCGCGCATGCCGTCCTCGACCATCTTGGCCAGGCGGCGCCCGTTCTCGAACGCCTCGTCCGGGGCCATCACCACGCGGGAGAGGACCCGGATCCAGCCGGTGGTGCCGTAGCCGGTGAAGGACATGACGGTGGGCATCAGGCCCCGCCGGATGGCGGACTTGCGGCGGAAGGCATGCCACCGGTCCTGGAGCATGGTGGCCACGTGCTCGGTGATGAGGGGTTCCCGTTCTTCCACCAGGGGGGACGGCGGTGCGTCCACGGCAGCAGCGTGCGGTGCGGGAATCCGGTCGGCCATACTCCCAGTATTCACCACGTCACGGGCGGAGCTCACACCGGGTCCCGCGGTGTCCGCTCCCGGCGCACGGCTTGCCCAGCGGACAGACCCGCCGGAAAGACGCAGCGGCAAGATCTGGCGGTCAGGCCCGGCGGATAGGCTGGCCCCATGTCGAGCGCCCTTCCAGCACCCAGCGAACTGCGCCGCATCGCCATCACCGCGGCGGCCGCCTGCGCCCCCCGCCTGGTCCGCGCCTTCCGCTCCACCCCCGCGGACCTCAACCTGACCACCAAGCGCTCCTCTCATGACCTGGTCACCGTGCATGACCGCGCCACCGAGGACGAACTGGTCCGGCTGCTCGGAGAGGCCGTGCCGGGCAGCCGCTTCATCGGCGAGGAGGGGGGCGCCCGGGGCTCCGAGCCCGGGCCTGGCGGTGGCCCGGCCGCCAGCTCCGCCGGGCCCGCGGGCCCAGGCTCAGACTCAGGCCAGGTCTCCGGCTTCCCCGCCGACGTGCACCGTCTCGAGTGGATCGTCGACCCGATCGACGGCACCGCCAACTTCGCCCACGGCTTCGCCATGTTCTCCATCTCCATCGCCGCGGCGGTGGACGGCGAGGTGGTGGCCGGAGTGGTGCTGGACCCGGTGAACGGGCTCGAGTTCTCCGCCGATGAGGCCGGGGCGTACCTCAACGGTGTGCGCTTCGGGGCCGAGGCCGCGTCCGTGGATGCAACCCGCGCTGTGGAGGCCGTACATCTCGCTGATCCTCCCGCCGAGGCTTCCATGAACCTCGTGACCTCGTATCCCTCTGCGGAGGCCCTGGAACTGGACGGCCCCGTGGCCCTGGAACGCTTCGGCCGACTGGTCGACTCCTATGCCACCGTCCGCCGGACCGTCTCCGGTGCCTTGGAGCTGGCCTTCACGGCGATCGGCTGGGCGGACGTGACCCTCGGGGTGGACACCAACCCGTGGGACGTGGGCGTCGGCCAGTTGCTGGTGCGCCGGGCCGGAGGCCAATACCTGGCCCTGTTCTATGACACGGACGGCCCCGAACGCCGCCCCGCCCACCTGGCCCCCTGCTATGTTGCTGTGGCCCCGGGGCGGGTGGCGCCGACGGCGGTCCGGGTGCTGGAGGAGACCGTGGCCGTCCGGCGCACCGCCGGCTACCGGCGATGATGGCCCTCCTGCCCGTTCCCCTCCAGACGCTCCCTTCCTGACGCTCCCCTCCTGACGCTCGAAGAGCTACGGAGAGGGGAGGGAGCGGCGGTCGGCTACTGGCTCGGCGGCTGGCCCCCGCGACCGCCGCTGGGTGGCGCGCCGCCGGGGCCCCCTGCACCGCCGGCGGGTGGCATCCCGCCGGCGGCGGGTTCCGTGGTGGTGTCGATCGGCACGTCGATCGTGACCCTGTAGCCCTTCTGTACCGAACCGATGGTGGTTCCGAGCTGTTGGGCCGCCGAATCGTCGCTGAAGACGTTGTCCGAGGCCAAGGTGATCTGCGCCAGGTTCTCGGCCGAGCCCGCATAGGCCTCCAGGGCGAAGACACCGGAGCTGCTCTCCTCGGTCATGGCGATCTGGGAGGTCAGCACCGCGTTGGTGGCGTCCGTGATGGAGTCCAGGTCTGGGAAGACCTCGAAGTGGATGTGCGGCCAGCGGCCGGTGTAGCAACCGGGAAAGATCGTGGTGAAGGTGACAGTGCCGTCCTCGCCGACCACCTGGACCCCGCGCAGGTAGGTCTCCTCCACCACGGCGTCCGAGTACATGGAGTACTGTCCGGCGGCATCACAGTGCCACACGTAGACGGCGGCACCGGTCATGGGCACATTGCCACCGGCCATGTCGATGATGTTCATGGTCAGGGTCACCGGCACACCCTCGGCGGTGGCGCCGCCGTCTATCGAGGAGGTGATGTCACTGCGTTCCACTCCCGATACCTCCAGGACGTCCGGACCATTGGAGCCATCGCCCGGATAGGGCCCAGCGGTCTCCCCCGGCGTCTCGACCAGGTCGGCCTGAGCTGACGATGCCGAGGAGCTGGCCGCCGGCGATCCGGAGGCTGATCCGGAGGCAGAGGCGGCGGCCGAACCGGTCTGCTCGGAGACCGGGGCACAGGCAGCCAGCAACACGGCCCCCGCGCCCAGACCGAACGCCCCGAGCGCCTTCCGCCGGGAGACCAGGGTGCCCAGATCGAAGGCGAGGCCTTGATCCTCGACGTCCTCCTCCGGCCGGTCCAGCATCCGGCCTTCGAATAGCCTGCTGTTCTCGCGTCGTCTCATCCTGGGGTTCCTTTCGCGTGCGGTTCCGTTCCACTGTCACCCGGCTCCCTATGACGGTGCTGTGACGGCGCTGAGCCACCCCTAGCAGGAACCCTCCCGGCACGGGACAATGAAAGTGCCCGCTGACCGGGATCTCCACGTTCCGCCCACGGTCCCGGCCCGGGCACGGCACCCCGCAGGGGATGAAGGAGGACGGGCCATGATGTTCGAACACCCGGATGACGAGGCGATCCTCGTCCTGGACGAGGACCAGTGCTGGCAGTTGCTGGAGAACACCCGCCACGGGCGGTTGGGCTTGCGGGTGAACGACGAGCTGGACCTGGTGCCGGTGAACTTCAAGGCCGCGGACCGCAAGATCTACTTCCGCACGGCGCCCGGCAACAAGCTGGCCGAGCTGACCATCAACCCCAAGGTCATCTTCGAGGCGGACGGCATCCTCTCGGACCAGGCGTGGTCCGTTCTGTCCCGCGGCACCGCCCGCGTGCTGGAACTGGAGGAAGAGATCGAGTTTGCCGAGTCACTGGCTATTGACCCCTGGGTGCCCACGTATAAGGATTTCTTTGTAGAGGTCACGGTCAACCGGGTCACCGGTCGGCACTTCATCTTCGGTGAGCATCCCGAGCGCTTCGACTAGCAGCCGGACGCACACCACACCATCTGATCCCCGGCAGCTGACGCTTCGCCGGGGATCAGTTGCGTCCGCCGGTGAACTATCCCAGGTGACTCGGCGCCCACATCCTCAACAGGGTCCTGACCACGACGACGGCCGGGCCCGGCCGCTCGAACGCCCGGGTGAGTGCCGGGCCGACCTCCTCCACGGGCACTTCCTCGGCCGGGACCCCGAAGGACCTGGCCAAGGCCACGAAGTCCGGCCGGTACAGTTCCGTGGCCGTGGCCTGGCCGAAGGCCTCTTCCATGTAGTCGCGCAGGATCCCGTAGCCGCCATCGTCCACGATCAGCCAGGTCACGTTGGCTCCGTGCTGTTGCGCCGAGGCCAGCTCGGCGATCGAGTACATGGCCGAGCCGTCCCCGGCGACGGCCAGCACCCCGGGCGCGGCGTCCTCGGCGCCGGCTTCCGGTGCATCGGCCAGGTCGGCCAGTCCCACTGCTCCGCCGATCGCGGCTGGGAAGGCGTAGCCCAGACCGCCGGCACCCTGCGCGGAGTGGAATTCGCCCGACTGTGCGTCCCAGCAGTTCCACCCCCAGTACGCGGCGATCGTCATGTCCCAGTACGTCTGCATCTCTGCGGGGACGGCGGCCCTGATGTCCGCCAGGAACCTCCGCTCGCGGGACAGCTCCTGCCCGTCCAGCCGGGCCTCGACCCTGCGGTTGGTCTCGGCCACCACCTCGGCGGCGCTGCGGCCGTGCCAGTCGGCGCGCACCGGGTCCTCGGCCCCGGGTTGCGCGCCCGGGAACGCGGCCGAGAGCGCGGCGGCGATCGCGGCCAGGGCCTGGCCGGCGTCGGCCCTCACGCCGAGTGTGGGGAAGTTGGATTCGAGAACCCGGGGTTCGGCGTCGACCTGGATGAGCCGGCCGCGAGGTTCGAGGGTGAAGTAGTTGGAGGTGACCTCCCCCAGCGAGGAGCCGACGACGAGCAGCACCTCGGCGTCCTCGAGCAGGTCTGTGACGTGGCGGTCCTCCACCCAGGAGCCGAGGGACAGCCGGTGGTCGTGGGGAAAGGCCGAATTGCCGCCGGGGGTGCAGACCACGGGGGCGTCCAGCAGCTCGGCCACGCGCAGCAGGTGGCGGCGGGCGTCGCCGGTGGAGCGGCGCACTCCTCCCCCGGCGACGATCGCGGTCCGGCGCGAGGTGGCCAGCCACCGCACAGCCTCGTCGATGAGCTCCTGCCGGGGCGGATGGTCGTAGGGCACGGCCAGGGCATCCTCCACGGGCGGGACCATGACCTCGCCGAGCAGCACATCCTGCGGGACCTCCACCCACACGGGCCCCTGCGGCACCGTGATGGCCGCGGCCCAGGCATCCTGGATGGCGGACGGGATCCCGGAGGGGTGGTGCACGCTGAACTGCGTCTTGGTCACGTTCTGGGCCGAGGCCTTCTGGTCATCGAGCTGGTGCAGCATGCCCTTGCGGCGGGCGCCCAGCCCGGAGAGCGGGATCTGGGAGGCGACGACGACCATCGGCACCGCGGTCGCGTACGCCTCCTGCAGCCCGGACAGGGAGGTGAGGGCCCCGGGCCCGGTGGAGAGGAACAGCACCCCGACCTCGCCGGTGGCCCGGGCGTAGCCGTCCGCGGCGAAGGCGGCGTTGTTCTCCACCCGGGAGGAGACGTAGCGCAGCTCCGAGCGGGAGAGGGCGTCGAAGAGTCCGAGCGCGTGCTGGCCGGGGATCCCGAAGACGGTGCGGGCGCCGAGGGCCTGCAGGGTCTCGATCACGAGGTCGCCGCCGTTGCGGCGGGTGCTGTTGTGAGCGGTCATGCCCGTTCCCCCAGCAGGCCGATCAGGTCGTACGCCACATGGGCGGCGGCGATCCCGGTCAGCTCTGCGTGGTCGTAGGCCGGGGACACCTCCACGACGTCGGCGCCCACCACCTCGAGGCCGCGCAGGCCGCGCAGGATCTCCAGCAGCTCCCGGCTGGTCATGCCCCCGGCCTCCGGGGTACCGGTGCCCGGCGCGTGGGCCGGGTCCAGGACGTCGATGTCCACGGAGATGTAGAGGGGACGGCCGCTGATGCGCTCCACCAGGCGGGCCGCCACCGCGTCGGCGCCCTCGCGGTAGACGTCCGCGGAGGTGACGATGCCGAAGCCGAAGCGGGTGTCGTCGTCGAGGTCGGCCTTGCCGTAGAGCGGGCCCCGCGTGCCCACGTGGCACAGGGCCTCGGTGTCCAGCAGGCCCTCCTCGGCGGCACGGCGGAACGGGGTGCCGTGGGTGTAGGCGGCCCCGAAGTACGTGTCCCAGGTGTCCAGGTGCGCGTCGAAGTGCAGCAGGGCCACCGGGGAGCCCGCGCGTTCGGCGGCCGCCCGCAGGAGGGGCAGGGCGATCGTGTGGTCGCCGCCGAGGACCATCAGCGAGGCCCCATCCGCCGTCAACTCCAGCGCGTCGGACTGGATGGAGGCGATGGCTTCGTCCATGTTGAACGGGTTGACCACCAGGTCCCCTGCATCGACCACCTGGGCCTGGGCGAACGGCGAGGTGCCGGTGGCGGGGTTGTAGGGGCGCAGCAGGCGGGAGGACTGGCGGATGTGGCCCGGGCCGAAGCGTGCCCCCGGGCGGTAGGAGACTCCGGAGTCGAAAGGCACCCCGACGACCTTGATATCAGGCCGGTGGCCCGCCGCAACTGCCTCGTCGATCGAGGGCAGCAACGCGAACGTCGGCGCCCCTCCGTACCGGGGCACGAGGGCCGAGTTGATCGGGCCAAGATGCCCGTTGTCCGTGACACGGGGAAGGTCCACCATGGGCCAACAGTAGGGGTCAGAGCACCCAGATCGCCAGAAGTCCCAGCACGGACAGCGCCGCAACCAACAGCATCAACCACAGCACCGCATAAACGTCCGCCTCCACCTGCTCGCGTGCGATGCCCTCGGACTGCAGGCGGTACCGGCGCCGTTGGGTCAGGTGGATCGTCAACGCCGCGCCACCGCACAGGGCCCCTGGGGCCAGTGCCGCCCACCCGACCGTTCCGTACCAGCGCAGGAACATTGCCGCGGCCACGAACAGGGCCAGCAGCGTCCGGTCCCAGCTCATCACGGTGCGTTCGGGCTGGAGCCCGGGGTCCTGGTGCATCTCAGAACCGGTTGAGCAGGAGGAACACCACCAGCACCACGGCCACCACCGCACCGCCGGTAGCCAGGATCGGCACCAGCACCGGCAGCGGGAGAGGCTTGCCGTGCCGCATGGCCCTCTCCACGCGCAGCCACCGAAAACCGGCGGAGGCAGACAGCAGCAAGGCCAGCAGGAGCAGTCCGGTCGCCAGCCACAGGCGGGTCACGTCGTCGAACACGGTGCCGGTGAACGCCTCCACCGCGATGCCGCCGGCCAGCAGCGCCAGGGAGGTGCGGATCCAGGCCAGGAAGGTGCGCTCGTTTGCGAGGGTGAACCGGGGGTCGGGTTCCCGGCCGCCGTCGAGGATCTTCTGTGCCACCGCACCGCGCGCGGGAGGTTCGGAGCGCTCTGGTGTTGCCATGCCCCCAGAGTAGACTGGACGGGCCGGCAATCCGGCACCCACCTGCGCTGACTGGAGCCTCGTTTCCCATGCCCGAAGCATCGTCCTCCCCCCGCCCCGGATCTCGGCCCGGCACGGTTGAGGCGGAGCCGACCCGGGACCAGATCCGGCGGTGGCGCCGCTATCTGGCGGACGAGATCGCCGAGGCGGAGATCTACCGGGTCATCGCCCGGCGCAAGGAGAGCCCGGAGCGGGAGATCCTCTTGGGGCTGGCCACGGCGGAGAAACGCCACGAGGACCACTGGCGGCTGTTGCTCGGTGAGCATGCCCAGAATCCGCCCCGCCCGTCCCCGCACCGGATCCTGCTGCGGTGGCTGGCCAAGGTCTTCGGCTCGGTGTTCATCCTGGCCCTGGCCCAGCGCGCCGAATCCGATTCGCCCTACGCCAAGGACCAGCACGCCACCCCCGCCATGGTGGCGGACGAGGCCATCCACGAGGAGGTCGTCCGCGGGCTGGCCTCCCGGGGACGTGAGCAGCTCGCCGGCAACTTCCGAGCTGCTGTCTTCGGCGCCAATGACGGCCTGGTGTCCAACCTCGCCCTCGTGATGGGCATCGGGGCCACCGGGGTGGCCAACTCGGTGGTGCTGTTCACCGGCATCGCGGGCCTGCTGGCCGGGGCCCTGTCCATGGCCGCCGGCGAGTTCGTGTCCGTGCGGTCCCAGCGTGAATTGCTCGAGGCATCCTCCCCCACCCAGGTGACACTCGAGGCCGCCGAACACCTGGACCTGGACCAGAATGAGCTGGTGCTCGTCTACCGGGCCCGCGGCATGGACGAGGAGGACGCCGTCCACCGCGCCCAGGAACGGCTCGGTTACTTCAGCTGCGACTGCAATCCGTCCTTCTCCGCCCACCCGGACGGCTCCCAGGGTCCGGTGGACTACTCGGACGACCATGAGGCCATCGGCAGCCCGTGGAGTGCCGCCTTCTCCAGCTTCTGCTTCTTCGCCTCCGGCGCCATCATCCCGGTCATCCCCTACCTGTTCGGGATGGGCGGGCTCGGCGCCGTGGCACTGTCCGCGGTGCTCGTGGGCCTGGCTCTGCTGTGCACCGGCGGCGTGGTCGGACTGCTCTCCGGGGCCTCGCCCTTCAAGCGCGGCCTGCGCCAGCTGCTCATCGGCTTCGGCGCCGCCGCCGTCACCTACCTGCTGGGTCTGCTGTTCGGCGCCAACCTCGCGTAGTCCCGCGGTCTGCCGCATTCGCCGCCGCACTGGACGCACTGGCGCTCCGATGTTTGACGTGGGCGCTTCCCGTGCAAGGATGAATGAGAAGGATCTACAAGAAATGGAGGTAGCAACATGCGTGGAAGCAACCTTGTCTGGACCATCGTGGGCATCCTGGTCGCAATCGCCCTGATCATCTGGATCGTCTCGGCTCTCTGAGAGTCAGGCCCCTTCAGTAGACCGACGCCGGCCCCCTCCTTCCAGTGGAAGGAGGGGGCCGGCGTCGTTGGTGTGCTGGAGGGTCAGCCGTTCAGGAGCTGCCGCATCAGGTCAGCGGTCTCGGAGGGGGTCTTGCCCACCTTGACGCCGGCGGCCTCGAGGGCCTCCTTCTTGGCCTGTGCGGTACCGGAGGAACCGGAGACGATGGCGCCGGCGTGGCCCATGGTCTTGCCCTCCGGGGCAGTGAAGCCGGCCACGTAGCCGACGACCGGCTTGGTGACGTTGGCCTTGATGAAGTCGGCCGCACGCTCCTCGGCGTCGCCGCCGATCTCGCCGATCATCACGATGGCCTTGGTCTCCGGGTCCGCCTCGAACGCCGCGAGGGCGTCGATGTGGGTGGTGCCGATGACCGGGTCGCCGCCAATGCCGATGGCAGTGGAGAAGCCCAGGTCACGCAGCTCGTACATCATCTGGTAGGTCAGGGTGCCGGACTTGGAGACCAGTCCGATCGGGCCCTTGGAGGTGATGTTGGCCGGGGTGATGCCGGCCAGCGCCTCGCCGGGGGTGATGACGCCGGGGCAGTTCGGGCCGATGATCGTGGTGGTCGGCTTGCCGTCGGCGTCGGTGCGGGACTCGGCCAGCGCGTAGAAAGCGGCGGTGTCCTGCACCGGGATGCCCTCGGTGATGACCACGAGCAACGGCATCTTGGCCTCAACGGCCTCGACAGCGGCGTCCTTGGCGAACTTCGGCGGCACGAAGGCCACGGAGACATCGGCGCCGGTCTTCTCCATGGCTTCAGCCACGGAACCGAAGACGGGCAGCTCGACCTCGGAGCCGTCCGCACGGTGGTGCGCCACGGTGGTGCCGGCCTTGCGGGCGTTCACGCCACCCACGATGTTGGTGCCGGCCTTGAGCATCAGGGCGGTGTGCTTGGTGCCTTCGCCGCCGGTGATGCCCTGGACGATGACCTTGGAATCCTTGTTCAGGTAGATCGACATGAGTTGAGGGGTCCTTACTTGTCAGCCGGCGCGGTGTTGGCGAGTTCAGCGGCCTTGTCGGCGCCTTCGTCCATGGTGGTGGCGAGCGTCACCAGCGGGTGGTTGGCGTCGGAGAGGATCCGGCGGCCCTCCTCGACGTTGTTGCCGTCCAGGCGCACCACGAGCGGCTTGGTGGCGGCGTCGCCCAGGATCTCGAGGGCCTTGACGATGCCGTGGGCCACCGCGTCACAGGAGGTGATGCCACCGAAGACGTTCACGAACACGGACTTGACCTGCTCATCGTTCAGGATGACGTCCAGGCCGTTGGCCATGACCTCGGCCGAGGCGCCACCGCCGATGTCCAGGAAGTTGGCGGGCTTGACGTTGCCGTGGTTCTCACCGGCGTAGGCGACCACATCCAGCGTGGACATCACGAGGCCGGCGCCGTTGCCGATGATGCCGACCTGGCCATCGAGCTTGACGTAGTTGAGGTCGTTGGCCTTGGCCTTGGCCTCCAGCGGGTCCTCGGTGCGCTTGTCCACCAGTGCTGCATGACCCTCCTGGCGGAACTCGGCGTTCTCGTCCAGGGTGACCTTGCCGTCGAGGGCGACGATGTCACCGGCGCCGGTCTTGACCAGCGGGTTGACCTCCACGAGGGTGGCGTCCTCCTTCTCGAAGACATCCCACAACTTGACCAGGACATCCGCGACCTTGCCGCGCAGCTCCTCGGGGAAGTTGGCCTCGGCCACGATGGTGGCGGCGGTCTCGGCGTCGATGCCGGTCAGCGCGGAGACGGGAACCTTGGCCAGGGCCTCGGGGCGCTCAACGGCGAGCTGTTCGATCTCCATGCCACCCTCGACCGAGCACATGGCCAGGTAGGTGCGGTTGGCGCGGTCCAGCAGCACGGAGAAGTAGTACTCCTCGGCGATGTCGGCGCCCTGGGCGATCATGACCTGGTGCACCGTGTGGCCCTTGATGTCCATGCCCAGGATGTCCTTGGCGTACTGGAATGCCTCATCGGCGGTCTTGGCGACCTTCACGCCGCCGGCCTTACCACGGCCACCGACCTTCACCTGGGCCTTGACGACGGTCACGCCGCCAATCTTCTCAGCGGCCGCCTTGGCCTCTTCCGGAGTCTGCGCCACGATGCCAGCCAGCACGGGAACACCGTGTGCCTCGAACAGATCGCGCGCCTGGTATTCATACAGGTCCACGGGTTGCAGTCCTTCTACGTCGAAAACGGGGACGGTCGGATTCCGCGAGCGGCATCAGGCACACCACAGTGCAGTGACGAAGGGCGTTTCCACCCCTGACATCGACCGAAGCATGTCCGGCACGGCGGAAGCCGGCCGGAAGCCCAGGGATTCCCCGGGCGTTCCATCCCATACCTTAGTCCACGGCAGGCTCGGTCGGTTATTCCACCGGGCGGTCACTCGACCTTGCTCAGCGGGGCGTAGCGCAGCAACAGCCGTTTCTCGGTGCCGTCGAAGCTCACCTTGGCCACGATCTTGTCTCCCTGGCCCTCCAGGCTCAGGACGGTGCCGCGGCCGAAGGTCCCGTGCTCCACGTGATCCCCGGGACTCAGCGAGATCAGCTCCTTCTGCGGCTGCACCCGGGTGCGGGCGGCCCCACGCTGGGGGACCTTCAGTTCCGCGTCCTCCGCATAGCTGCCCGACGCGCGGGCAGGCCGGTTGGACGTCGGCCCACCGGCCCCCCAGTGGGAGCCGGAGAACCGCTGCGGATAGCGAGACTGAGAGCCGGACTGGCCGTACTGACCGTTCTGCCCACCGTGCCCGCCGATGGAGCCGCCACCCCATCCACCGAACGCCCCTCCGGCGAAACCGGCGGGACGCGCGGAGCCCTCCCGCTCCCAGTCCAGCAGGCTCTCGGGGATCTCTCCCAGGAACTGGCTGGGCGGGTTGAACTGATGCTGCCCCCACAGGGACCGGGCCTCCGCACGCGAGACGAACAGGCGTTTCCGCGCCCGGGTCAGGCCCACGTAGGCCAGCCGGCGCTCCTCGGCCAGCTCCTTCTCGTCCGTCATGGACCGTGAGTGCGGGAACACCCCGTGCTCCATGCCGGTCAGGAACACCACCGGGAACTCCAGGCCCTTGGCCGTGTGCAGGGTCATGAGCGTGACCTGGCCGAGCTGTTCGGCCAGTTCCGCCCCCTCCTCGTCCGAGGCGTCCGGCAGCTGGTCGGCATCGGCCACCAGGGCCACCTGTTCAAGGAAGTCTCCCAGCGTCCCGCCGGGGTTGTTCTTCTCGAACTCCCGGACCACGGCCACCAGTTCGCCGAGGTTGTCCGCCCGGGACTCGTCCTGCAGGTCCTCCGAGGAGCGCAGGGCGGTGAGCATGCCGGTCTGCTCCAGCACCGCTTCCAGTACGGTGGCGGCACCCGAGGTGGCGGCCACCTGGGCCAGGTCCTCCATCATCTGGACGAAGCCGTTGACCGCCTTCACCGATCGGCTGGCCATCGCGGGCGCCTGGTCCGCCTGCCGGAGGGCCTCGAAGAAGGTCGACCGGTTGCGCGTCTGCAGTGCCGCCACCGCGCCCTCGGCGCGATCCCCGATCCCGCGCTTGGGTTCGTTGAGGATCCGGCGCAGGTTCACGTCGTCGTCGGGATTCTCCAGCACGCGCAGGTAGGCGAGCGCGTCCTTGATCTCCTTTCGGTCGTAGAACCGCGTGCCGCCGATGACCCGGTACGGGATGCCCTTGGTGACGAGGCGTTCCTCCAGCGAACGGGACTGCGCGTTGGTCCGGTAGAACACGGCGACGTCGGCCGGCCGGATCCCGTCCTCGTCCTGCAGCCGGTCGATGGTGGTGGCGATCCATTCGGCCTCGGCGGACTCGTTCTCGGCCGCGTAGCCGATGATCTTCTCCCCCGCTCCCTCCGCGGTCCACAGGTTCTTGGGCCGGCGCTTCGGGTTCTTGGAGATCACCGCGTTGGCGGCGTCCAGGATGGTCTGTGAGGAGCGGTAGTTCTGCTCGAGCTTGATGGTGGTGGCCTGGCTGTAGTCCTGTTCGAACTCCACGATGTTGCGGATGTCCGCGCCGCGGAACGCGTAGATGGACTGGTCCGAGTCGCCCACCACGGTCAGCTCACCGCCGGCCGTCTCCACTCCTTCCGGCTCGTGGGCCGGACCCGTCAGGAGGCGGACGAGGCGGTACTGGGCGTGATTGGTGTCCTGGTACTCGTCCACCAGCACGTGCCGGAAGCGGCGGCGGTAATTGTCCAGCACGGCGGGGAACGCCTCGAAGATGTTGACCGTCATGCCGATGAGGTCGTCGAAGTCCATGGCGTTGGCCTGGCGCAGCCGTTGGGTGTACTCCAGGTAAACGGTGGACACCGCCTGGGCGAACGGATCCGACTCGGAGACGGTCGAGGAGTGGTCCTCGGCATCCACGAGCTCGTTCTTCAGCGCACTGATCTTGTTGAGCATCGACTTGGGCGTGAACTTCTTGGGGTCCAGGTCATGGGCCTTGACGATCGAGGTGACCAGGCGGAGGGAGTCCGCGGAATCGTAGATCGAGAAGTTGGACTTCAGGCCCACCGAGGCGGCCTCCCGGCGCAGGATGCGCACGCTCGAGGAGTGGAAGGTGGAGATCCACATCTTCTGGGCCGCCGGACCGATCAGGGCGGAGATGCGTTCGCGCATCTCCGCGGCGGCCTTGTTGGTGAAGGTGATCGCCAGGATCTCGTGCGGCCGGGCCCTGCCGGTGGCCAGGGCATAGGCGATGCGGTGGGTCAGTACGCGCGTCTTGCCCGAGCCGGCGCCCGCGACGATCAGCAACGGGCCGCCGGTATGGACCACGGCCTGCTTCTGCTGTTCGTTCAGCCCCTCCAGCAGCTCGTCGGCCGTCGGGGCCCGGTGCGCCGGGGCAGCGGAGGTGAAGGCCTCCGGATCCGCGCCGACTGGCTCGGTGGTGCGGGAGGTGAACAGGCCGGGCAGGGAGGTCTGGAAATTCTGGGGCATGGTGGCGTCCAGTCTACCGAGCGGGCCGGACGCCCGAAGGGGCCGTCCACAGCGCCAATTGCCGCCGATGCTCCTCCGCTGGCGCTTCAGTCGGGGGCTCAGGTGTCCAAGGTCGCATAGACGATGAAGTTGTCCTCCAGCATGCCCGTCTCCTCGTTCAAGCCGTCGCACGTGATCAGCCGGATCTCCGGCCCCTCGGTGTTGCCGTAGACCTCCAGGGTGGGGAAGCCCTCATCCTTACGGAACAGTTCAGTGCGGTAGACGGTGAAGCTGGCGACTGAGCCATCCTGCCGGGTGACCTCGATGGAGTCCCCCACCTCGGTCTGCGGAAGGTCGGCGAAGATCCCCGGACCGCCCTCGATGCCGTTGCGGTGCCCCAGGATGACGGAGGGCCCGACCTCCCCGGGGGTCGGCGAGTGGACGAACCAGCCGGCCGGGGAGCCCAGGTTGTAGGGCGGGACCTCGATCATCCCGTTCTCCTGCAGGCCGAGCTGCATCACCTCGGACTCGACGTTGATCCCCGGCACGGAGATCGTGGTCGGCTCCGAGGCCGGCAGGGTCTCCGGCTCGGGCTCCGGCGGGTCGGTGGTGGCCGTGGAGTCGCTGGCGGCAGCCGAGGGCGACGTCGTCGGCGCCGGTGTCTGCGCTTGCGTCTGCGTCGGTGACACCGTCGCGGAAGGTCCGGCCATAGCGCTGGCCGACGATTCGCCCGGCCCGGCAGATTCCGCACCGGAAGGGCCCTGCGGTGCCGAGCAGGAGGCGATGAGCACCAGGGCGGTCGCCGCGCAGCCCGCCAGGACTGCGCGGCGACCGGTAGTAGGGGACTTCATGGTGTGGACTGCCTCCGGTCGCTCAGGCCCGGCTCGAACGGCGGCTGACCGCCCACGCGCCGCCACCCAGGGCGGCCACGGCGAGGGCACCCACGCCCACGAAGATCCCCGAGGTGTCGGACTGCTGGACCGGCGATCCGGTATCAGCGCCGCCCTCCGGCATCTGGCCCATCTGCGAGACGTTCACCGTGCCGCAGGCGGCCGGCAGGGTGGCAGCCAAGGGAAGGGCCGGGTCGAGTTCACTCGGCTTCTCCTGCGCCTCGGCGCTCAGCTTGGCCGGGTCCACGCCGTGCACCACCACCACGGCGGTGCCGTCCGCCAGGGAAGCAGCGGTGGCGTCATTGAGTTCGAAGGTGCGCTCGTAGTTGTAGGCGGAACCGCCCGGGAACCGCTCGATCGCGAGGGCCGAATCGGCGCTGGTGTCACCCTCGGTGGTCAGGGAGGTGCCGATCTCCCCGTAGAAGGGATGGCCCTCCGGAACGCTGATGGCACCGTCCCCATCGGTGTCGGCCTCCGGAGTGGGGCAGACGCCCTGGCTGGCGATGTGAATGTGCTGGGCGTGGGGGAACGGGCCGTCCATGAAGGTCTCCGCGGCCCCGGAGACGTCGACCGTGACCGTGGCCTCATTGCCGTCCAGCTCGATCATGGCCTGCCCGGTGGTACCGCTGTCATTCAGCGGGTCCAGGGTGGCCTGGCCGGACCAGGCACCCTCGTGGGTGCTGGTCGTGGTGCCGGTGGTGCTCCCCTCACCGCCATGGCCGCTGTGGGCCAGTGCAGGGGACGCCGTCAAGGTCAGGGCACCCAGCGCGATCACGGGGGCCAAGAGCATTTTCTTACGCATGACAATCTCCTCGTTGTTGTTCCGGTACAGGGTGTTCGGAGTCACACTCGGGTCGGATGGGTCGGAGGTGAAGAAACTTTCCTGGAGCAGGGAAAGGGCCTCGGGGCGGGGCTGGAGACCGTGCCACCGGACGGCGGCCGAGACTGGCCACGGACGTCCCGGACAACTGGGATAATCGAGGCTGGAGGTTCACCGTGTCGCAGAAGAAGAACCAGAGGAAGGGCTCCGCCGGCCACCCGGCCGGGGCCAAGACCGGCGCCCAGCGCCAGGCGAAGGGGCAGGACCAGCGTCCGGCCGACGTCGTACCCGTCCGGCACCCCGCGGTGTCCGTGAGCCAGGTGAAGCAGGACCTGCGGACCTCGGGGCAGCAGCAGGGCAGCCCCGGCATGCTCGTCATCGCGCTGATCGGCGCGACGCTGTTCATGTTCTTCTACCTGCACATCATGGTGTTGCCGCAGATGTCCGCGCTGTCCGGCGGGCTGCCGATGCCGGACCACCGCTTCACCTATGACGTGGCGGCCCTCGCGGAGCTCGACGCGGCGATGAACGAGGCCGCGCACGGCCAGTTGAACTGGGTGCACAAGACCGCCGGGGTGATCTTCCCGCTGTTCGTCTTCCTCTGCGTGTCCGCCGTGGCCGCCTGGTGCCTGCCCCGGGGCTGGGGCCGCTGGCTCTCGTACGCCGCCGGCGCCGTCTTCGCCGTGGTGGACATCACGGAGAACATGCTGATCGAGTCGGCGCTGGACGCCGGTGGAGAGGGAGCCGGGCTGGCCTCGGCCTTCACCTCGGTCCGGTGGGTGCTGCTCGTGGTGATCGCCCTCTGGGTGGTGCTGATGATCCTCGGCAAGGTCCGCCGTGCGGTCGCCGAGCGCAAGGCGCAGATCGCGGCAGGGTCGCCGAAGCCACGCTAGCGTGATCGTTGCGTAGGATGTTCTGGTGGACCGGCGCTCCGGGCTGAATGCTCGGCGTCCACGGTCCCTGGCCCCCGTAGCTCAGCAGGATAGAGCGGCCCTCTCCTAAAGGGCAGGTCGCTGGTTCGAATCCAGTCGGGGGCACCACATCACCGCGACGTATCCGTGGAGGGATCGTCGAACTGCGTCCGGTACAGCTCCGCATACCGTCCGCCGGCGGCCAGCAGAGCCTCGTGCGGACCCTCCTCCACCACGCGCCCTTCCTCCACAACGAGGATGCGGTCGGCGGAGCGGATGGTGGAGAGCCGGTGGGCGATCACTACGGCAGTGCGCCCCTGGAGGGCCTCCGCGAGGGCGGCCTGCACGGCCTTCTCCGAGGTGGAGTCCAGGGCCGCGGTGGCCTCGTCCAGCAGCACGACGCGCGGTGCGGCCAGCAGCAGGCGGGCGATGGTCATGCGCTGGCGTTCGCCGCCGGAGAGCCGGTAGCCGCGCTCCCCCACCACGGTGTCCAGGCCGTCCGGAAGGCCCTCCACGACCCCGCGCAGCCGGGCTCGGTCGATCGCGTCCCAGATCTCGGCATCGCCGACCTCGGGCCGGGCCAGGGACAGGTTCCCGCGGATCGTGTCATGGAAGAGGTGCCCGTCCTGGGTAACCATCCCGACCGTCTCCTTCAGGGACGCGAACGTGGTGTCCCTCAGGTCGGTGCCGTTGTAGCGGATGGTGCCGGAGCCGACGTCGTACAGCCGGGCGAGCAGGGACGCGATGGTGGACTTGCCCGCGCCGGAGGTGCCGACCAGGGCATAGGTCTGGCCGGGCTGCACGGTGAAGGAGATGCCGTGCAGGACCTCGGAGCCGCCCCGGCGGTCCAGGACCGCGACGTCCTCAAGGGAGGCCAGGGAGACCTGGTCCGCACTCGGGTAGGCGAAGCGGACGTCCTGCACCTCGAGGGTGATGGGTCCGGCCGGGATGGCCCGCGCCTCGGGCTTCTCGCGGATGAGCGGTTCCAGGTCGAGGACCTCGAAGATCCGGTCGAAGGAGACCAGGGCGCCCATGATCTCCACCCGCGCACTGGCCAGGCCGGTCAGCGGGCCGTACAGGCGGGTCAGCAGCAGGGCGAGGGTGACCACATCGCCGGCGTTGAGCTGGCCCGCCAGGGCCTGCAGACCACCGACGCCGTACACGGCGGCCAGGGCCAGCGCCGAGACCAGCGTCAGTGCGGTCATGAACACGGACTGGCGCACGGAGATCCCCACGCCGGTGTCCCGCACCCGGTCCGCCCGTGAGGCGAACTCGGCCGATTCGCGCTGCGGCTGGCCGAAAAGCTTGACCAGCGTGGCGCCGGGGGCGGAGAAGCGCTCGGTCATCTGGTCGCCCATCGCCGCGTTGCGGTGCGCCTGGCTGCGGCTGAGCTCGGCGATCTTGCCACCCATCACGCGGGCGGGGATGAAGAACAGCGGCAGCAGCACCAGCGAGACGAGCGTGATCTGCCACGAGGTGGTCAGCATGACAATCAGGGTGAGCACCACGGAGACGAAGTTCATCACCACGCCGGACAGGGTCCTCGAGATCGCCGTCTGGGCACCGATCACGTCGTTGTTGAGCCGCGAGACCAGCGCACCGGTCCGGGTCCGCATGAAGAACGCGATCGGCATCTTCTGCACGTGGTCGAACACCGCCGTGCGCAGGTCGTAGATGATCCGCTCACCCAGGTCTGAGGACAGCCAGCGGGTCACCACGGCCAGGACGGCGTCCAGGACAGCCACGGTGGCGATCAGCAGGGCCAGCTGGACGATGCGGTCGGCGTTCCCGCCGCCCACGATCGCGTCCACCACGTCACCGGCCAGGATCGGCGAGGCCACGCCCAGGACCGCCCCGACCACGGAGAGCATCAGGTAAAAGACCAGCTTGCCCTTGTACCGGCGGACGAAGTCCAGGGTGCGCCGGATGGTGCCCGGCTGGAGCCGGCGCCCGCCGGAGGGGTCACCGTGGCTGGCTCGGCGCATGGCCTGCATGGCCGCGCGTTCCATGCTCATGGGGTGGGCCGGTCCAGCAGCCGTTCGATTCCCCTGAGCGACGCGCGGTGGGCCCGGTCGAAGTCGGCCTGGCCCGATCCCTCGGCCAGCCCCGCGGCGTAGCCGGCGATGAAAGCGGTGGCCGCCGCGTCGCCGTCGTTCCCCGACGCGTCCGCGGCGTTCCGGGCGAGGCGCGCCAGCCGGGCGAAGTCCGGGTGGACGCCGTCCAGCTCGAGTGCGGTCATCAGCTCGGCTGGCCACCCGGTGGCCGAGGGCAGGGTGGCTGGCTGTGGCGCGGCGGGCTGGGTCTCGGACACCGCACCAGTCTAGGTCCGGGCGTTCCGCGGATCCGGTGTGGACAGCCTTACCAAAGCTCCAGCCACAGCCGGATCAGGCCACCGCCGCGAGGAAGTCCGTCCACTGCTCGGCGGGCTTCTCCAACTCGCGGATCCTCCATTGGGCGCCGCGCGGGCGGGCCGGGGTGATGCGCAGGGCCCAGCCGATCTGAGCCAGGGTGCGGTCCCCCTTCGCGTTGTTGCAGGCGAGGCAACAGGCCACCAGGTTCTCCCAGGAGTCCTCACCGCCGCGGGACCGGGGGTGGACGTGGTCCACCGTGGTGGCGGTCCGCCCGCAGTAGGCGCAGAGATGACCATCGCGGCGCAGCACCCCGCGGCGAGACACGGGCGTCGAATCGGAGTGCGGGATGCGGACGTACCGGGTGAGCAGGATGACGGCGGGCCGGCGCACGGTGGTGGAGGGTCCGACGACGGGATCCCCGCCATCGGCGAGAACGCTCGCCTTGCCGGTGCCCACCAGCAGGATGGCGCGCCGGTAGCTGACGACGGACAGCGGCTCGTAGCCGGCATTCAGGACCAGAGTGCGCATGGGACGTACCTCGCGGCTTCGTCTGTGCCGCGGGCGCCGGATCGTCCGCCGGGTACCGACCCGGCCATCCGGCGTCTGCGGGGATGAATCGGGTTGACGATCAGACTCAGGATACGCGCCGCCGGGGCACCCTGTGGTTCAGGCACCACCGCTACCGGGCGTGTCGCCGAGAGTGTTCACGGGGCCTTCACGTCCCCTTCACGGCGGAAACGACCGAGGACCCCTCCATGCGGAGGGGTCCTCGTAGCAGTCGTCATTCACCGGCACTCAGGGCCGGGTCATGCAGTCGGTGGTCAGCCGACGTAGGTGTAGTACCCCATCAGCGGGTTCCGGGTCACGGAGTGCTGGAAGGTGCCCACTGAGGGGTTCTGGGCGCCGATCATCTGGCCGTTGCCGACGTAGATGCCGACGTGGCCGCCACCGTTCTGGAACACCAGGTCGCCCGGCTTCGGGTTGGACGTCTGAACGAAGAGCCCGGAGCCACGGATGGCGGACGTCGAGGAGGGAATGTTGATCCCGGCCTGGCGGTAGGCCCAGGACACGAAGCCCGAGCAGTCCCAGCCGGAGGTGGTCTTGCCGCCGTAGACGTACGGCACACCCACGCCGGCGTAGGCAGCACCCACGACGCCGCCCACGCTGGAGCTCTGCGCGGCCGGAGCCGGCTCTGCAGCGGCCTCCTGGGTCGCGGAGGGCTCCTGCGAGGATTCCTGGGAAGAAGAGGAGGCAGAGGAGGTGGACCGTTCGGTCTGCTCGCTCTGCTCGGTGGACTCGCTCTGCTCGGAGGTGGTGGTCCGGGAGGCGGCGGTGTACTCGGGCTCCGGTGCCGGCTCGGGCTCCGGTGCCGGCTTGGACGTGACCGAGGCGCGGTCGAGCTCGACCTTGGCGTCCTTGGCAGCGGCGACGTTGACGGTGGTCACCGCGGCGCGCTCGATGTCCAGGCCCGGGGCCGGGATGCTGGTGGTCTCGCGCACGGCCGGCGCTGCGCCCTGAGCCGGCATGCCGATCGACAGCACGAGCCCGGAGGCGGCGGCCACGACGGCGGCCTGGCGACCGACGGTCCCGGCGTTCGACGAGACGGCCTTGGAGATGGCCTCCAGCGGGTTGGAGTTCGCCGGAACGGCGCGGTGGCGTGCTGCGGAGCTGCGCTTCGACACGTAAATACCTCTCTCACGTGCCTACGGACAGAGCCCGCCCCCGCCATGATTGACGACTGCTGTGTGCATCGTGGTCGCGGGGGGAATGGCAAACCAACGATCTGTCGCTTCGATCAGGACTGTCCGAAGCGCTGGATCCAAGGTATATCAAAAGTTTATAGATGTCACGCTGAGGTCACGGAGCGTGGGGAGAACTCGGAAAATCGGGCTGAAACCCGCGTATTTCCGCGGATTCTTCGATCAATGCCAGATCACGAATCGGTGCAGAAGCTGTAACGCCAGTGCCTTCTTCAACGGGTTCCGGTGATCCGTCGGCGTGATTGCCACACCGGTCCACCGACCGGAATCTTCATTGCTGCGCCGCCGGCCGAGGCCTGGCGCGGCCTGCACCGCCTCACATCATGCCACAACGCCGCTGGTCACCCGCAATTGACCCGTCAGCCACCGTGGTTCAGAGCTGGCGACGCTCCACGATGATGTGAGAGGCGGTCTCCCCGTTCACCTCGAGCGCCACCCCGCCCTCGACAGCCTCCGCGGGCCGGACTGTGACATATCCGTCACTTGCCACGATCTCGATGTCCTGGTTGGGACGGACGCCGGCCAACGCCAGCTCTCCCAACAGCTCAGGGTCCGTCTGGATGGCCTCGGTCAGGCGCACCACGGTATAGCGGCCAGGCTGGCTGGACACGACCGAGAGCCGCTCGCCCCGGTCGAACGGGGATCCGTGACCCGGCGCCGGGACCTGGAGGTGGCCCAGGCCCGGGATCGGGTTCCCGTAGGGCGACTCCGCCGGGTTGTGGAGCAGTTCAAGCAGGCGCAGTTCGACCTGCTCGCTCATGACGTGCTCCCAGCGGCAGGCCTCCTCATGCACATAGGCCCAGTCCAGGCCGATGACGTCGGCCAGCAGGCGTTCGGCGAGGCGGTGCTTGCGCATCACGCCCACGGCCTTCTCGCGGCCGTCCTCGGTCAGTTCCAGGTGCCGGTCGTTGCGGACGTGCACCAGGCCGTCACGTTCCATGCGGGCGACGGTCTGGGACACGGTGGGGCCGGAATGGTCCAGACGTTCGGCGATGCGGGCGCGCAGCGGGACGATGCTCTCCTCCTCGAGCTCGAGGATGGTGCGCAGATACATCTCGGTGGTATCGATCAGGTCCGTCACGGCTGATGTTCCTCTCCAGGTCCCCAACGTTGCGTCGTGTCCGTCACTGCCCACCGACCATGGAGGGCGCGGACACGGGAAGTCCACTATCCATCCTAGTCGTGCGGCCAGGACCGGGGGGCGAGTTCCGCCACGGGCCGAGCAGGGCCCACCCGACACGTGGTGCTCTCGGGCCCCACCGTGCGGGAGAATGGCCTTTCGCGGCCCGGCCGAGACCTACCGACACGTCAGGAGATCCCATGAGCACACCCGAGGTGACCATTCCCCAGAACCTGCTGCCGCAGGATGGACGGTTCGGTGCCGGCCCGTCCAAGGTGCGCGCGGACCAGGTGCAGGCCCTGGTGGCTGCCGGCCCCAAGCTGCTCGGCACCTCCCACCGTCAGGCACCGGTCAAGAACCTGGTCGGCAGCGTCCGTCAGGGCCTGACGCAGCTGTTCTCCGCCCCGGAGGGCTACGAGGTCATCCTCGGCGTGGGCGGTTCCACCGCCTTCTGGGATGCCGCCAGCTTCGGCCTGGTGCGGAGCAGGGCCCAGCATCTCTCCTTCGGTGAGTTCGGCTCCAAGTTCGCCAAGGCCACGGACCAGGCCCCGTTCCTGGAGGCCTCGTCCATCCTGTCCTCCGAGCCGGGCACCCGCCCCGAGCCGCAGGCCGAGGACGGCGTGGACGTCTACGCCTGGCCGCAGAACGAGACGTCGACCGGCGTGGCTGCTCCCGTGCAGCGCGTGTCCGGCGCCGCGGATGACGCCCTGGTGCTCGTGGACGCGACGTCCGCCGCCGGAGGCCTGCCCGTGGACGTGTCCCAGGCCGACGCCTACTACTTCGCCCCGCAGAAGAACTTCGCCTCGGACGGCGGCCTCTGGCTGGCGCTCTTCTCCCCCGCGGCGCTGGCCCGGGTGGAGGAGATCAAGGCCTCCGGTCGCTGGATCCCGGACTTCCTGGACCTGAAGACCGCCGTGGACAACTCGGTCAAGAACCAGACCTACAACACCCCGGCCCTGGCCACCCTGGTGATGCTGGACAACCAGATCCAGTGGATGAACTCCAACGGCGGCCTGGACTTCGCAACGGCCCGCACCGCGGACTCCTCCAACCGGGTCTACACCTGGGCCGAGGGCTCGAGCTTCGCCACCCCGTTCGTCACCCGCCCCGAGGACCGGTCCGCCGTGATCACCACGGTCGACTTCGACGACAGCGTCGACGCCGCCACCGTGGCCACCACCCTGCGTGCCAACGGCGTGGTGGACGTGGAGCCGTACCGCAAGCTCGGCCGCAACCAGCTGCGCATCGCGACCTTCGCCGCCATCGACCCGGACGACGTCACGGCCCTGCTGTCCTGCATCGACCACGTCGTCGAGCGCCTCTCCTGAGCGCCCTGGACCTGAGCCGCACCTGACAGAGAACGACGGCGGCGCACCCACCCGGGTGCGCCGCCGTCGTTGTCCTTCGGGCCGGTTCTGCGGCCCTCAGCCCTGCGGTGCGGAGTCCTCGTCCCGGGGCTCCTCCTGCTGATCCTGCTGGTCTTGCTCGTCCTGCAGCTCGCCCTGGGCGCGGGCCACGGCCTTCTCGGGGTCCTCCCCGGCGGCGATCGCGTCCAGGCGGATCTTCTCCTCCTGGCTCACGCGCTCGGACCACGGCAGCCAGTCGGGGGCCAGGATCGCCGTCGCCCCGGGCAGCAGCCCGGTCTCGCACACGGTGACGACCTTGCTGCGGGGGGCCCGGGACAGGGTGGCGAACCACTCCCAGCCGCCGTAGCCGGACAGGGTCGCGGCAAAGCGATGGGTGACCAGGCGGTCGTCGTCCGCCACGGTGCCCACGTGCTCACCGATGTCCCCGTCCTCGGCCAGGCCCTCCAGCGCCGCCCGGGCCTCATCCACGGCCGCGGCCAGCAGGTCGTCCAGCTTCGGGGTGCGTTTGCGCGGTGCCCGCGTCGGCTTCGGCGGGATCCGCACGGAGCGGCCCGCGGACTGCACAGTCTCGGCGGCAGCAGCGCCGTCAGCACCGGCTGCGAGCGACTCGTCCGTTGGGTCTGCCACGGCGTCCTCAGGGGCGGAGGTCTCAGGCTTCAAGTTCATCGGCCACCTTGCGCAGGGCCATGGCGATCTTCTCCGCCTGGGCCTTCTGCGGGTACTTACCCTTGCGCAGGCTGTTGGAGGCCATGTCCATCCACTTGATGAGGTCCTCGACCACCACGGCCATGTCCTGCGGCTTGCGGCGGGTCGCCCGGACCACGGAGGGACCATCGGTGAGAATGCGGGCGCTCAGGGCCTGGGGGCCGCGGCGGCCCTCGGCCACACCGAACTCCAGACGGGTTCCGGCCCGGACCTCGGTCACGCCCTCGGGCAGTGCGGAGGCGGGCAGGTGGACCTCGTGTCCCTCATCCGTGTGGATGAAGCCGAAGCCCTTGGTCGAATCGTAGAACTTTACTTTGCCGGTCGGCATTCTTGATGTCCTTATCTCTCCTGGGTGCCCCTTCCGGCCCTGTCGGCGTGCCGCCGCAGCCCGGTCGGATCATCGCCCCAGGCCACTTCGGTGGCCGCGGACCCTCGTGGTCCGGCAGGCCCCCGGGCCCTGGCTGCGCCGCCGGCTCGCGGGCTGGTCCTGTCCTCGGACGTCGTGGTCCGGGCGGCCCTGCTCCACTGTGCCGCGGCCCGTGCCGGTCGGAAGGGAAAGTCTGTAACCCCCTCAGGATACCCTCTCACCCTCGGAAATCCCCCGTGGCCTCCCCTCCGAGGACCCCAGCGCGCACCCGGCGTAGACTGGCGGCCATGTCCGCTCGCCCCATCGTCTCCCCCGACACCCGTGTCCACGGCTCCCCCACCACCGCGGCCCCGTCCACCACAGAGACCTCGCCCTGGCTGAGGGCCCTGCTGATCGTGGGCGCCACCCTGACCGCGGTCTCCTTCGCGGCCACGGTGTTGCTGCTGGTCTCCTACTTCCTCAGTGTCACGGCCTGGCCCCTGTTCTACTGGTTCGGCCTCTACGGCCTCCCCCTCGGTTTCGTCCTGATGCTCACCTACGTGGTGGCGAAGGCCGTCCTGAGACGCCGCGCCTGACCCGGCCCCGGTGCGCATGAGGGCCGCCACGCTGACGGACCACCTCTCCGGGTGGCCGGACCATCGCCTGAAGCGGCTGTTCTCGCTGCGCCCGGACCTGTGCCACCCGCCGGTCCCCGACTTCGCCGCCCTCGCGGCCCGCGCCAGTACGCAGATGTCCGTCCTGCGAGCGCTGGACGGCCTGGACCGCGCCCACCTGGACGTTCTCGAAGGCATGGCAGTTCTGGCAGTCCTGGGCAATCCGCCAACCACCGGGCCCGACGCCGGCCCCACCGTCACGCCCTCCCGGCTCGCCTCGTTCCTCACGGACGGCACGGCGCCGTCATTCTCCGGCACAGCCCCTGATGAAGCTCACCTCGCGGCGGTCAGCGCGCTGGTGCACGATCTCGCCGAGGCCGCCCTGGTGGTGGAGCATTCCGCCGGCTGGCGTGTCCCCGTGCCGGTCGCCGCCGCGTTGGGCCCCCACCCGTTGTCCTTCGGGCGGACTGCCGCCGCCCTCGGCTCCGAGATGGTCCTGCCCGCGGACCGTGAGGGCGTGCTGACCCTGCTCGGCAGTGAGGCGGTCCAGGGCGATCTCCTGAGCCGTGCCACCGCGGCACTGGATGCGCTGCAGTCCTCGCCCGTCGCCCGGATCCCCGAGCCGCCGGGCCCCGTCCACGAGGTGCTCCTGCGCACCGGCCTGTTGGTGCCGCTGGGCGCGGACCGGTCCGGTTCCGAGGGGTCCGTGGCCGAACACCCGCTGGAGGCCGGGCTGGCCTGGCGTCGCGGGACCGCCGGCCGCACCGTTCACCCTGACCCGCCGGCTCCGTCCGGACGAGCCGTCAACCCGGCCCTGTCCCGCAACGCCGCCCTGGCAGCCGTCGGCGACCTGTTGCGCGGCGCCGCCGACCTCCTGGAGGCGATGAGCGGCGGGCTGCCGACCCTGCGCTCCGGCGGGGTGGGGGTGCGGGGCCTGAAGCGGCTGGCCGACGCCGCTGCAGGCACCCCCGAGGATGTCTCCTGGCTGCTGGAGCTGCTGGCGTCCGCCGGTCTCGTGATCCTGGACCCGGACACCTCCGTCTGGGTTCCCGCCGCCACGGTCCCGGACTGGCGGCGCAGCGAACGCCAGGTGCAGTGGGAGGCCCTCGTCGCCGGTTGGCTGTCCAGCGGCCGCGCACCGATGCTCGGCCCCGTACCGCCCGGGCCCTCCGGCCTCACCGCGGTCACCCCGGCCACGGTGGGCGCCGCCTCCGGGCGTGCCCTGGCCCCGGACCGCAACCGCCCGGACGCGCCCCGCCTCCGCGCGGCCGTCCTCGAAGCGGCCCTGGAGGTCTCCGATGAGCAGCCGAGCACCCGGTTGGACGAAGCAGTCCCGGACCGGCAGCGGTGGCGCGGACCCCGGCAGCACGCCCGCAGCGCCGCCTTCACCCTCCCCCTGCTGGCGGAGGCCGAACGGCTGGGTCTGGTCGGCGCCGGGGCACTCACCGCCGCCGGGGCGCTCGTGGCGGCAGGGCTGCTCGACGAGGCCGCCGCCGCCGTCGGAACCGCGCTGCCGACCCCGCTCACCAGGGTGCGTCTGCAAGGCGACCTGACCGCCGTGGCCCCGGGCTACCTGGACCCGGAGGTGGCCGGACGGCTGGCGGCGATGGCCGAGGTGGAGGGCGATGGCACCGCCCGGGTCTACCGGTTCTCCGATGCCTCGCTGCACCGGGCGCTGGATGCGGGATCGACCGCCGAGGAGCTCGAGTCCTTCCTCGGGGACCATTCCGAGGACGCGATCCCCCAGTCGCTGCGATACCTGATCCGGGACGTGGCCCGGCGCCACGGCACGCTCACCGTCGGGGCCGCGGGCGCCTGGGTGCGTTCCGACGACGAGGATCTGCTGGACGTCATCGTCGCCGATCCGGCCCTGGCCGCGGCCCGGCTGGAACGGCTGGCACCCACCGTGGTGGTGGCCGGCGTCGGGCCGGCGGTCCTGCACCGGATGCTGACGGAGGCCGGGCACCGGGCCGGGTCCGCCCCGGTCGGAGCCTCCCCCGACGACCGCCCTTCCGGATCCGCACCGCGCACGCACGCCGGGGGCGGCACCTTCCCGGAGCCGGTCCGTGCCGTGCGCTGGTCGCCGTCCGAGGAGGAGCTGGCCGCGCAGATCGCCCGGCTGCGGTCGGCCCCGCAGCCGGCCCCGAGCGGTGCGGGGACCGAGGAGGCGGTGGCCGTGCTGCGCCAGGCCGCGCGCCAGCGGACCGAGGTCGATCTCGTCACCGTGGACCAACGGGGCCAGCGTCAGTCCCGCCGCGTGGTGCCCCTGGCCGTCGCCGGCGGACGCGTCCGCTGCCTCGTTCCGGACCGCGAGGCCGAGACGGTGGTGCCGCTGCACCGGATCGTCTCGGCCACCACGGTGTGATTCACTGGCGCAGTCGATGCCGCACCTGACCGTCAGTATCCCCGCCGTACCGAAGGAGCACCCGTGGCCGATGGTCCCCTGATCGTCCAGTCGGACAAGACCGTGCTGTTGGAGGTGGACCACTCCCAGGCCACCGAGGCTCGGCACGCCCTCGCGTCCTTCGCCGAGCTGGAGCGCGCACCGGAGCACGTGCACACCTACCGGATCACGAACCTGGGCCTGTGGAACGCGCGGGCCGCCGGGGTGGACGCCGAACGCGTGCTGGACGTGCTGCTGACCTACTCCCGGTACCCGGTCCCCCATGCCCTGCTGCTGGACATCGACGACACCATGTCCCGCTACGGCCGGCTGCGCCTGGAGAACGACCCGGTCCACGGCCTCGTGATGCGGACTGACGACTACCCCGTGCTCGAGGAGGTGCTGCACGCGAAGAAGACCGCCGAGATGTTCGGGCCGCGCATCAACGGGGAGACCGTGGTGGTGCACACCGCCAGCCGCGGCCAGCTCAAGCAGCAGCTGCTCAAGCTCGGCTGGCCCGCCGAGGACCTCGCCGGCTACGTGGACGGCACCCCCTATCCCATCGGCCTCACCGAGGTGCCGGACACCGGGGAGGCGCCCGACGCCGGCCCGGCCGGCGCCCAGCCCGCGGAACCCTGGCGATTGCGTCCCTACCAGCGCCTGGCGGTGGAGAACTTCTGGGCCGGCGGGTCCGGCGTCGTGGTCCTGCCGTGTGGCGCTGGCAAGACCCTGGTGGGCGCCGGCGCCATGGCCACGGCGAACGCGACCACGCTGATCCTGGTGACCAACACCGTCTCGGCACGGCAGTGGAAGGCCGAGCTGCTCAAGCGCACCACGCTGACGGAGGCGGAGATCGGCGAGTACTCGGGCTCCGTCAAGGAGGTGCGCCCCGTGACGATCGCCACCTACCAGGTGCTGACCCTGAAGCGCGGCGGCCTCTACCCGCACCTGGAGCTGGTGAACGGGCACGACTGGGGGCTGATCATCTACGACGAGGTGCACCTGCTGCCGGCCCCCATCTTCCGGATGACGGCGGACCTGCAGGCACGGCGCCGGCTCGGGCTCACCGCCACCCTGGTGCGTGAGGACGGGCGGGAGTCCGAGGTGTTCTCCCTCATCGGCCCCAAGCGCTATGACGCCCCGTGGAAGGACATCGAGGCCCAGGGCTACATCGCGCCCGCCGAGTGCATCGAGGTCCGCGTGGACCTGCCGCGGGACGAGCGGATCGCCTACGCGATGGCCGAAGATGCGGACAAGTACCGGCTGTGCTCCTCCTCGGACATCAAGCTGCCGGTGGTGAGGTCCCTGGTGGCCAGGCACCCCGGCGAGCAGGTGCTGGTGATCGGGCAGTACCTGGATCAGCTCGCCGAGCTGGGCGAGCTGCTGGAGGCGCCGGTGCTGACGGGGGCCACCTCCGTGGCCGAACGGCAGCGTCTGTTCGGCGAGTTCCGCGAGGGCCGGATCGGCGTGCTGGTGGTGTCCAAGGTCGCGAACTTCTCGATCGACCTGCCCGAGGCCTCCGTGGCGATCCAGGTCTCCGGGTCCTATGGGTCCCGGCAGGAGGAGGCCCAGCGGCTGGGACGGCTGCTGCGACCCAAGGAGGACGGCAAGTCGGCCCACTTCTACACCGTGGTCTCCCGGGACACCCTGGATCAGGAGTATGCACAGAAGCGCCAGCGGTTCCTGGCCGAGCAGGGCTACTCGTACACGATCCTCGATGCCGGGGACCTGACGCCGAGTTGAGCCGCCCGTCAGGCCACTGCATCCAGCAGTCATTCAGCAAACGTCCAGCGAACGGGTGGACGATGGAGACATGAAGTCAAAGGAACCCGAAGCCAAGCTCCTGGTCGTGGATGACGAGCCGAACATCCGCGAGCTCCTCTCCACCTCCCTGCGGTTCGCCGGATTCGAGGTGGTCGCGGCCGCCAACGGACGTGACGCCCTGGCCGCCGCCGAGAAGGAGCAACCGGACCTGGCCGTGCTGGACGTCATGCTGCCGGACATGGACGGTTTCACCGTGACGCGCAAGCTCCGTGCCGCCGGCCGTCACTTCCCCGTGCTGTTCCTGACCGCCCGTGATGACACGGAGGACAAGGTCACCGGATTGACCGTCGGCGGGGATGACTACGTCACCAAGCCGTTCTCCCTGGACGAGGTGGTGGCCCGCATCCGCGCCGTGCTGCGCCGCACCGCACCGGCCGAGGGAGACGAGGCCATCCTCCGCGTGGACGACCTGGAACTCGATGACGACGCCCATGAGGTCCGCCGCGCCGGCGAGGTCGTGGAGCTCTCCCCCACCGAGTTCAAGCTCCTGCGCTACCTGATGATGAATCCCAACCGGGTGCTGTCCAAGTCGCAGATCCTGGACCATGTCTGGGAGTACGACTTCAACGGAGACGCCTCCATCGTGGAGTCCTACATCTCCTACCTGCGCCGCAAGATCGACCGCGCCGACCTGCCGGACATGATCCAGACCAAGCGCGGCGTCGGCTACCTGCTGCGATCCGCGGACAAGCGCTGATCCGGCCTGTCCCGTCTGGTGGCCGGGGATAGCTGGTCCCGGGGATCCGTATCCTTGAACGCATGCCTGCAACCGTGAACCGCGCCGGGCGCTTCAGGCCGTTCCACGAGCTCGCCCGGCTCTGGAAGACCTCCTCCCTGCGGACGCAGCTGGTGGTCATGACCACCGGCCTGATGCTGCTGGCCGTGATCGTCACCGCCGCCCTGACCGCCTCCCTGTTCCGGCAGGAGCTCGTCCGCCAGATCGACGATGACCTCCATGCCAACCGCAACAACGTCTCGGTCTACCTGACGAGCCTGGGGACGGACACCGGGTACTTCTCCTCACCGCAGTCCATCCTGCGCTTCTACGGTGAGCTGCAGGACAATGCGGGCAACACCACCACCAACTCCTCCTTCACGGGGGCCAACGAGGACCGCCCGGTGGTCCCGTCGCTGACCGCGGACGAGGTTGTGGAACGCAACAACGAGGCCTTCGACGTCTCCGGGACCACGGAGGCCTCCCGCGGCTGGCGGGTGACGATGTACCGGCTGGCCTCCGGTGAGGGTTCGCTGGCCATCGCCCTGCCCCTGGAACCCGTCCACGACTCCGTGGACCGGGTGACCTCCCTCGTGGTCACCATCGGCCTGCTGGCCACCGCCGGCGCCTCGGTCATCGCCTACGCCGTGACCACGCGCGCCTTCAAGCCCCTGTTGCGGGTGGAGCGGACCGCCGCCCAGATCGCCGCCGGGGACCTGTCCCGCCGTGTCGAGATGGGCGCCCCGGACACCGAGGTCGGCCGCCTGTCCCGGTCCCTCAACGCCATGCTCGCCCACATCGAGACGGCCTTCCGGTCCAAGGAGCAGTCCGAGGAGCGCATGCGCCGTTTCATCCAGGATGCCTCGCACGAGTTGCGCACCCCGCTGGTGACGATCCGCGGATTCTCCGAGCTGTACCGCCACGGCGGGATCAGCGATCCGGACGACGTCGGTGCGGCCATGGGCCGGATCGAGGGCGAGGCCAAGCGCATGGGCCAGCTGGTGGAGGACCTCCTCACCCTCGCCCGCCTGGACGAGCAGCGCCCGCTCGAGCACCGGCCGGTGGACCTCATGCTCCTGGCCAACGACGCCGTCCTGGACGCCCGTGTGAACGCCCCGGACCGCGCGATCAGCCTCGAGGGGCTCGACGGCGGCCGCGCCGGTTCCGCGCCCACGCTCGGCGACGAGGGCAAGATCCGCCAGGTGGTCACCAACCTGGTCACCAACGCGCTGCGGTACTCCCCGGCGGGGACCCCGCTGGAGATCGCCGTGGGCACCGTGGACGTGCTCCCCGGATCCGTCCACGCCGACGGCCGGCAGATGCACGGATCCCGCGATTCCGTGATCGAGATCCGGGACCACGGACCGGGCATCGACGAGCAGGATGCCTCCCGCGTCTTCGAGCGCTTCTACCGGGCCGACTCCTCCCGGCAGCGCGAGACCGGTGGCACCGGTCTGGGGCTGGCCATCGTGGCGGCCATCGTGGCTCAGCACGACGGCACCGTCCGGTTGGAGCAGACCCCCGGCGGTGGGGCCACCATGTCGGTGCGGATGCCCTGGGTTGACCCCACGGCGGACGAGGATGGTCTGCCTCAGGATGGAGAAGCCTCCGATGGCGACACGGAGACCGAGGCCCCGGGCGCCCGGGAGGACACCTCGACCGGCCCCCTGGCCATCCCGCCGCGTCCTCCACAGCCGCCCGGTTCCGGCCTGACCTCCACATCCGGGTAGCCGCCGGCCCCACCGGTGCGTGCGCCTGCCTAGCGTGGGACGAGCCGGGACAACACCGTTCCGTGCTGGCCCCCAGCCCCGCAGGAGAGAACATGGCACTCGTCCAGATCGACACCGAAGACCTCATGGCCAAGAGCCAGGCCGTGGAGTCCTCCATCGGCCGCCTCCAGACCGAGGTGAACGCCATGGAGGCGAACCTCCGTCAGCTCCAGGACACCTGGCGCGGCCAGGCCGCCAACAATTTCCAGGCCATCCTCACGGAATGGCGTGCCACCCAGGCCCGGGTGGAGGAGTCCCTCGTGTCCATTCGCGGCGCCATGACCCATGCGGCCCAGCAGTACCTGGACGCCGAGACGGCCAACGCCTCCATGTTCCGCGGCTGACCCTTCTTCCCCTGTCCCTTCCACGTCCCACGTTCCACGCCCCCCGCCTTCAGTCGAGGTCCCACGCCTTCAGTCGAGTTGGTGTGGGTGTGTCGAGGTGAGATACCCACACCCAGTCGACGGAAAACTAGGATGGGCTGCATGACGGTGCTGATCGATCCGGCGCGGTGGCCGGCCCACGGCACCGTGTTCTCCCACTTGGTCTCGGACCGCTCCCTCGAGGAACTGCACGCCTTCGCGTCGGCGGCCGGAATCTCCCGGCGCGCCTTCGACGGTGACCACTATGACGTCCCCGTGGAGCGCTATCCGGAGCTCGTGGCGCGCGGTGCCGAGGAGGTCAGCGGTGCGGATCTGGTCCGCCGGCTCGTGGCCTCCGGGCTGCGCATCCCGGCGGCCCAACGGGCGGGCAAGCTGGACAAGATCCTCACCCAGCGGTTCAATCGGCTGTTCCCCGGGGCCTCTCCCCTGGAGCGGGAACCGGTGGTGGCGGACCTGTTGGCCCGGTGGTCCGAGCCGCACCGGCACTACCACGATCGCTCGCACCTGCTGGCCGTGCTCAGGGCCATCGACGTGCTGGTCAGACACGGCGAGGACTGCGGCCGGTGGACGCGCAGCGTGAAGCTGGCCGCCTGGTTTCACGATGCCGTCTACCGTGGCGACCCGGCCCTGCCGGCGGGGCGGGACGAGGAGGACTCCGCCGTGCTGGCCGAACGGGCCCTGTCCGAGTTGGGCCTGCCGGATCCGGAGATCGAGGAGACGGCACGGCTCGTGCGGATGACCGTGACCCATGATCCGGACCCGGGCGACCGGACGGGGGCGGTGTTCAGCGACGCCGACCTGGAGGTGCTGGGCCGTTCCCGGGGGGACTATGCCCGCTACCTGTCGGCCGTGCGCCAGGACTTCGCGCACGTACCGGACGCTGACTTCGCCACCGGGCGGGCCGGCGTCGTCCAGTCCCTGCTCGCCCTGGACCCCCTGTACCGGACCACCACCGGCACGAGGCTCTGGGAGCGCAATGCCCGGCGGAACCTGTCCGCCGAGCTGCATCCCACCGCGCGGCACTGGACCCGCTGACCCCTCGTTTTCAGTCGAGTTGGCGTGGGTGTTAAACGCCGGAACCCCCACCAACTCGACTGAAAGCGAGAAGGTGGGGGTTCCGTGAGAGCTGGGCGCTCAGTGAACCTCAGGGGTCACTGGATCACATCATGCCACCCATGCCACCCATGCCGCCCATGTCGTCGCCGCCCGGCATGGCCGAAGCCGGCTCGGGCTTGTCGGCCACGACGGCCTCGGTGGTGAGGAACAGACCGGCGATCGAGGCGGCGTTCTGCAGGGCAGAGCGGGTCACCTTGACCGGATCGTTGACGCCGGCGGCCAGCAGGTCCTCGTACTCGCCGGTGGCGGCGTTGAGGCCGTGACCGTCGGGCAGGGAGCGGACCTTGGCAGCCACGACGCCCGGCTCCAGGCCGGCGTTGAAGGCGATCTGCTTCATCGGGGCCTCGATGGCGACCTTGACGATGTTGGCGCCGGTGGCCTCGTCACCCTCCAGGGAGAGCTTGACGAAGGCCTTGGCACCCGCCTGGGTCAGGGCCACGCCGCCGCCGGCGACGATGCCCTCCTCCACCGCTGCCTTGGCGTTGCGCACGGCGTCCTCGATGCGGTGCTTACGCTCCTTGAGCTCGACCTCGGTGGCGGCACCGGCCTTGATGACGGCCACGCCGCCGGCCAGCTTGGCCAGGCGCTCCTGCAGCTTCTCGCGATCGTAGTCCGAGTCGGTGTTCTCCATCTCGGCACGGATCTGGGCCACTCGGCCGGCGATCTGCTCGGCATCGCCGGCACCCTCGACGATGGTGGTCTCGTCCTTGGTGATGACGACCTTGCGGGCGGTGCCCAGGGTCTCGATGCCGGCGTTCTCCAGGGTCAGGCCGACCTCTTCGGAGATGACCTGGCCACCGGTGAGGATGGCGATGTCAGCCAGCATGGCCTTGCGGCGGTCACCGAAGCCCGGGGCCTTGACGGCCACGGACTTGAAGGTGCCCTTGAGCTTGTTGACCACGAGGGTGGCCAGGGCTTCGCCCTCGACGTCCTCGGCGATGATCAGCAGGGACTTGCCGGACTGCATGATCTTCTCGAGAAGGGCAACCATGTCCTTCACGGTGGAGATCTTGGAGTTGACGATGAGGATGTAGGGATCCTCCAGCACCGTCTCCTGGCGCTCGGCGTCGGTGACGAAGTAGCCGGAGAGGTAGCCCTTGTCGAAGCGCATGCCCTCGGTCAGCTCGAGCTCCAGGCCGAAGGTCTGGGACTCCTCGACGGTGACGACGCCTTCCTTGCCGACCTTGTCCAGCGCCTCGGCGATGAGCGAGCCGATCTGGGTGTCAGCGGCGGAGATGGACGCGGTGGCGGCGATCTGCTCCTTGGTCTCGATCGGCTTCGCGGAGGCCACGAGCTCTTCGATGACGGCGGCGACGGCCTTCTCGATGCCGCGCTTCAGGGAGAGCGGGTCAGCTCCGGCCGCGACGTTGCGCAGGCCTTCCTTGACGAGGGCCTGGGCCAGCACGGTGGCGGTGGTGGTGCCGTCACCGGCGACGTCGTCAGTCTTCTTGGCAACTTCCTTGACGAGCTCGGCACCGATCTTCTCGTACGGATCGTCGAGCTCGATCTCCTTGGCGATGGAGACACCGTCATTGGTGATCGTGGGGGCGCCCCACTTCTTCTCCAGCACCACGTTGCGGCCGCGGGGGCCGAGGGTGACCTTGACCGCGTCGGCCAGGGTGTTCAGACCCCGTTCCAGGCCGCGGCGCGCCTCTTCGTCGAATGCAATGGTCTTGGCCATGTGTGCACTGTCCTTTCTGGACCTTGGCGTTGCTTGGCAGTGTTCAACTGACCTGTGCAGTGCCCGCGACGGACGGCCCGGAGCCGGGCCTCACCACGTTCAGGTCTGCTCCGAGGCCACGACCACCCGCATGCCTGCGGGTTTTGGCAGTCACAACCTCAGAGTGCTAAGTCCATATTTAGCACTCGCACCCTCCGAGTGCAAACAGCAGCCGGTCTGTGGGACGGCTTTTCAGCGTGTGGACGAATCAGCCGGCGTAGTCGGAGCTGAGCACCACGGCGACGCCGGGCACGCTGGCCGCGTAGATCAGCGGAAGTCCCAGCTCGGCAGCCACGGCCTGGGCGGTGGTCTCGTTCTGCGAGTAATACACGGCCGAGCCGGACACGGAGAAACCCTGCCAGTTCCCGGAGCCGGCCACGGTGAAGCCGCCGGAGGACAGGGTGCCGGAGACCCGGCCGGCCAGGCCACCGATCGAGGAGGCGTTGTAGACCTCGACGGGCGCGGAGGTGTCCCCGGTGTCCGCGGCCGTTTCAGACTCGGCAGGATCAGACTCGGCCGGATCAGACACGGCGGAGGACGCCTCCCCGGATGCCGTGGTCTCGGACGGTTCGGAGGGCTCAGAGGATTCGAGATCCTCCGGTGAGGACGTCATCTCGCCGGTGGGGCCGGCCTCGGGCCCGGTGGACTCCGCGGAGGCCTCCGCCGTGGCCGATGCGCTGGCGGAGGCACCCGCGTTGGCCGGGTCGGAGGGCAACAGGGAGGGCAGGACCAGGAAGGAGAAGGCTCCCACGGCCAGGGCCAGGGCGGCCGCGACGGAGATTCCCACCAGGCCCGACGAACCGGTCGTCAGGGAGGGGTCGGCCCGGTGGGTTCCCTTGCGGTCCTTGTAGGCGGGGACATCGTCGAATTGATCGTGCGGGTACTGCGTCATTGGCCACCATCACCAGATTCTCGGCTCCACGGCGTGGCTCCCGGGTCTGCGGGGGACGTCATGGAGATGGACACGGCCCGACCACCGGTGCGGTGCTCAGGCCTCCTGCCGCCGGGCACTGCGTGCACGGTGGCGCGTGGTCCGTAGTCTACGCAATCTCTTGACAAGCATGGGCTTGTGCGCCAGCGCCTCCTGACGGTCCAGCAGACCGTTGAGCACCTGGTAGTACGTGGTGGCCGAGAGGGAGAACCGGTCGCGAATGGCCTGGTCCTTCGCCCCGCCGTACTTCCACCACTGGTCCTCGAAGTCCAGGATGTCCCGGTCGCGCTCGGACAATGCGTCCACGGCGGGGTCCACGGCACTCTCAGACGGGGTCGGTGCACCGTCCGGCTCGGCGGCGTTCGCTGCAGTCATGAGGGGTCCTTCCAACGGGGTACTCCACAGTCTACCGGCCGAAACTACACCCGTGTCATTCGTCCCGACCGCTGAGGGGCAGCGCCTGGACGCAGGACGCCGGCCGGACCGGTAGTCTGCCGACGTGGAACTCATCGCCCCCTTGGATCCCGGCTGGGAACACGCCCTGGCCTCGCAGCGCGAGGCCCTGGCCGTCGTCGGGCAGAACATCCAGGCCCGACGCGCGGCCGGAGAGCAGATCCTGCCCGCGCCGGAGAACGTGCTGCGCGCCTTCCGGCAGCCCTTCGAGCAGGTGAAGGTGCTCATCCTGGGGCAGGACCCGTACCCGACGCCGGGACACCCGATCGGGATGAGCTTCGCGGTGGACCGGCACGTGTCCCCGCTGCCGCGCTCACTGGCGAACATCTACCGGGAGCTCTCCAGCGATGTGGGCGTGCCGCCCGCCGCCCACGGGGACCTGACCGCGTGGGCGGACCAGGGCGTCCTGCTGCTCAACCGCGTGCTGACGGTGGCCGCCGGGGAGCCGGCCAGCCACCGCAGGCTCGGCTGGGAGGGCATCACGCAGGCCGCCGTCCAGGCCCTGGCCTCCCGCGGCACACCGCTCGTGGCGATCCTCTGGGGCGCCGATGCGCGGAAGATGGCTCCCGTACTGCAGGAATGTGCGCCACAGGCCAGTCCGGTGGGGATCGTCGAGTCCGCGCACCCCTCGCCGCTGTCCGCCCGCCGCGGGTTCTTCGGTTCGAAGCCCTTCAGCCGGACGAACGAGTTGCTCCAGCAGGCTGGCGCCACCCCGATCGACTGGCGCATCGGCTGAGAGCCGCGGTCAGCGACGGCCGATGCGGCGCCGTTCGTTGGCCTGGAAGGCCGTGGTGAACGGACGGGCGATGGTGTCGCCGAGGACCACGCCCGCCGCGATGGCCATGATGACGACGGCGGCGTTGAAGAGCCCGATGACGCCCTCCATCATCTCCCCCGTGTCCATGGCGATCTTGTACATGGAACGGAAGATGGTCAGCCCCGGCAGCAGGAAGAGGATGCCGGGGACGGCGACCACGAGCTGAGGGGCACCCATGCGCAGGGCCACGTAGCGACCCAGGGCGCCGATCGCCACGGCGGCGATGGCGGGGGTCAACCGGGACCCGACGCCGATGAACTCGGCACCCACATACACGGCAAAGCCGGCCAGGGACACCACGGCGGTGGGCAGCAGCAGGCGCCATTCGGACTGCTCGAAGATGGAGTTCCAGATGGCGGCCGCGAACACCAGGATGCCCAGCAGCCACACGGGGTAGTCCGCGAAGGGCTCCTGGGCCAGGTCGAGCTCGCGGACCCCGAGCATGGAGGCGAACACGGTGGCGGCCACAATCCCGGCGATCAGCGCGGCGAAGACAAGGAAGGCCGAGACGAAACGGCCCGCCGCCGTGACCGGGAAGCCGTTGATGGCATCCTGCACGGCCGAGACGAAGCGCCCCGAGGGCAACAGCAGCATGATCCCGCCGGCCA
Source organism: Citricoccus parietis (assembly GCF_042433045.1). Classification (NCBI taxonomy): domain Bacteria; kingdom Bacillati; phylum Actinomycetota; class Actinomycetes; order Micrococcales; family Micrococcaceae; genus Citricoccus; species Citricoccus parietis. The sequence continues at coordinate 9,701 of NZ_JBHLWH010000021.1, read as the reverse complement.
CCACGAGGGACGGCGCGAGGTCCACGTCCAACGTGTACAGCACCAGCGCGATCATCGTGGCGATGAACCCGCCGGCCATGATGGAGAAGAACTCCGGGATCCGGGCCCGGCCCAGCAGGTCCACCACGGTCATCATCAGCATCATGGACAGGAAGGCCACACCGGCGCCCACCACTCCGCCGCCGATGAACACCACGAAGGTGGCGGAGAACAGGCCCGCGGCCACGGTGGTCAGCCACCCCGGGAAGGGTTTGGGCTTGTGCCGGATGTCAGCCAGGGTCTGCTGAGCCTCGTCCCGGTCCATCTCCCCGGCGGCCACCGCGGCGACCAGACGGTGCAGCAGGGCCAGCCCGGCGTAATTCTGCGACCAGGACCGCACCACGCGGTGCAGGGAGTACGGGGTCTTCCCGCTGGGCGCGTAATTCAGGGCGATGGACTGGTTGGTGATGTCCACCTCGGTCTCGTGGACACCGAAGGCCTGGGTCACCACGATGATCGAGGTCTCCACCTCCAGGGCGCCGGCCCCGAAACGGAACATGGTCTCGCCGAGTTTCAGCGCAAAGTCCAGGGTGGTCCGGGCATCGGCGTCCGCGTTGCGGGTGGTGCGCAGGTACGGGTTGGCATAGGGGCTGGTGGCGATCCGGTCCACGATGGACAGCGTCTGGGTCGGCAGCGGCTCCGAGTACATCATCCGCTTGAAGGCGGAGCCGCCCGAGAACCGAAGGCGGCCCTTCGACGGCTTCTTCTCCCGCTCCGGGACGCCGACCGTGCCGGTGGTGCCGGTAGTGCCGATCGGCGCCGTCGCCGGGGTCTCCCCCGTGGTCGGCTCGGAGGGCGCCAGCACGGATTGCGGCACCGGATCAGAGGCCGGCGGTTCCGTCAGCGGGGTGTCGGTCAGGGTCGCATCGCCCGGCGGTCCGTCGGTCGGCCGTGCATCGGTCGGCCCGACGCCGGCGTCCCCGCCGGGCGTGATCGGCCCGCCCACCACGGTGGTGCCGGAATCCGTGCGCACCGGGTCGGCAGTCTCGACCGACTGGGTGGGGGTCGGCGCCATGGGGTGCCCACCGGTCGTGGGGAGCCCGGCGGCCTCGGCCGCCGGTCCGAGCGCGAAGTCGATGGCCGACGTCGGCGCAGGCGCGGTCTCCGGTTCGGCCTCGGGGCCCGTGCCGGCGGTGGCGTCGAGGTAGTCCTCCGGCGAGCGCCGGGAGGGCTTGATGATGGGGATCTGGGCGAGGTCGGCGGGCGGTTCCTGCGCGTGCCGATGACCAGACCGGGTTTCGGGGATCTTCTCCACCGCCGCTCCCTTCCCTGCCGAGCCGCCGCCACATCCTGATCCGGTGGGCGCCGGACAACACTGTACTGCCCTGTGAGATACCGCCCGGTTAACGACTGAAGGGCCCGCTCCGGGCCCTTCAGGATGTGGTGGATCTTACTGGACTCGAACCAGCGACCTCTCGCGTGTGAAGCGAACGCTCTAACCAACTGAGCTAAAGATCCATCATGCCGGGCCAGCACTCTGACGAGGGGCCAACAGCTATGAAAGCCTACCAGAACACGCGGTGAACCAGAAAACGGCGCCTCCGCCGTCCGGGACCGCCCCTAGGATGTCAGTCATGCGCACCAACCCGGCCGAGAGCACTGACACCACTTCGTCCTCCCCCACATCCTCCCCCCGGCCGGCACGGCTCGGTGTCACCCTCGCCCTGGCGGCGGCCACCGTGGTGGCTCTGACGGGTTGCGCCGATGCCATCCGCCATGCCGAGCACGGCGGCTCCTCCGATCCGGCCGCCTCCTCGTCCTCCGCACCGGAGCAGACGGCCGGGACCGAGGCTTCCGGGGTGCAGATCTTCGAGGACTTCGCCTGCCCGCATTGCGCGGCCTTCCATGAGCAGAACGGGGGCCTGATCCACGGCCTGGTGTCCGGTGGCGAGCTGGAGGCTGATTACCGCATCGTGGACTTCCTGGGCCAGGGCGATCCGGAGTCCTGGTCCACGCGGGCCGCCAACGCGTACTACTGCCTGGAGGGTTCGCTGGAAGCGGGCACCGGGAGTGAGGACGAGGCAGCCGGCAACAAGCTGCACGCCTTCCAGTCCTGGCTCTTCGAGCAGGCAACGGCCCAGCCGGACGATGCCACCCTGGTGACCCAGGCCGATGACATCGGCGGAGGCACCGCGTCGGTCGAGCAGTGCGTCACCGAGGACGGTGGAGCCCCACAGATCACCGCCGCCATGTCCGACTTCTCCGACTTCGGGCTCCGCGGCGTCCCCTCGGTCTACTCGACCGCCGACTCGATGCTGTACAACCCCGAGCAGCACGGCGACCTCAAGGCCTGGCTGACAGACCGCTCCGGGCGATGACCTCGGCGCCCTGCACTCCGCGCTGCACGGGGATGCTCCGGGCCACCGCGTAGCCGATCCACATCAGCGCCAACGTGGCCGCGCAGGCTGCCAGCCAGTAGAGCGGGTCGGGCAGGGTCTGCAGGAACGGCCGGAACTTCAGGTAGAAGTAGTTGCCGTCCGTGAGGGCGTTGACTCCCAGCACTACCCCGAAATATGCGAGGAACCAGGCGTAGGACCGCCACAGCCCGCGGACGGTGGGCCGCCATCCGTCGACGATCCCAGCGAGGACCGGCACCAGGATGGTCACGGCATGGCTGACCAGGAAGCTCCACCCCATGAGGTGGTCCATCGGCTGGATCCGCTGCGGGTAGATGAACGTCGCGTACGCGTAGAGACCGAAGTAGAAGCCCACCTCCAGCACCGTGCGCCGCCCTGTGATGAGGTACGCCATCAGGATCAGCGTGGTCACGCGGGAGATGTGCAGTGGCAGGGAGTCGCCCCAGTCCCAGCCGGCCACGAACGTCTGGTAGCTGTACAGGGCCACCTGTTGTACGAGGGCCAGGACCAGGAAGCCCCAGCGCAGCACCGGGGCAAAGTCCCGCACCTGGCGGCGGAACGCCAGCAGCAGGGCCAAGGCTGCCAGCACCATCCCCAGGGCCAGCAGGTGGTCCGCCCCGAACAACGGGATATACGGAGCCCGCGGGTCCAGGAACGAATTCATGTCCCTAGGCTATCCAGCGCGGAGGGCGCAGGACGGCGGTGGAGCCCCCTACCGGATTCGAACCGGTGACCCCCTGTTTACAAGGCCGATTAGCGGCATTGACGAGGGGTAACGCTTCTATACGCTTGGATCCGATTAGACCCGCGCTTTCGCAGAAGTGCACCCGTCCAAGCGGGCTAAAACGTACCCATCCGGATTGGGGCGTCCGGCCCAGTCGGGCGGGATTCCGACGGGTTTTCGGCGGGATCCCCGAACGGGTCGGTCGTCGTGTTGCCGAACCGAGCCGCAGCGGCTAACGTACTTCTCGTCCGATACGAGCGGACGATTATACGAACGAGTAGCACTGTCATTTGGGTTCAACTGATCTGACGCTTTGTCCGTCAGGCCGTAGAAGACACCAGAGACTACCTAGCCCGGTAGCACCAACGATCAACGTTGGAGCTGCTGGGCTTTTTGTCGTCCAGATGCAGCTCCATGAGTCCCCTGGAGTACCAATGGCAACCAACCTCAAGAACCCCCAAGCCCCGAATCTAGCGATCCCAGTGGCCGCGCCATCTCTCGGAATGACCGAGAGGCAATTGCAGGATGCCGTGGCCCGGCGCGAGATTACCTACGTCAAGGTGGGCAGGTTCGTGCGCTTTCGTCAGTCTGACCTGGACGACTACATCGCCCGGAACACCGTAGAGGCGCTCTAGCGGCGAAGGCCACTTGCCTGCTGGCGCAGCGGTTCCCCGGTGTACTCCGATGCCTCTTCCCTCTCCCTGGCCGTCCTCGGAGGGACCCATGGCTTTCGTTTCAGGTACCCGCCGGGAGCACCCTTCTTCATCAGGTCAGTTTCAGGGACGTTTCTGTCGTTAGTCATGACCTCAATTCTCGCGGTCTTCAGCCGCAATCACTACCCCGAACCTCAAGGAGACCAAGTGTCTGAGGAATTTCACCGAACCGGTACGCCCCTGGACGGGCGACAACATCAAGTCCATCTCAACGTCAATACAGCGACGTTCGACGCCCTTACCTATTTGTCGCAGATGACAGGCGAGTCCAAGCGTTCGATCATTCGCCGAGCCCTGGTCCAACACCTCAACGAAGTGGGCTTCCCAGCTCTCGTTACGCCAACCCCAACTCACACCACCCAAAAGAAGGAGACAACGAAATGACCACCATTGACATCGGAGGAACGAAGCTCGGCCCCACGGCCAGCAGCCGGGGCGCGGCAACGAAGCTGTCCCAGCTCGCGCCGTTGCGAGACGTGGAAAAGGCCTTGGACACCCTGAGCCGTGGGCAGGAGATAGCCGCGAAGAAGTCCATCGCCCAACAGGAAACCAAGCAGATCACAGACCAGCTACGGGTCGCGTCCCGCAAGCGCCGCCAGGCAGGAGCCGAACGATGAACAGCGCCGTGACCATCAACCAAGCCATCGACACCGTCCTTAACAATCAGGCCGTGGGTGTGTACGCGCAGACTCCGGATGGCAAGAAGGCAATGCAAGAGACCATCCGTGATCTGAATCGCGCGGTAACGGCCCATGCAGACCGCCAAGCGGCGGATGCCGTAGCTTTCCATGCCGATCTCAACGGGAAGCTCGGTGAGCTCCAGGCGAAGACGGCTCGGATCGCCGAACTCAATGCCGAGTTCGACGGCTCGGCAGTGATGGACGAGGCCAAACTCGACGAATTCTTCGGATTGGAGGCAAGCGTCGAGTACCTCGCCAAACAGGTCTTCCAGATGGAAGGTCGCATCGCCAATATTCTGACCGACCTGGAAGATCCCGTGGGATCGCTATCCCGCCTAGAGGGCAAGTACTCGAGGATCAAGCGTCAGTACCTGGTGCGCTTTCCAGTCCTCTAATCCATCCACCAAGACCAGTGGCCCCGTTCGAGCCTTCTAGCTCGCACGGGGCCACCTCGACCAATGAAAGGTTCCTGGAGACCATGGTCAAAACAAGCGTAGCCCCTGTTGCCACCTATCCGAAAGTTTCGGCTCGCTGGGTGCGCGACAGTTACAAGGACCACGACGGCAACGGCGATCCTCTGTCCAAGCGCTGGCCGGTGCGGTCCCTCACTGAAGTCGAGCGCGCTACGGTCAGGGTGCGCATCGACTGGTCAGTCACCCCGCCCGAGGAGACTCAGCTAGACGTGGCCGGAAACGCTGCTCTGCGACTCCGCGCCCACGAGGTGAGGGGAAGGTTGTTCGGACGGTCGGGGAGCGCTCTAGCGGCCGAACTGTGGGGTGTGTTCTACGGCAACGGCCCGACACCAAAGTATGCCTGGCGCGGTTACGAGATCCTGTGCCACATGGACGCCGACGCGGAGCGACACGGGGTGTCCGTCTGGATCGATGCTGAACCGCTGCCGTTCAACCCTGCCCGCCACAGGGTGATGCGCCTGTCTGAACGCGTGAAGGAGCTGGGCGCATGAGAGCGCTGCACGAAGACTGGCCTGAGACGCCGGACGCCGTGGCCCACGTCCTCGACCGGCTGCCGGACTATCGGCAGACCGGACCAACCCAGTGGACGGCTGTTTGTCCCGCACATAACGACAAGTCGCCGTCGCTGTCCGTGAGCGTCGGGGACAGTCAGCCGGTGGTTCTGTGGTGCCACGCGGGCTGTGAAACCGTCGAAGACATCTTGCCGGCGTTGGAAGCCCTCGGTGTGGATGCCGATGTCCTGCGGGGAAAGCGTGCGGTATTGAACCTGCGAAAGCGAGGTCGTCGTGCTACGTCGCCATTGCGTGCCGTGCCGGATGTGCCAGCCGAGCCGCCAGTCCTGAACGATGTCGGCGACACATGGTTGGACTGGCACGACCGGTTGAAGGATCGGGCCCAAAACCCGGACTCAGTGGAAGCGGACATGCTGGGGTTCCTCACCAGCCAACGAGGACTAACCGAGGAAACGTTGGCCCGGTACAAGATCGGCTTCGACGGCGAACGACTGACCATCCCGATCAAACTACGGGGCAAGCTTCGCAACGTCCGCCGCTACAAGCCCGGCTCCAGCAAGAGCAAGATGATCTCGTGGAAGGGCTACAGCTCGTCCATGCTGTATCCGGCGCAGGTCCTGCAGGAGGCCCCCGGGACAGTCCCGGTGCTGTTCTGTGAAGGCGAATGGGACGCCCTGCTGGCCAATCAGCAGAGCGAGGGTCAGTACGTCGCCGTTACGGGGACCGGCGGGGCGTCCGTGCCACCCAAGGATCTGTCTGCTCTGAACGGGCGGCGGGTGTTCATCGCCTACGACGCGGACGCTGCCGGAGCTAAAGGGGCGGCCAAGCTGGCGGACCGTCTGCGGTCCGCCGGGGCGACGCCGCATGTGCTCGACCTGACGGCGTTGGGGTTGGAATCTGGTTCGGGTGAAGACATCACGGACTACTTCACCCGGTACGGCGGCACTGCCGGACGCTTGACAGAGGAAACGGACCGGGTGGGGCAGGAGGCCCCGGCTGACGGTAGGGACGCGGTGCTGGAGGCTGTCGAGGCGCTGTTCCTTGCCGGTGACGACCAGCGTCTGGACTATGTCGAGGACGGTCTGTCAGACGGGCAGGTGCTCGCGCTGGACCCGCCCCAGTTTGTCATCGATGGCTGGGTGCCGCAGGGCTTCTATTCGGTGCTCTATGGCGAACCCGGGGCGAAGAAGACCTTCGCACTGTTGGACATGGCCAAGTCGATACGCCGGGGCACGAAGTGGCAGGGCCAGCCGGTCCAGCACGGGGCCGTCCTGTTCTTCCAGGGCGAGGGCCTGCAACAGCTCACACCCCGCATCCAGGCATGGGACAGATTCAACACCGACGGCTCCGACACCCCGGGGCTGTACTTCGGCCGCAACATTGACCTCACGCTTCCGCGCGGTGCAGCGGGCGTGGTGCGAACGGTTGAGCGCTTTCAGCGAGAGCAGCAGTGCAAAGTCGTGGCCGTCGTGATTGATCCGTTGGTGGAGTTCATGACCGGCGAGGAAAACGGCGAGGGCATGGAACTGGTCACCCGTGGCCTACGGGCCGTGGCCCAGTACCTGGACATAGCCGTCATCGTCGGCCACCACACCAACGCCGCAGGAGGTCGTGCCCGGGGTGGCGACTGGCTGCGGATGCGCGCCGGGGCACATATCCGAGCCGAACCCCTCAACGGCGGTCAGACAGGTTTGGTCCAGGAAAAGCAGAAGAACGCCGAGAAGCTGGCGTTGGTGCTGGACCCGGTGTTGGTGGGCGACTCGTTGGTGCTGCAGAAGTCCGCAGGCATGACGGCGGTGCAATACGCGGCACAGAAGGAGGCCACGGAAGGCACCGAGCGCGCGCACGCCAAGGCCAAGCTCTCGACCGTGCAGGGGTCGGTCAAGCGCCGAAGGGCCGAGGAACTGTTGGTCGCGTACGTGCGTGAGCACCCCGGGGCTACCCAGAACAAGATTCTGGGCGGTACCACCGGCAACAACATCGGTAAGCCGATTCTCGAATCTGTACTGGCCGATCTGTGCGGTAAGGATGGTCCGCTGAGGGTGGAGCGGCGCGGAGCGTCCCGGAACTCTCCACAGAATTTCTGGGTTCGGGAATGAGCACGGAAAGTAACCCCGGGTTACCCCCGGGTCACGGGTCAGTTGTCGAAAAGTGAGGTGACCCCCGACCCCTACGAAGTAGGTCGGGGCGGGGTCACTCACTCGACCCACCCCGGGTCACCTGAGGAGGAAGAGAAGTGCACATGACAAGAAGTGGAGAAGGACTGATGGAACTGAAGACCGAAGGAGCGTCCAGGTGTAAGGCGCGCAGGACGAATGGGGAACCGTGCAGGAACTATCCGATCAAGGGCGCCACTGTCTGTCGCAAGCACGGCGGTGGAGCTCCACAGGTGCGCAAGAAGGCGGCAGAGCGGATCGCAGAAGCGGCCGACAACGCCGCTGAGCTGCTGGTGCTGTTCATGCAGGACTCGAAGAACGACATCAAGGTCCGAGTGCAGATTGCGCAGGACTTGTTGAACCGGGCTGGCTACGCCGGGAAGAACGCGGTGGATCTGAAGGTGTCGGTCTTCGACCAAGCCGTTTCTTCAGGCGAATTCCTTGTGGACCTCGGTGAAACTGACGAACGGCCCGCCGTGGAAGAGGCACCACCCGCGCCCACGCCATCGCCGGTACGACTCCGCAAGCGTCGGAGATGATCGTGGACCACCGGGACCTGGCGGTGGCTGCGCTCGCCGAAGTACTGATCGCAGCCGACAGCGAAGCGATCTGGACGCGTGCAGTGTTCGCCGCATATCCAGACGCCAACGGCTCGCGGCTGGCGCACATGCTCAGGTGGGCACCGGTGTCGACCAAACGACACATCGGCGTGACCCTTGCGGACGATGTCCTGACGCGCTCGCCCGACGGGTTCTTGGCGTTGGCGGGTGAAGCGCTCGCAGTCGCGAGCCAATACACCCACCCTGTCTGGGCAGAACTGGCCGCTCCTGGGATAAACCAGTCCGAGCCGGGCAACGGGCCATCAGCCCCTTGACAGGCCATTAGAAGCCATGTAGTGATCTGCGTCACTTTAGAGTACGGTTCCTCGTCAGGCGGAAGGCGCAACCGGACGATTCCGCCTCTGACTAGGAGAAATGCCATGACCCAAGACAACTTTGTCGTCTACTGCACGCACCCTAATGACGGGCGCGGCGAGTACAGCGAGGAAATCGACGTGAAGGCCAGCACGGCCACGGAAGCCAAGAAGAAGGCGCAGGAGACCCTCGACGCGGATTACGAACCCGGCATGCGAGCAGTGCGCACCAAGCGCGTCCCGGCTGGCTTCTGGCACTGAGAGAGGAACCCACGATGCAGGAATCGACATTGCGGTCCATCACGGACACCGCGCCGATCCACTTTTGGCACGGCTACGGCGACCTCATCGCCATCGAGCTGGAAGACGGCAGCAAACAGATGTACCACCGCGAGGACATCCGCGCCGTCCTACAGGCAGTGCTGGCATGGTGAACGCACGCAAGCGCGCCCTGGGCTACGTACGCGTCAGCACCGAGGAGCAGGAGGAATCCGGGCTGGGCGTCGCCGCGCAAGTCCGCCAGCTCAGCGAGGAAGCCGCGCGGCGGGACTGGGACCTAGAAATCCTGATGGACCTAGGCCGATCGGGCAAGTACATCAACCCCGAGCTACGCCGAGCGCTGGACCTACTGCGCTCGGGCCGGGCAGACATTCTCACGGTCACCAAGATGGACCGCATGGCGCGCTCAATGAAGAACGCCGCCGACATCATGGAGACCGCACAGGCGCAGGGCTGGAACCTCGTGATGCTGGACGTGGCCATCGACCTCTCCACGCCAGCGGGCGAGGCCATGGCCAACATGCTCGCCACATTCGCCCAGTTCGAGCGGCGCATGATCTCCCAGCGCACCAAGGAAGCGCTCGCGGCTCGCAAGCGCGACGGTAAGCACAACGGGCGACGCACAGCGATACCGGCTGCACTGCTGAACCGCATCTGCGAGCGGCGCGACGCGGGAGAGTCCTTCAACCAGATTGCCCGAGACCTGACCGCCGACGGCTACCTGTCCCCCACAGGTCTGGCCACCTGGCAGGAGTCCACCGTGCGCCGCGCGTACACCTCTGCCCGGGCGGAATTTTTCAAGTCAAGCGGTACCACGGTGTGTTAGGCGGCCTTTAGGCTGCGGCTTTTTCGGTG